>NZ_CP080519.1:10240000-10587500 GCF_019468465.1 Amycolatopsis sp. DSM 110486 | reverse complement strand
GCCGACAATGTAGCGGGGCTTAAGCACACCGCCGAAGCTGTGTCATTGACACAATAGATCCGCTTCGCTCTTCGGAGCGTTGTGTAGTCGTGTTGATGGGTAGGGGAGCGTCCTGCATCCAGTGAAGCCGTGGCGGAAGCTAGCGGTGGAGGGTGTGGGAGTGAGAATGCAGGCATGAGTAGCGAATGCAGAGTGAGAAACTCTGCCGCCGGATGACCAAGGGTTCCTGGGCCAGGCTAATCCGCCCAGGGTAAGTCGGGACCTAAGGCGAGGCCGACAGGCGTAGTCGATGGACAACGGGTTGATATTCCCGTACCCGAGCATGTGCGCCCATGATGAGGCAGTTGATACTAACCACCCAAAGCGCATGGTGAAGTCTTCGGATGGAGCTGTGTTGTGGAGCGTGGGATCTGATTCTGTAGTAGTCAAGCGATGGGGTGACGCAGGAAGGTAGCTCCGCCAGGCGATGGTTGTCCTGGTGTAAGCGTGTAGGCCGGAACATAGGCAAATCCGTGTTCCATATAGGCTGAGACGTGATGCGTAGCCGTTTGAGGCGAAGAGGGTGATCCTATGCTGCCGAGAAAAGCCTCTAGTGAGTGCATGCACGGCCCGTACCCCAAACCAACACAGGTGGTCAGGTAGAGAATACCAAGGCGATCGGGTGAACTGTGGTTAAGGAACTCGGCAAAATGCCCCCGTAACTTCGGGAGAAGGGGGGCCAAACACCTTGAAGTCCTTCGCGGACTAGGGGTGGGTGGCCGCAGAGACCAGCGGAAAGCGACTGTTTACTAAAAACACAGGTCCATGCGAAGTCGCAAGACGATGTATATGGACTGACGCCTGCCCGGTGCTGGAACGTTAAGAGGACCGGTTAATCCCTTCGGGGGTGAAGCTGAGAATTTAAGCGCCAGTAAACGGCGGTGGTAACTATAACCATCCTAAGGTAGCGAAATTCCTTGTCGGGTAAGTTCCGACCTGCACGAATGGCGTAACGACTTTCCGGCTGTCTCAACCACAGGCCCGGCGAAATTGCACTACGAGTAAAGATGCTCGTTACGCGCGGCAGGACGGAAAGACCCCGGGACCTTTACTATAGTTTGGTATTGGTTTTCGGTTCGGCTTGTGTAGGATAGGTGGGAGACTGTGAAGCGGTGACGCTAGTTACTGTGGAGTCAATGTTGAAATACCACTCTGGTCGAATTGGGAATCTGAACCTCGGGCCATGATCTGGTTCAGGGACAGTGCCTGATGGGTAGTTTAACTGGGGCGGTTGCCTCCTAAAGAGTAACGGAGGCGCCCAAAGGTTCCCTCAGCCTGGTTGGCAATCAGGTGTTGAGTGCAAGTGCACAAGGGAGCTTGACTGTGAGACAGACATGTCGAGCAGGGACGAAAGTCGGGACTAGTGATCCGGCACCACCTGGTGGAAGGGGTGTCGCTCAACGGATAAAAGGTACCCCGGGGATAACAGGCTGATCTTGCCCAAGAGTCCATATCGACGGCATGGTTTGGCACCTCGATGTCGGCTCGTCGCATCCTGGGGCCGGAGTAGGTCCCAAGGGTTGGGCTGTTCGCCCATTAAAGCGGCACGCGAGCTGGGTTTAGAACGTCGTGAGACAGTTCGGTCCCTATCCGCCGCGCGCGTAGGATACTTGAGGAAGGCTGTCCCTAGTACGAGAGGACCGGGACGGACGAACCTCTGGTGTGCCAGTTGTCCCGCCAGGGGCATGGCTGGTTGGCCACGTTCGGAAGGGATAACCGCTGAAGGCATCTAAGCGGGAAGCCTGTTCCAAGATGAGGTATCCCACCCCATGTGGGTTAAGGCCCCCAAGAGACGATTGGGTTGATAGGCCAGAAATGGAAGCACAGTAATGTGTTGTTGAGTTGACTGGTACTAATAGGCCGAGGACTTGCCTACAAAGATGTTACGCATCCACTCTACGGTTCTGAAACACCACGCGTGTTTCATAGTGTTTCGGTGGTTATAGCGCCAGGGAAACGCCCGGTCCCATTCCGAACCCGGAAGCTAAGCCTGGTAGCGCCGATGGTACTGCAACCGAAGGGTTGTGGGAGAGTAGGACGCCGCCGAACTTACTTAGAGTAGGCCCCGGTCGAGAATCTTCACGGTTCTCCCGGGGCCTATCTCTATGTGGCGTGCTGTGCGGCGCCCGTGACGGAGCGCCATGCGCGCGCGGGGTGCTCCGAACGGCCCCGTAGGATGGACAGTCGGCCCCCATAGCGGGTGGCCCGTGAGAACACAAGATTTTTCTATGGCAGGAGGCCAGGTGTCCGAGTTCGGTCGACGTGACTCAGAGGATGATGGGTCCGGCCGGTCGGCTCGCCGCGACCAGGGCTCCCGCGGCAACCGGTCGGACGCGCCCCGGGGAGACCGGCGTGGCGCGCGGCAGGACCGTGGCGGGCGTGACGGCGGCTACCAGGGACGCCCCCGGCGGGACGACCACGGTGCGCGCGGCGGTGGGTACCAGGGCCGCCCCTCGGGTGGCGACAACCCCCGTGACCAGCGCAGCGGCGGATACGCCGGCAACCGCGACGGCGGCCCGCGCGCGGGCTCTGACGACCGCGGCTCGCGCGGCGGCTACGACAACCGCTCCGGCCGGCCGCAGGGCAAGTCCGCGTCCGGGCGTCGCTGGGAGGACCGCGGTTCGAGCGGCTCGACCGGAGGCTTCCGCGACGACAACCGCTCCGGCGGCGGCTCCCGCGATTCCCGTGGCTCCGGCGGTCCCCGCGACAACCGCGGCGGCTTCCGTGACGACCGGGGCTCCGGTGGGTTCCGCCCCAACCGCGATTCGAGTGGCGACGACCGCGGTTTCCGCGGCGACCGCGACAATCGCAGTGGCGGTTTCCGCAACGATCGGGACGACCGCAATTCCGGTGGTTTCCGGAAGGACCGCGGCGGCTCCGGCTTCCGTGACGACCGCGGTGGCTCCGGCTACCGCGGCGGCAATTCGGGTGGGTCGCGCGACGACCGCGGTGGCTACCGCGGCGGCAGCGGTTCGGGCTCGCGTGACGAGCGCGGCGGCTCGGGCTACCGGGGCAGCAGCTCGGGTGGGTCCCGTGACGATCGTGGCGGCTCCAGCTTCCGCAGTGGCGGCGGCTCGGGCGGTTTCCGTAGCGACCGCAGCGGCGGCAGCTCGGCTGGGTCGCGTGACGATCGTGGTGGCTCGGGCTTCCGCAGTGGCGGTGGCGCGGGCGGTTTCCGTGGCGACCGCAGTGGCGGCAGCTCGGGTGGGTACCGCAACGACCGCGGCAGCGGTGGGTCCGGCTTCCGCAACGACCGCGGCGGCAGCAGTTCCGGCGGCTACCGGGGCGACCGCGATGACCGCGGCGGCTCGGGCGGCTCGGGCGGCTACCGAGGCGACAGGGACAACCGGGGCACCTCGGGTGGTTACCGGGGCGACCGCGACGACCGTGCTCCGCGCACCGGTGGGTCGCGCGACGACCGCCGGCCGGGTGGCTTCCAGAAGGACCGTGACGACCGCGGCTTCCGCAGCGGCGGCGCTCGCGACGACCGTGGTGGCTCCGGCTTCCGCAAGGACCGCGACGACCGCAGCTCGGGCAGCGGCTTCCGCAAGGACGACCGCGGCGGCTATCGGGGCGGCTCGGACCGCCGTGACGATCGGGGCGGCCCGCGCGGTTCCGACCGCCGCGACAACGGCCCGCGCGACAACGGCCCGCGCGACAACCGTGGCTCCTTCAACCGGGACGACCGCGGCGGCTCCCGCGACCGCCGCGACTCGGGCGACTCCCGCGGCTTCGACCGCGCCGACACCCGCGGCGCTGCCTCCGACGACGACTTCGACATCACCGACGACGGCTTCGTCGCCGGCGACACCGCCGACCGCGAAGACTTCTCGAAGCCCGGCGACAGCGGCCGCGGCGAGCGCTCTGACGTGACCGCCGACGGCGACGCCGCACGCGACCACGCGAATGGGGACGACGCCGCGCCGCGCGCCGACCGTGCGGATGACGGCGACTCCGATCGCGAGGAGCCGGCTTCGCGCGACGTCGTCCGGTCGCAGGCCGACGACTCGGCCGATCGCGACGGAGAGCGGTCCGCTCGGGACAACCGAGACGACGCGCCCGAGGGCGACGACAAGGGTGACCGCAGCGGTCGCGAGCACGCTTCGCCTGAAGACCGCGGCGACGACAGCGACGGTGGCGCGCAGTCCGCTCGCGAAGACCGCGACAGTGGCAACTCGGGCAGTGACAGCTCGGGCGAGGACCGCCGAGACAATGGCGACGGCACCGCGGTGTCGGCGCGCGATGAGCGCGCCGAAGGGTCCTCTCGCGACAACGGCTCGAGTGACGACCGCCGAACCGGTGGCGAGCGGTCCTCTCGCGACGACCGAGGCGACCGCGGCAGCAGCAGCGACCGTCCCCGTCGTGACTTCCGCGAGGGCCGGGACAACCGCGACAGCCGGGACAGCCGTCGAGACGACCGGCCCCGTCGGGACGATCGCGACGCGCGCGGGGGCCGCGACTCGCGGCCGCGGCGGGACGAGCGGCCGATGCGCGGCACGCGTGCCGGCGCGGAGGCGCTGGACGACGCGGCGCTGGCGAGGGAGCTGCTCGAAGCGCCGGAGCTGCCGGAGGGCATCGAGTACTCCGATCTGGACGAAGAGGTGCGGCGTGAGCTGCGGACGTTGCCGAAGGGGCTGGCCGAGACCGTCGGGAAGCACCTGGTCGCGGCGGGCGGGCTGATCGACGTCGACCCGGAGGCGGCGCTGGAGCACGCGAAGTACGCGAAGCTCAAGGCGTCGCGCGTGCCGATCGTGCGGGAGGCGCTGGGGCTGGCGGCCTACCACGCGGGCAACTGGCAGGAGGCGCTGTCGGAGCTGCGGGCCGTGCGGCGCATGACGCGCAGCGACGAGCACATCGCCATCATCGCCGACTCCGAGCGGGCCCTGGGCCGGCCGGAGCGGGCGCTGGACCTGGCGAAGGAAACCGACACGGCGAAGCTCTCGAAGGCGACGCAGGTCGAGCTCGCGATCGTCGCGGCCGGGGCGCGGCGCGACCTCGGGCAGATGGACGCGTCGGTCGTCTCGCTGCAGGGGCCGGACCTGGTGCCCAGCAAGCGGGACCCGTGGAGCGCGCGCCTGTTCTACGCCTACGCCGACAACCTCGTGGCGGCCGGGCGCAAGGACGAGGCCGTGCGCTGGTTCCTGAACGCCGCCGAGGCCGACAACGAAGACGAGACCGACGCCGCCGAGCGGGCGGCGGAGCTCTCGAATGAGTGACGCGCTCCTCGCGGGCTACGACGCGGTGCTGTTCGACCTGGACGGCACCGTGTACCACGGCTCGCAGGTGATCGAGGGCGCGCCGGAGGCGGTCGGGGCAGTGCGGGAGCACGGCACGGCCGTCCGGTATGTCACGAACAACGCGTCGAAAGCGCCGGCCGACGTGGTGGCGCATCTCGAAGCTCTTGGCCTCGACGCGACCGTCGACGAGGTGCACACGAGCGCCCAGGCTGCTGCCGCGGTGCTCGGCGAGCGCCTGCCCGCCGGTGCGCGCGTGCTGGTCGTGGGCACCGACTCGCTGGCCGCCGAAGTTGAAACGGCCGGGCTGGGCACCGTGCGGAAGGTCGACGACGACGTCGCGGCCGTCGTGCAGGGGCACTCGCCGGAGACCGCGTGGGCCGACCTAGCCGAGGCGGCGCTGGCGATCCGCGCCGGCGCGCTGTGGGTCGCGTGCAACGTCGACGCGACCTTGCCCACCGAGCGCGGCCTGTTGCCGGGCAACGGTTCCATGGTCGCGGCGCTGCGCACGGCCACCGACACCGAACCGGTCGTCGCGGGCAAACCACAGCCGCTGCTGTTCGAGACGGCCGCACGGTCGGCCGGCTCGAGCCGGCCGCTGGTGGTGGGCGACCGGCTCGACACCGACATCGCCGGTGCGGTCGCCGCGGGCATGGACGTGCTCGCGGTGCTCTCCGGCGTCGCGACGCCCGCCGGTCTCCTGACGGCGATCCCCGCCGAACGGCCGACGCACCTGGCCGCCGACCTGACCGCTCTCACTCAGCGCGCCGAGGACCTCAAGATCGGTCCCCGGCCGGGCTGGGAGATCATGTCCGGCGACGTGCTGACCGTGCGCGGCAGCGGAGAAGCCCTCGACCTGCTGCGCGCGCTGTGCCACGCGGCGTGGGCGAGCGGCGTGACCGAGGTCCGTGCCGAAGGCGACGCGGCCGAGGCGGCGCTGACCGGGCTGCGGCTGGCCTGACTGGTAGTTTGAGTTCGTGCACCCGAACGTCCCGCGGCCCGTCCCTGGCCCTCCGCCGGTACCCGGACCTGGCCCGCAGCAGATCGATCCCCGCGCGGGGATCGAGGAAGCCGTGGCGGGCATCGACGACCTGAACTCGGTGCCGCTCGCCGAGCACGTCGACCGGTTCGAAACCGTGCACACCGAGCTCACCGTGGCCCTGTCCAGCATCGACAGGGTCTGACCGGCGTGCCCAAACGGGCCCGCCTCGACGCGGAGCTGGTTCGCCGCGGCCTGGCCCGCTCACGGGAACAGGCGTCGGCCC
Source organism: Amycolatopsis sp. DSM 110486 (assembly GCF_019468465.1). Classification (NCBI taxonomy): domain Bacteria; kingdom Bacillati; phylum Actinomycetota; class Actinomycetes; order Pseudonocardiales; family Pseudonocardiaceae; genus Amycolatopsis; species Amycolatopsis sp. DSM 110486. The sequence continues at coordinate 10,580,962 of NZ_CP080519.1, read as the reverse complement.
TGATCACCGGCGGCAAAGTCTCCGTGCGCGGCATGGTCGCGACCAAACCCGCCACCGGCGTCGAGTCCGACGCGCCCATCGTGGTGAAGGACGAGGACGACCCCGGCTGGGCCTCGCGCGGCGCGCACAAACTCCTGGGCGCGCTGGAGAAGTTCGGCCCCGAAGGCCTCACGGTCGAGGGCCGCCGCTGCCTCGACGCCGGCGCGTCCACCGGCGGGTTCACCGACGTGCTGCTTCGCAACGGCGCTGCCACCGTGATCGCCGCCGACGTCGGCCGCGGCCTGCTCGACTGGCGCCTGCGGACCGACGAGCGCGTGGTCGTGCTGGACCGCACGAACGTGCGCAACCTGACGCCGGAGACGCTCGGCGGCCAGGTCGACCTCGTCGTCGGCGACCTGTCCTTCATCTCGCTCAAGCTCGTGCTGCCCGCGCTCGCCGACTGCGCGCGCGAAGGCGCCGACCTCGTGCCCATGGTCAAACCGCAGTTCGAGGTCGGCAAGGACCGCCTCGGCAGCGGCGGCGTGGTCCGCGATCCCGAGCTGCGCGTGCAGTCCGTGGTCGACGTCATCGCCGAAGCCGCGAAGCTGGGGCTCGCGCTGCGCGGGGTCGTCGCGAGCCCGTTGCCCGGCCCGTCCGGCAACGTCGAGTACTTCGTGTGGCTGCGGCGAGATCTTCGGCATCAAGATCCGGGCGAACTCGCGGCCGCCGATGGCACTGTGGACGGTGTCGAGCGGCTCGTGCGGGCCGCCGTCCAGGAAGGACCCCAGTGACCAGCGAACGTGAAGTGCTTCTCGTGGCGCACCCGGACCGGGACCACACGCGGGAGGCCGCACGCGAGGTGTCAGCGCGGTTCACGAAGGCCGGGATCCGGCTGCGCGTGACCGACGAAGAGGTGCGTCAGCTCATCGACCCCGACGGCTGTATGGACATGCCCTGCACCGTCGTGGCGCCGCAGGACGACCCCGCGCGCGGAGCGGAGCTCGTGTTCGTGCTCGGCGGCGACGGCACGCTGCTGCGCGCGGCCGAGCTCGCGCGGCCCGCGGGCGTGCCGGTGCTCGGGGTGAACCTGGGCCGCGTCGGTTTCCTGGCCGAGGCCGACTCCGACGCGCTCGCCGACGCCGTGCAGCGCGTGGTCGACCGCGAGTACCAGGTCGAGGACCGGATGACGATCGACGTCACCGTCACCCACGGTGGCGTCGAGCTCTACCGCACGTGGGCCCTCAACGAGGCCAGCGTGGAGAAGTTCTCGCGCGAGCGCGTGCTCGACGCGCTGATCGAGGTCGACGGCCGCCCGGTCTCGTCCTTCGGCTGCGACGGCGTGCTGTGCGCGACGCCGACCGGCTCCACCGCGTACGCCTTCTCCGCCGGCGGCCCGATCATGTGGCCTGACGTCGAGGCGCTGCTCGTGGTGCCCAGCAACGCCCACGCCCTGTTCGCGCGTCCGCTCGTGGTCTCGCCCGACTCCGTGATCACCGTCGGCATCGACCCCTCGGGCCATAGCGCCGTCCTGACCTGCGACGGGCTGCGCAGCTTCGACATGCCGCCGGGCTCGCTCGTGCGCGTCGTCTGCGGCCGCCGGCCGGTGCGGCTCGTGCGGCTGTGGGAAGGCGTGTTCACCGACCGGCTGGTGCACAAGTTCGGCCTGCCGGTGCGCAGCTGGCGCGAACGGCGCACCGGCGGCCGCTCGGTCTGAGCGGGTGCTGGCGTGCGGTGATCGACGACGTGCGGCGCTCTCCTTCGCAACGCAGGGTGTGCGCGAGGTGACCCGTGACACGCCCGGGCCGAACCGTCCGCACAGGTGTTCGACCAGCGAAAAGAACATTTAGCACCGGTCGAGCGCACGGAAGGTCGGTGGGGGCGGCTACCGTAGGCGTCGTGCTGGCCGAGATGCGCATCCAGGGCCTCGGAGTCATCGAGGACGCCCTGCTGGAACTGCACCCGGGTTTCACCGTTGTGACCGGTGAGACGGGCGCCGGGAAGACCATGGTCGTGACCGGGCTGCACCTGCTCTCCGGTGGGCGGGCCGAAGCGTCCAAGGTCCGGAACGGAATGCTCAAGGCCTTCGTCGAAGGGCGCTTCACCCTCGACAAGGCCGACGCCGCGAGCCGCATCGTCACCGACGCGGGCGCGGACATCGACGAGGACGGCAGCGTGATCGCGCTGCGCACGGTGGCCGTCGACGGCCGGTCGAGAGCCCACCTGGGCGGCCGGTCCGTGCCGGTCGGCGTGCTGGCGGACCTGTCCGAGCAGGTGATCGCCGTGCACGGGCAGAACGACCAGCTGCGGCTGCTGCGCCCGAGCGAGCAGCGCGCGGTGATCGACCGGTTCGCGGGCCCCGCGGTCGGCGAGCCGCTCACCGCCTACCGCGAGGTGCGCGAGGAGTGGCTGGCCGTGATCGGCGAGCTCACCGAGCGCTCCACCCGTTCGCGCGAGATGGCGCAGCAGGCCGACCTGCTCAAGCACGGTCTCACCGAGATCGACGCCGTCGCGCCCGAGCCGGGCGAGGACGTGGAGCTCACCGAGCAGATCAAGCGGCTGATGGCCGTCGACGAGCTGCGCGCTTCGGCGACCGAAGCGCACGTCGCGGTCTCGGGTTCGCAGGACGGCGACCCCGACGCGCCCGGTGCGCTCGGCCTCGTCGGCGAAGCCTTGCGACGCCTGGCCTCGGCCGAGGACTCGGCGCTGCGGGAGCTCGTGCCGCGGCTGGAAGAAGCTTCGATGCTGCTCACCGACGTCGGCGCGGAGCTGGGCGGGTACATCGAGGGCCTCGACGCCGACCCGGCGCTGCTGGAGAAGGTGCTGGCGCGCCAGGCCGACCTCAAGCGGCTCACGCGCAAGTACGCGGCCGACGTCGACGGAGTGCTGGTCTGGGCCGACGACGCCCGCCGCCGGCTCGAGTCGATGGACACCTCCGAGGAGGCGCTCGCCGAGCTGGCCCGCCGCCGCGACGAGCTCGCCGTGAAGCTGGGCGACCACGCCACCGCCGTGTCGGCGGCGCGCGGCAAGGCCGCGGCCGAGCTGGCGTCGGCGATCACCAAGGAGCTCTCCGGTCTCGCGATGGGGCAGGCGGAGCTGGAGATCACCGTCGAGCAGAAGCCCGCCGAGCACGGCGACCGCCAGGCGCTCGCGATCGACGGCCACGCCGTCCACGCCGGATCGGACGGCATCGACGAGGTCGAGCTGCTCCTGCGCGCCCACAACGGCGCGCCGCCGCTGCCGGTGCACAAGGCCGCCTCCGGCGGTGAGCTCTCGCGCGTGATGCTGGCCATCGAGGTGGTCCTCGCTCACGCCGACACCGTGCAGACGCTGGTGTTCGACGAGGTCGACGCCGGCGTCGGCGGGCGCGCGGCGGTCGAGATCGGCCGCCGGCTCTCCCGGCTCGCGCGCACGCACCAGGTGCTCGTGGTGACGCACCTGCCGCAGGTCGCGGCCTTCGCCGACCAGCACCTGGTGGTGGACAAGGGCACCAGCGGCGGCGTCACGCGAAGCGGCGTGAAGACGCTGAAGCAGCCCGACCGCGTGAAGGAGCTGGCCCGCATGCTCGCCGGCATGGACGGCACGGAGACCGGCCGCGCCCACGCCGAGGAGCTGCTCGCCGTGGCGGAGAAGGACAAGGCCGCCGCCGAGCCGAAACGCAAGCGCGCCAAGAAGGGCTGACCACACGCCATGATCTGGGCCGCGGTGGCCGACGTCGAGGCGGAGCTCGCCCGGGCTCGGCGCGACGGCGATCTCGACCGGTTCCTCGGGCTGCTCGGCGACGAAGAGCTGTTCGTGCCGATGCTCCGGGAAGACGCGGAAAAACTCGCGAGCGAGCAGGGCTGGTCGTCGGCCAAAGCCTGCTGCCGCGACCGTTCGCTGCGGTTGTTCACGCGCGGCGCCCTGCCCGACCTCGGCGTCGACGTGGTATTCCTCAGCGGCGACCTCGACTGGGCCCTGCACGGGGTCGACGCCGACGAGCAGGTGGTGTTCAACGCCGGCACCCTCGGCGAGTGGCGCGTGCCAGGTTCGGCTGTGCTGCCGTGGCTCGACGCGAACCCGCACCGCGTCACGGCGGTCGAGCAGCAGGTCGAGCGGCTCAACACCGCGCGCTACGGGCACTTCGAGGGCTCGCTGGCCCACGCGCTCGCGTGCGGCGCGCACCAGGCCGTGCTCACCGCCGAGCCGTGGAACGTGCTCGACGCGCGCTACCACGACTACGTCGCCGAGGTCCGCGGCCTGCGCGACTGGTGGGGCGTGTCCGACGCGGCCGGCTGGCGCGCCGCGATGAACGACCTCGTCGGCCCCGGCTACACGCTCACGCCCGGCAACCTCGTCCTCGTGCTGCGCGCCCGCTACGGCGCGGGGCTCGATCCGTGGTCCTGGGCCGAGCTCGTGGCGCGCTGGTGCGCGGACAACGGCGCGCGGGACCAGGCGCCCGCGCTCACCGACGTCCTGCGTCGCGTCGTGCGGTACGAACAGCGCTTCCGAGCCGACGGATTGCTGCCACCCACCGGCGTCGTCGGCACCACGATCGGGTGGGACGTCGCCCGTGCGGTGGCGATGGCGCGGTGGGGTCTGGCAGTCGGTCACTGCGATCCGCTCACGGCCGAGCTGATGGTGCTCGAGGCCGGCGCGGTGGCGCGTCGCTACCACGAGTCATGGGCCGAGCTGTCCGCGAGCTACGTCATGGGCCGGGCCCTCGCGCTGGACGAGGAGGAGTTCGGCGAGGAGTACACCTCGGCCGTGCGAGTCCATCACCTGCTGCTTCAAGATCCCGCCAGTCCTTGGCTGAACCTCTCGTTCGCCGCGGCGGAACCCACCATCCAACCCTGAACGGACGCTCACGGCGACACCGCTCACCACAATGAGTCACGTCCCCTTCGGCGCGTCGGCGCTCGTCCCACCCACAAATTTGTCACCATCAGCCACATGAAGCTCACCGGTCTGCTCGCGCGAAACCACGAAGCCCTCCCCGGCATCACCGGCGTCGCGCGGGTCGACCGCCGCACCCGGGAGTTGCTGCGCCGCGTCAGCGCCGGCGACGTGGCGGTGCTCGACCAGCTCGACCTCGACCGCGCGACGGCCGACGCGCTGGTGGAGGCCGAGGTCGCCGCCGTGGTGAACGCGTCGCCGTCGATCTCCGGCCGGTTCCCGAACCTGGGCCCGGAGATCTTGCTGGCCGCGGGCATCCCGCTCGTCGACTCGGTCGGCGGCGAGCTGCTGCGCACGGTCAAGGACGGCACGAAGCTCCGCGTGCATGAGGGCGGCATCTACATCGGGGAGCGGCAGATCGCCTCCGGCGACGAGCAGACGCCCGAGAGCGTCGCCGACCAGATGATCGAGGCCAAGGCCGGGATGTCGACGCAGCTGGAGGCGTTCTCGGCCAACACCATCGAGTTCCTCCGCCGCGAGCGCACGCTGATCCTCGACGGGGTCGGCGTGCCCGAGCTGCGGCTGCCGATGCGCGACCGCCACGTGCTGGTGGTCGCGGGCGGCAACGGCCACGCCGAAGACCTCAAGCGGCTCAAGAAGTACATCGGGGAGCACCGGCCGGTGGTCGTCGGCGTCGACGCGGGGGCCGACACGCTGCGCGCGCAGGGCTACACGCCCGACGTGATCGTGGGCGACCCGACCGGCATCGGCACCGCGACCCTGCGCAGCGGCGCCGAGGTCGTGGTGCCCGCGCAGCCCGACGGACACGCGCCCGGTGTCGAGCGCATCCAGGACCTGGGCATCGGCGCGGTCACGTTCCCCGCGTCGGGCAACTCCGAGGACCTCGCGCTGCTGCTGGCCGACGCCCACGGCGCGAGCCTCGTGGTCACCGTCGGGTTCCAGGCCACACTGCGGGAGTTCCTCGACCACGGCCGGTCGGGCTCGAACCCGTCGACGTTCCTCACCCGGCTCAAGCTGGGCACGAAGCTGGTCGACGGCAAGGCCGTCGCGACACTGCACCGCAGCCGGGTGTCCTTGGGCGCCGTCGCGCTGCTCGTCCTCGCCGCCGTCGTCGTGGTGGTCGCCGCGCTGCTGGTCTCCGACGTCGGCTCCGTCTACCTGGACTGGATCCAGCACACCTGGACCACGTTCACCACCTGGGTGAAGGGGCTCTTCACGTGATTTCTCTGCGGTACCACATCGTTTCCATCACGGCGTGCTTCCTCGCGCTGGCCGTCGGCGTGGTCCTGGGCTCCACCGCGCTCAACGGCTCGCTGCTCTCGGGCCTGTCGGACCAGAAGAAGGACCTCGGCACGCAGGTCTCCGACCTCGAAGCGCAGCGCAACGCGCTCAACGCGCGCCTGGCCGACTCCGACGCGTTCGCCGGGTCGATGGGCCCGAAGGTCGTGGCCGGCACGCTCGACAAGCGCACGGTGGTGCTCGTGACCACCGAGGACGCGCGCCCGGCCGACCGCGACGCGATCAAGCAGCTCGTGCAGCAGTCCGGCGCCTCGGTCACGGGGGAGCTGCAGCTCACGGATTCCTTCACCGACCCGGAGAAGGCCGACCAGCTGCGCGACGTCGTCACGCGCCTGCAGCCGGCCGGCTCGCAGTTCCCGACCGCGGGTGACTCCGGCACGCTCGCCGGCGCGCTGCTCGGTTCGGTGCTGCTGCTGGACAAGTCCACGGCGAAGCCGCAGTCCACGGGCGACGAGCTGGCCGCCGCGCTCGGCGGCCTCACCGACGGCGGTTTCGTGAAGCCCAGCCAGGGCGTGCAGCCGGCACAGCTGGCGATCGTGCTCACCGGCTCGCAACAGACGGGCGAGGGCGCGGGCGACCGCGCGGCCACGATCGCGCGGTTCGCGACGCAGCTCGACCGCTCGGGCGCGGGCACGGTGCTCGCCGGCGATCCGGGTTCGGCCGACGGCTCCGGCCCGATCGGTGTGGTGCGGGCGGACACCTCCGCGACATCCATCCTGTCCACTGTGGACAACGTCGACTCCGCCGCCGGCCGCGTCGCGACGCTGCTGGCCCTGCGTGAGCAGCTCGACGGCGGCTCCGGCCGTTACGGCACCGGCGGCAACGCCCAGGCTCCCGCGCCGGGCGTCGGGTCTTCGGCCGGGAACTAGCACCACGCACGTCGGCGGCGGGCCGGGATCTCTTGGAGGGTGAGAGATCCCGACCCGCCGCCGATTTGCGCTCAGCAGGAGCCGTTGTCGGCCCAGACGCCCTGGCTGCCGCCGGGGGTGTCGCCCTGGGTCCACCACTTCGCGGCCCACTTGTGCCCGTTGTAGGACACGACCGCGCCGCCGCTGTAGGCCTGCGTGGCGCTCCACGCGGCCGGGCAGGTGCCGCCCGGCGACGACGTCGGGCTACCGCCCTCGGAGCAGACGCCGTTGTCGGTCCACACGTTCTGGCTGCCGCCGGGGGTGTCGCCCTGCGTCCACCACTTGGCCGTCCACTGGTGCCCGTTGTACGAGACGACCGCACCGCCGGTGTACGCCTGCGTCGCGCTCCACGCCGCCGCTGCGCACGAGCCGCCGCCCGGGGTGGTCGGGGTCGTGGGCGGAGACGTCGGAGTGGTCGGGGTCGTCGGCGTGGTGGGGTTCGTCGGGGTGGTGGGTGTGGTCGGCGGCGTGGTGCCGCAGCCGGCCGTGGAGCTCGCCAGCCCGTTGACGACGTCGTGGAACAGCGTCGCGTTGGGATCGAGGTCGTAGAGCGAGAACATCATCGCGCCGGCCAGGTTGTTGCAGTGGATGTAGTCGGTGCGGGCCTTGATGGACTGCGCCGACGAGCCGCCGTAGAAGTTCGTACCGTCGTAGAACCACGCCGACTGCGTGGTCGGGTCGTAGTACGTGTCCGCCGGGTTGTCGACGATCCCGCTCAGTTCCTTGTACATCGCGATGCCGGGCACGTTGCCGCTCAACGTCTTCCCGGCCGAGGGCCCGGATGCCGACTGATACAGCCCGTGGTTCGAACCGGCGGGCACACCCGTCCAGCCGCGGTAGTAGAACGGGATGCCGAGCGTGAGCTTGTTCGCCGGGAAGCCGCCGGGGATGCCGTACGCGGGCGAGCCCTGGGTGTACGCCTTGATCACCGAGTCGGTCGTGTACTTCTCGGTGCCGGGCGGGATCGTGCCCGAGGGGTCGTTGGGCGAACCGTAGAGCGGGTCCTGGAAGTTCGTCGGCCCGGTCGCGTCCCACGCGCCGTGCATGTCGTACGTCATCGCGTCGGCGAAGTCCATGTACTGGCCGATTTTGTCGGTCTGCAGCTTCGCGATCTTGTCCTGCCCACCCGGCAGCGCGGCGGAGACGGAGTAGTGCTTGCCGCCCAACGCGTCGAGCTCGGTGCGGAACTCCTTGAGCAGGGCGGTGAAGTTGGCCGTGTCACCTGTGCTCACGTGGTTGCCGAGGTGGCCGGTGTTCGAACCGGGGTACTCCCAGTCGATGTCGAAGCCGTCGAAGATGCCGGCCGCGGTGCCGGGGCCGCCGTAGCCGTCCTGCGAGGGCAGGTTGCCCTTGATGAACATGTCGATGCACGAGCTCACGAACTTCTTGCGCGACGCGTCGGTGGCCGCCACGTCGGAGAAGTACTTCGAGTACGTCCAGCCGCCCAGCGAGAGCACCACCTTGAGGTTCGGGTGGCGCGCCTTGAGCTCCTGCAGCTGGTGGAAGTTGCCGACGATCGGCATGCCGAACGCGTCGGCCGTGCCGTCCACGCTGATGTCCGAGCCGAAGGACTTCTGGTAGTCGGCGAAGGCGTCGCCCGCTCCGTCGCCCGCGTTCGGGTTGTTCTCGCCGGCGGGGTCGGGGTCGCTCGCCTTCGTGGCCTCGAAGCAGGTGAGGTTCGCCGGGTCGATGTTCTCGAAGTCGTAGATCAGGTAGTCGAGGTTGCCCGCGAGGGCGTCGACGTTCTTGGGGTAATAGGCGTTCTGGTAGATGCTCCACTGGTCGTAGTAGGCGACGCGCAGACCGCCCGAGGCGGCGGCCTGCTGGCTCGCAGCGGGTGCGACGGCCGCGCCTTCGGCGGCCGGGCCGGCCAATGTCGTGAGACCGCCGACGACCACGGCCGCCGCGGCGGCCGAAAGCCACGCGGCTCTTCTGGATACCTTGTGCTGCATGGGTTCTCCCTCGCGCAGGCGAACGGTCCTCCGCGCCCGGGGAGTGCGCGGAGGACCGACGCGACGTGTGGATCACTGCCTGAGCGGTACCGGCCCGTTGCTGAATGTGAACCAGTGCACAGGGAGAGTCAATACTTTGGACTAGACCAATTTCGGACTGTGGGCGCTATCGGGTGTTTCGTCCGGAAAAGCCCGCCGAAGGTCGGCCCGTCACTTGAGCGGCGGGTCGAGCGGGAAACACGTGACGCGCACCGGCCACGTGTCCCCGCCGGCGGGCAGCGGCATCTGCTTGAGCGCCTTCGCCGCGTCGGTGTCGTGGGCCTCCTCGGCCGCCGCGTGGAAGATGTCCGCGGCGATCGACTGGTCCAGCGGGGCGATCTGCGGGTACGGCCACGACGGCACGCCGTGCAGCGCCGCCGGGATGAGCCGGTCGACGACCTTGCGCAGCGTCACGCCGTTGTCCGCGCGGTAGCCCCACACGTCGACGCCGAGGGTGTGCCCGACCTCCGCCATCCGGCCCCACGCTGTGAGGTTGAAGTTCACGTAGTGCCACGAGATCGTGCGCGTGAGCTCGAGCGGCTGGTTGCCGTCGGCGTCGAACTGCACCGGGAACCGCTTGTGCAGCGCGTCGGTCACGATCTTGCGCGCCTGGTCCGTCTTGCCGAGGTAGGCGGCGATGGTGGCGTTCTGCATGTCGAGGAACGTGCCGTGGTTGTTGGTCGCGGCCAGCTCCAGCTTCGCCTGCGGGCTGGTCTGCATCCAGGTGAGGTACTGGCCGAGCCACACGCGGATCGCCGAGCGGTCGTGGCCGGTCCAGCCGGGCGCGCCGGAGTCGAGCAGCGCGAACGCGTCGAGCAGCTGGCTGAACGACTGCGTGGAGTCGATGATCCCCGTGCCGCTGATCGTGTTCTTGCACGGCACGATCTGCGAGTAGGTCATGTTCGGGTTCATCCGCGTCGCCGGGTCGAGGAACCACGTGCGGATGTCGAGGTCGGCGCGTTGGGCGTACTTCGCGTCGCCGGTGTAGTACCAGGCCGTGCTGAGGTAGTAGATCGCGTCCCACGCCACCATGCGGTAGGTGTGGTCGGTGATCGCGTCTGCCTCCGGGTTGCGCTCGCCGTCGCGGTTCACGTACGGGCAGCCCTGCGGGTTGTCCGGCGTCTTCGGCTGACTGGCCCACTGGTAGGGCGCCTGGCTCTGGTAGTCGTGCTTGTCGCCGCTCGGCGGGGTGGTGGGCTTGTCCATGACCGACCACGGACCGGCGGTCAGCGCCTCGTCGGCCTTGCCCAGCAACGTCTTCAGCGCGGCTTTTTGCGCCGCGGTGGCGTGCCCGCTGTGCAACTCGGCGCGGATCTGCGCCAGCTTCTTGCCGTCCGTCACGATCGTGTGCGGCACCGGCTGCGCTGCCGCCGTCGTGCCGTTCAGCGGGACCACCGCGAGGACCGCGGTGAGCACGGTCGCGCCGAGAACGCGTAACTGCCTTCGCACTGTTTCGCCCTTCGAACTACCGGGGACGCCAGGGATCCCCACGGCAACCGGGCGGCGGTGCGGCTGTGGCGACGCGAATTGTGCGGGGCCATCCGGCGCCCTGTCAATCGAGCACCGGCGCCGGCGGCCCAGCTGCGCCTCAGAACCCGATGGCTTCGCGGAGTAACACGACGATGCCGCGGCCCGGGAAGGGTTCCGCGTTGAGGACCAGCAGCCGGTTGACGGCGCTGGGCCAGCCGTAGGCCGCGAGGGCGCGCTCGCTTTCCAGCGGGAGGCAGTGGTCTTCGACGCGGCGCAGGGCGGCGTCCAGGTCGGGCACGACCTTCTGCGCCCCGACGATCCAGATCGCGCGGGCGGCGCCGCCGGACGACGCGGGCAGCTGGCTGCCGCTGCCGGAGGCGATCACGAGCGAGCCGGTTTCGGTGACGGCGGCGGCGCTGCCCACGAGGAAGTCGGGGCTGGCGCGCAGCCGGCGGATGTCGTCGGCTTCGGTGACGCGGTCCATGGCCAGGGTTCGGGGCTTGATCGCCTCGTACCGCCCGCTGGAGTTGAGGTCGTCGTCGATGCCGGACAACCGCAGCGTTTCGCTGGCCGCGGTGAGTACGCTGGCGCCCTCGGGGATCAGCTCGGTCATGCGGGTGCGGGCGGCGGCGACGTCGTCGAGGATCTCGACGATGAAGCCGTGGGCCGTCAGCGCGGTGGCCGCGCGTTGCAGGCGCTGCGCGGAAGCCGGGGCGGTGAACGACGGAGCCGAGGTGGTCATGGTGTCTCCTGGTGGCGGTCGAGAGTGTCACCAGCTCGACAACACACGTCCCCGAAGTGTGAGGCGGCGCGCCGGCCTCACACTTCGGAGCGCTGTCGTGTCGTACTGCTGAGGGCAGCACGAGACCGAGGGAGCCGCCGCCACGATGACCACCCCACCCGAGCCGGGCCTGAGCGCGATCATGAGCGAGCGCCGGCACCTGACCAACCTCGCCTACCGGCTGCTCGGCTCCCTGGCCGAGGCCGAGGACGCCGTGCAGGAGACCTATGCCCGCTGGTACGCGCTGTCGCGGGAGCAGCAGGACGCCGTCGAGTCTCCCGGCGCGTGGCTGACGACGGTCGCCAGCCGCATCTGCCTCAACCTGCTCGGCTCGGCGCGGGCCCGGCGGGAGACCTACGTGGGCGAATGGATCCCCGAGCCGCTGCCCGGGCCCACGGAGTGGCCCGGCCGAGCCGGTAGCGCCGACCCGGCCGATCGGGTCACCCTCGACGAGTCGGTCGGCATGGCCTTCCTCGTCGTGCTCGAGTCGATGACCCCGGCCGAGCGCGTGGCGTTCATCCTGCACGACGTGTTCCGCTACTCGTTCCCCGAAGTGGCCGGGATCGTCGGCCGTACGCCGGCGGCCTGCCGGCAGCTGGCTTCCTCGGCCCGCCGCCGCGTCCGCGCGGCGCAGGCACCCGCGAGCCCGGCGGCCCGGCACGCGAGCGTCGTCAGGGACTTCAAGCAGGCGTGGGAAGCGAAGGACATCACCGCGCTGATCGGCGTGCTCGATCCCGAGGCGACGGCGATCGCCGACGGTGGCGGACGCGCCCTGACCTTCCTGCACCCCATCGAAGGCGCCGAGCAGATCGCGCGGGCCTGGATCGAGCTCGCCCACCGCGCGCTCGGGACCACGACGCTGGCGGAACGCACGGTCAACGGTCAGCCCGGTCTCGTGGCCCAGCGGGACGGAACCACGCAGACGGTGTACGCGTTCGACGTCGCGGACGATCGGATCAAGCACATCTGGGTGATCCGCAACCCCGAGAAACTCCGGCCCTGGCTGACGGACTGAGGCCCGGCGGGGAGCGCTTCAGCCCTTCTCCCAGACCGATACGTGCTTGGTGCTGCCGGCCGTGAGCTCCGAACGATCCCAGTCCGCCCAGCGGTACTTCGGTTTCATCTCGGCGATGCGGGCCATGAGGTCCAGCTCGGCCGGCCAGACGTACCGGAAGGGGATGCGGCGAAACCGCCCCGTTCCGTCCGGTGACACGGTGAGGTGGTTCGAGGTGAACTCCTGGGTCACGACGTCGTACTGGTCGAACCCCACGTAGCCGGCGCCTTCGTGGTCGAGCGCCACCGCGAACGGGACGGTGTCCTGCCCGGGCGGCAGGCGGCGCAGATCCGGCAGTCCCACCTCGACGAGGAACAGCCCGCCCGGCCGCAGATGCGCGGCCGCGTTCCGGAACACGTCGACCTGCGCGTCCTGTGTGGTCACGTTGCCGATCGTGTTGAACACCAGGCAAACCAGCGAGAACTCACCGGCCACCCGCGCCGACGTCATGTCGCCGATCGTGACGGCGACCGCGTCGCCGCCCGGCTTGCTCGCGATCCGCGCCGCCATGGCCCGGCTCAGCTCGATGCCGCTGACTCGTACGCCGCGCGCGGCCAGCGGGGCGGCGATCCGCCCGGTCCCGACGGCGAATTCGAGCACGGCGCCGTCGGCCAGCTCCTCGAGGACATCCACCGCGGGTGTCACCACTTCAGGCGCGTTCGCGCCACCCGGATCGTCGTACCCCGCGGCCACACTCTCCGGGAACCAGCCGTCGGCCGGATCGTCTCGATCGCCCATGGCCGTCGGACGCTACGCCTGCCGTCGCCCGCTCCGCACTCACTTTTCGGGACCTCAGGCGCGCAGGGCTTGAGTGGTATGTACCACTGTGGTGCGGCCGTGATCCCGGTCCGTGGACGGGCGTGATCTTCGCTACGCCCGTTTTCCAGCGGTAAAGCGGGTTCTCAGCCACTTCATGGCTGCTTCACAGGCAGTGCGGCAAATGTGGTCGCATGATCCACTCCGCACCCGGGCGCCCGGCCGCACGATGACCACGACCGAGATCGCCCCCGCACCCGCGGCGGCCCCGGCGCGGGCGGCCCACCTGTACCAGCTCGACCTGTACCGCGTGATCACCTTCGCCCTGGTGATCTTCATGCATGTGCTGGGGGCCACGACCTTCCCGCAGGACGTGGTGTCCGACGCGCTCGAGATGCCGCTGCACCTCACCCGCGAGGCGTTCTTCGCGTTGACGACATTCGTGCTCGTGTTCTCCTACCGCTCGCGCCCGCCGCGGCCGATGGCGTTCTGGCGCCGGCGGGTGCCGTTGGTCGCGGTGCCGTACGTGGTCTGGTCGGTGCTCTACTGGGGCTATTCGCTGGTCACCGCGGAGCAGCCCGTCGGCTCCGTCGCCGCGGCCCTGCGCGCGCTCGGGATCGAGATCGCCGACGGGACGGCGTGGTACCACCTGTACTTCCTGCTCGTGACGCTGCAGGTATACCTGCTGTTCCCGGTGCTGATGAAGCTGGTGCGCACGCTCGAGCGCCGGCCGTGGCTCGTGCTGGGGATCTCCGGCGCGGTGCACATCGCGGTCACGTGTTTCCTGAGCTACCCACCCGAAGGCGTGGAGTACTCGACTGTGAGCCGGTTCTTCACGACGCTGCTGCCGTACCAGTTCTACTCGGTTCTCGGCGCCGTCGCGGCCGTGCACTTCGAGGCCGTGCAGGCGTGGGTGCGGCGGCACCGGTGGTTCGTGGCCGGCGGGCTCGTGGTCACCCTCGCCGTGGCCGAGACGGGCTACTTCGTCAGTGTCCACAACGGACTGTGGCCGGAGCTGGCGAGCGACGCGTTCCGGCCCTACCTCGTGCCGTGGTGCGTCGCGGCCATCGCGGGCCTGCTCCTCGCGGGCACGCGCTGGGCGGAGGCGGGCCGGCCCGGCGGCCGGGTGGTGTCGTGGGCGGTGGACCGGTCGTTCGCGATCTTCCTGACGCACCCGCTCGCCCTGGCGCTGCTGAGTCCCCTGATCGCGTTCGTCGGCGACGGCGTGGGGGCGCCGTGGACGACCGTGGTCGTCTACCCGGCCACGGTGGCGCTGACGCTGGTGCTCGTCGAGGTGCTGCGGCGGCTGCCGTGGAGCAAAGCACTGACGGGCCGGCCGCGCCTGGAGCTCAAGCGGGCGGCTGAAACCGCTTCCGCCTAAGCAACCCTCCGCTTAGGCAACGGAATCGCGTACGAACCCGCGCGGGCGAATGTTGTTCCCTCTGTCTCGAGTTCGCTCAAGGTAAGGCCACCCTAACTTGGGTGGGCGCTGTGCAGCTGCGTGTCGCCCGGGCCGCAACCCACCGGCGAGATCGCGCCGGCTTCCGGATGGGGCGGTGCGATCGGCCCCCGGCCGATCCGACCGCCCCATCCGGAAGCCGGCTCAAAGGCGATCTCGCACGCCCTGCCGAAGGCGGGGCCAATAACACAGGCCAATAACACAGGCCAATAACACCGCTACTGGCTCGAGCCGAGCATCCCGGTCCACGTCTCGACGAACGCCGGGAACGTTTTCCCCACCGTGGCGGGGTTTTCGACGCGGATGCCGGGCACGCGCAGGCCCAGCACGGCCGCGGCCATGACGAGGCGGTGGTCGTCGTAGGTGTGGAAGACGCCGCCGTGCAGCGGGGCCGGCGTGATGCGCAGGCCGTCGTCCGTTTCGGACACGTCGCCGCCCAGTGCCGACAGCTCCGTGGCCAGTGCTGTGATCCGGTCGGTCTCGTGGCCACGCAGGTGCGCGACGCCGCTGATCACCGACGGGCCGTCGGCGAAGCACAGCAGCGCGGCGACCACCGGGGTCAGCTCGCCGACCTCGTGCAGGTCGAGCTCGACCCCCGGGATGTGCGAGCCGCCGGTGACGGCGAGGCCGCCGTCCTCGAGCCGGACCGACGCGCCGAGCGCCGGCAGGAAGCTGCGCAGCCAGTCGCCGGGCTGGGTCGTGGTGCTCGGCCAGCCCGCGACGCGCACGGTGCCGCCCGCGGCCACGGCGGCGGCCACGAACGGCGCGGCCGTGGACAGGTCCGGTTCCACGACGTACTCGGGGCACGACAGCTTCGCCGGCGCGACGTGGAACTCCGCGCCTTCGCGCTCCACGGTGGCGCCGAAGCGGTGCAGCATGTCGAGCGTCATCGCGATGTGCGGCTCGCTCGGCGGCGCGTCGCCGACCAGGCGCACGGTCACGCCGCGGTCGAAGGACGGACCGGCCAGCAGCAGCGCGGAGAGGAACTGGCTCGAGGCCGACGAGTCGAGGTCGACCGTGCCACCGCGGACCCCGCCGTCGCCGTGGACCGTGAAGGGCGGGGCGCCGCGGCCGTCGTCGTCGATGCGCACCCCGAGGCGGCGCAGCGCGGCCAGCAGCGGGCCGATCGGGCGACGGCGGATGGCCTCGTCGCCGTCGAAGAGCACGGGGGAGTCGCCGAGCGCGGCGAGCGCGGGCGTGAAGCGGGCGACGGTGCCGGCGTTGCCGAGCGTGACCTCGACCGGCTCGCCGTGGCTGCTGCCGCCTGCGCCGAGGGGGTGGACGAGGAAGCCGTCGGCCGTCTCCTCCGACCGGGCACCCAGCGAGGCCAGCGCGCCGAGCATGAGCCGCGTGTCGCGCGAGTCGAGCGGCACGCGCACCCGCGTCGGCGCGCCCGCGAGGGCAGCCAGCACGTAGGCGCGGTTCGTGATCGACTTCGAGCCCGGGACGCGCACCCGCGCGTCGAGTGCCGCCGCCGCGACCGGTGCGGCCCAGTGGTCGGCGTGGTCGTCCTTGTGCGCATCCGTCACGCAACGAAGCCTAGCGTGGCGGTCTCCGTCAACGCCGCCGCGCCGGGAACGGGCGCGAACGAGCGGATCGGCGTGCGTGCGATATGCTGGCGGCCCGTGGGACATCAGTCGCGGGCTACCAAGTTTGTCTTTGTCACCGGAGGCGTCGCCTCCTCTCTGGGTAAGGGATTGACGGCCTCGAGCCTCGGCCAGCTCCTTACCGCACGCGGGCTTCGCGTCACGATGCAGAAGCTCGACCCCTATCTCAACGTCGACCCTGGGACGATGAACCCGTTCCAGCACGGTGAGGTGTTCGTCACCGACGATGGTGCGGAGACGGATCTCGACATCGGGCACTACGAGCGGTTCCTCGACCGGGACCTCGACGGCAAGGCCAACGTCACGACCGGCCAGGTCTACTCGGAGGTCATCGCCAAGGAACGCCGCGGCGAGTACCTCGGCGACACGGTGCAGGTCATCCCGCACATCACGGACGAGATCAAGTCGCGCATCACCGCCGCGGCCGGTCCGGATGAGCACGGGAACACCCCGGACGTGGTCATCACCGAGGTCGGCGGCACGGTGGGCGACATCGAGTCGCTGCCGTTCCTCGAGGCGTGCCGCCAGGTGCGTCACGACGTCGGGCGGGATCACTGCTTCTTCCTGCACGTGTCGCTCGTGCCCTACCTCGCGCCGTCGGGTGAGCTCAAGACCAAGCCGACCCAGCACTCCGTTGCCGCGCTGCGCAACATCGGCATCCAGCCCGACGCGCTGGTCTGCCGGGCCGACCGGGAGATCCCCGAGGACCTCAAGCGCAAGATCGGCCTGATGTGCGACGTCGACTCGGAGGCGGTCATCGCCTGCCCGGACGCGCGCTCGATCTACGACATCCCCAAGGTGCTGCACGGCGAGGCGCTCGACGCCTACGTGGTGCGCCGCCTGGGGCTGCCGTTCCGCGATGTCGACTGGACGGTGTGGGGCGACCTGCTCAACCGGGTGCACAACCCGAGCGAGACGGTGCGGATCGCCGTGGTCGGCAAGTACATCGACCTGCCCGACGCGTACCTGTCGGTCACCGAGGCCCTGCGCGCGGGCGGGTTCGCCCACCGCGCCAAGGTCGAGATCGTGTGGGTCGCCTCGGACGACGCGCAGACCGCGTCGGGCGCCGCTTCGGTGCTGTCCGATGTGGACGGCGTGCTGATCCCCGGTGGGTTCGGCATCCGCGGCATCGAGGGCAAGGTCGGCGCCATCGAGTACGCGCGCACGCGCGGCGTGCCGCTGCTCGGGCTGTGCCTCGGCCTGCAGTGCATGGTCATCGAAGGCGCGCGGCACCTGGCGGGCATCGCGGACGCCAACTCGGCGGAGTTCGACGAGGACACCGAGCACGCGGTGATCTCGACGATGGCCGACCAGCGTGACGTGGTCGCGGGCGAGCGGGACATGGGCGGCACGATGCGCCTGGGCGCGTACCCGGCGAAACTCAAGCCGGGCTCGCAGGTCGCGAAGGCGTACGGCAGCACCGAGGTCTCCGAGCGCCACCGTCACCGCTACGAGGTCAACAACGCCTACCGCAAGCAGCTCTCCGACGCCGGGCTCGTGTTCTCCGGCACCTCGCCCGACGACCACCTGGTCGAGTTCGTGGAGCTGCCGGCCGACGTGCACCCGTTCTTCGTCGGCACGCAGGCGCACCCGGAGCTCAAGAGCCGCCCGACGCGGCCGCACCCGCTCTTCAGTGCGTTCGTGAAGGCCGTGGTGGACCGCAAGGTCGCCGAGCGGCTGCCGGTGGAGCTCGCCGAGGCGCCCGTGGCGGCCCGGTGACCGAGCCCGGCACGCACGAGTTCACGGTCGCCGGCACCCGGGTCGTCCACATCGGACGCGTCGTCGGCCTGCGGGTCGACGAGGTGGTGATGCCCGGCGGCGGGACGGCGAATCGCGAGGTCGTGGAGCACCTCGGTGCCGTCGCGATCCTCACGCTCGACGGCAGCGGTGTCGATGCCGCGGTGACGATGGTCCACCAGTACCGGCACCCGCTCGGGCGCCGGCTGTGGGAGCTGCCGGCGGGTCTGATCGACAAGCCGGGGGAGAACCCCGTCGACGCGGCGAAGCGCGAGCTCGTGGAAGAGGTCGGGCTGGCGGCGGACGAGTGGTCGACGCTGGTGGACGTGGCCGCCTCGCCAGGGTTCACCGACGAGGTGGTGCGGGTGTTCCTCGCCCGCGGCCTGTCCGAAGTGGACCGTGAGGTGCTCGGCGAGGAGGAGGCCGACCTCGTGGTGAAGAAGTTCCCGCTCGCCGAAGCCGTCGCCATGGCGCTCTCGGGTGAGGTGGTGAACGGCGCGACCGTCTCGGGTGTGCTGGCCGCCCACGCGGTGGTCACCGGCGCGGCGAAGGCCCGCCCGGCCGACGCGCCGTGGCGGGACCGGCCCACTCGCTTCGCCCGGCGCCGAGCGGAAGGCTGATCTACCCGTCCGTGCCCGCCGCGCGTCGGCGGGCACGGACGGCCCGGCGGCCTAGAGTGTGACCCCGTGACGGGCACGGGCAGGACGGCGGTGGGGGACGTGATCGCCGCGTACCTGGACCACCTCGTGGTCGAGCGCGGCACCGCCCGCAACACGCTCGACAGCTACGCCCGCGACCTGCGGCGGTACGCCGCGCACCTCGCCGCCGCGGACGTCACGCGGTTCCCGGACGTGACGGCGGCGCACGTCACGTCGTTCGGCGCGGCCCTGCGCGAAGGCGACGAGGAGCACCGGCCGCTCGCCGCGTCCTCGGCCGCGCGGGCGCTGGTCGCCGTGCGCGGGCTGCACAAGTTCGCCCACGCCGACGGCATCACCGAGCACGACCCCGCGCGCGAGGTCCGCCCGCCTGCCGCGGCGAAGAGGCTGCCCAAGGCGCTGCCCGTGACCGACGTCCTCAAGCTGCTCGAGACCCCGCCGCCCGACGGCGAGCGCGCGCTGCGCGACCGGGCGCTGCTCGAACTGCTCTACTCCACCGGCGCCCGGATCTCCGAAGCCGTCGGGCTCGACGTGGACGACGTCGACGACGTCGACCGCACCGTGCTGCTCGACGGCAAGGGCGGCAAACAGCGGCTCGTCCCGATCGGCCGGCCCGCGGTCGAGGCGCTGCACGCGTACCTCGTGCGGGCGCGCCCGGTGCTCGCGGCGCACGGGCGCGGCACGTCCGCGATGTTCCTCAACGCCCGCGGCAGCAGGCTGTCCCGCCAGAGCGCGTGGCAGGTCCTCAAGGACACCGCCGAACGCGCGGGGATCACCGCCGACGTCTCGCCGCACACCCTGCGCCACTCGTTCGCCACGCACCTGCTCGAAGGCGGTGCCGACGTGCGCGTCGTGCAGGAGCTGCTGGGCCACGCCTCGGTGACGACGACGCAGGTCTACACGCTCGTCACGGTCAACACGCTGCGCGAGGTCTACGCCACGGCGCACCCGCGCGCGCTGGGCTGAACCGGCCTCAGGGCATCAGCCACCAGTGGTGACTTCGCGCGCCCGGCCCGGCGCGGCGCTTTGCCGGGGCTCCGACTCCGCGCATAGGCTGCCGGGGACGCCGAAACAAGGAGCTTTCCCGCCATGTCGACACCGAACCAGCCGGAGCGCCCGGCCGCGTCCGCCGGTTCGGCCGCGGCTAGCCTCTCCCAGGCGCGAATCGCCACCCCCGCCAACCACGACGGGGACGAGCCGTCCGACGGCCCGCGCCTGAGCCGCGCCGAGAGAGCCCGGCTGCGCGCGAAGGAGCGCGAAGAGAGCGGCATCGGTCCCACGGGCCGGCCGCTGCGCGAGATCCCCGAACCCGCGCCGCTCGACCACCACGGTCCGGCCAAGGTGCTCGCGATGTGCAACCAGAAGGGCGGCGTCGGCAAGACCACGTCGACCATCAACCTGGGTGCGGCGCTCGCCGAGTGCGGGCGCCGCGTGCTGCTCGTGGACTTCGACCCGCAGGGCGCCCTGTCGGTGGGTCTCGGCATCCAGCCGCACGAGCTGGACCAGACGGTCTACAACGTCATCATGGAGCGCTCCGTCGGCATCGAGGACGTGCTCCGCAAAACCCGCGTCGACGGCGTTGACCTGCTGCCGAGCAACATCGACCTGTCCGCGGCCGAGGTCCAGCTCGTCGCAGAGGTAGGGCGCGAACACACGTTGTTACGGGTCCTTCGTCCGGTCATGAACGACTACGACTATGTTCTTGTCGACTGCCAGCCCTCGCTCGGCCTGTTGACGGTGAACGCATTGACCGCTGCGGACGGTGTGATCATCCCCCTGGAGTGCGAGTTCTTCAGTCTGCGAGGCGTCGCGCTCCTGATCGACACGATCGAGAAGGTGCAGGAACGCCTCAACCCCAAACTGGACATCACGGGGATTCTCGCCACGATGTACGACCCGAGAACCCTGCACTCGAAGGAGGTCATGGCTCGCGTGGTGGAGGCATTCGGCGACATCGTGTTCGACACGGTGATCAACCGCACCGTGCGGTTCCCCGAGACGACAGTCGCGGGTGAGCCGATCACGACCTGGGCCCCCAAGTCGGCCGGCGCGGCAGCCTATCGCGCGCTGGCTCGCGAGGTGATCGCTCGGTGAGCAGGCGCGCTTCCCTGCCCGGAGCGTCGGAACTCTTCCGCCTCACCTCCAGCCCTGTCAGCCCGGCACTCGACCGGCCGGCGGCGCCCGCACCGGCCGAACCGCTCCCGAGGAAGAGCGAGGACGCCGACCAGCTCAGCCGCGCCGCGGCGCGCAGCGGCTCCGGCCGCACGAAGCACGACGCGAAGATCACGGTGTACGTCGCGGGCGACGAGCTGCTCGCGATGGAGCAGACCCGGCTGAACCTGCGGGCCAAGCACAACCTCGTGGTCGACCGCGGCCGCCTGGTGCGCGAGGCCGTGGCCGTGCTGATCGCGGACTTCGACCAGCGCGGCGAAGATTCGGTGCTGGTCCAGCGATTGCAGGCGATGGAAGAAGAAGGCGGAACCGAGGGCTGATGGACGAACCGGCATCGGCCGAGCAGCCGGAGCCGGACGCCGCGGCCCCGGGTACCGAGACGCCGATCCAGCAGGAAACCCCCAGCCCGGACGAGACTCCGAGCCAGGACGAGACGGCGGGCCAGGGCGAAACTGCGACGGCGGAGGAAACGCCGGGCCAGGAGGAGAAGCCCGTCGAGCACGAGACCGTGCACGGCGGGACGATCCCGGAGGGCTACGCCGAGGAGCTCAGCACCTCGAAGTTCAAGGTGCGCCTGAAGAACTTCGAGGGGCCGTTCGACCTGCTGCTGCAGCTGATCTCGCAGCACCAGCTCGACGTCACCGAGGTCGCGCTGCACACGGTCACCGACGACTTCATCGCCTACACGCGCGCACTCGGGTCCGACTGGAACCTCGACGAGACCACGGAGTTCCTGGTCATCGCCGCGACCCTGCTGGACCTCAAGGCCGCGCGGCTGCTGCCCTCGGCGGAAGTGGAGAACGAGGACGACCTCGCGCTCCTGGAGGCCCGCGACCTGCTCTTCGCGCGCGTGCTGCAGTACCGCGCGTACAAGCAGGTGGCGGCGCTGTTCGGCGAGCTGGAGCAAGGCGCGCTGCGGCGCTACCCGCGCTCGGTGGCGCTGGAGGAGCGTTATGTCGGGCTGCTGCCCGAGGTGATGCTCGGCGTGACGCCGCCGAAGTTCGCGGACATCGCCGTCACGGTCTTCAAACCGAAGCCGCCGCCGACGGTGTCGCTCGCGCACCTGCACATGGGCCACGTGTCCGTGCGCGAGCACGCGGCGCTGCTGCGGCTGAAGCTCGCGGAGGTGGGGCAGGCCACGTTCAAGGAGCTCGTGGAGGACTGCGAGTACACCGTGGAGATCGTCGCGCGGTTCCTCGCGCTGCTGGAGCTGTACCGCGAGTCGACGGTGCAGTTCGAGCAGCTCGAGGCGCTCGCCGAGCTCCACGTGCGCTGGACCGGCGGCAGCGTCGCGGAGGCCTCGGCCGCCGCGGCCCACGACCGCACGGCGGCCGACGAAGAGGAGTACGGGTGAGCACCGAAGACGACCGCGCCGCGACGCCGGCCGTGGAAGCGATCGACCTCGATGAGGTCGTGACGCCGAACGCGTCGGTGTCCGAGCCGCCCGAACCCGGTGTCGCGCCGGAAGGTTCTCCGCAGGAGGACGTTGCCGCGGCTTCGCCCGGCACGACCGGCGAAGGGGTCGAAAGCGACAGGGCGCCGGAGGAAGCCGAGTCGAGCGCGGACGAGGCGAGCGCGGACGAGGCGAGCGCGGACGAGGCGAGCGCGGACGAGGCCGAGCCGGAGCCCGGGGTGACCGAGGCCCCGGCGGAACCCGAGCCGGAACCCGAGGCCGTCGAGGCGAGCGAGGTTCGGGCCGACACCGAGGCCGAAGCCGCGGAGGCGGGCGAGGCACACCCGAAGCCCGAGTCCGCCGAGCCGAGCGCCCAGCCGGAAACCGAGTCCGACGCCGAGCGCGCCGAAGCCGAGCGCCCCGAAGCCGAATCGGGCGAGGGCGAGCCGGGGGAGGCGGCCGCCGGAGCCGAGCAGCCGGACTCGGAGGAGGGTGTCGAGCCGGTCAGCGACCTGCCCGACGTGACGTCCGACGAGGCGCTGGAGGCCGCTCTCGAGGCGCTGCTGCTCGTCGTCGACTCACCGGCGGGCGAGCAGATGCTGGCCGAGACCGTGGCGCAGCCGGTGGCGCGGGTCACCGTCGCGCTGCGGACGATGGCGCAGCGGCTCACCGAGCGGGGCAGCGGGATCGACCTGCGGCGCGTCGGCGAAGGGTGGCGGTTCTACACTAGAGACACGTACGCCCCGTTCGTGGAGAAGCTCCTGCTCGACGGCCAGCGGTCGAAGCTGACCCGGGCCGCGCTGGAGAGCCTCGCCGTGATCGCGTACCGGCAGCCGGTGACCAGGGCCAGGGTCGCCGCGGTGCGCGGGGTCAACGTCGACGGCGTGATCCGCACCCTGCTGGCCCGCGGCCTCATCGAAGAGATGGGCACCGACCCCGAGACGACGGGCACGCTGTACGTGACGACCGAGCTGTTCCTGGAGCGACTGGGGCTGTCGTCGCTGAACGACCTGCCCCCGATCGCTCCGCTGCTACCCGAAGTGGACACCATCGATGACATCTGACCAGCACCCCGACGGCGTCCGGCTGCAGAAGGTCCTCTCCCAGGCCGGCATCGCGTCGCGGCGCGCGGCCGAGGACCTGATCGTGGAGGGCCGGGTGGAGGTGGACGGCCAGATCGTCACCGAGCTGGGCCGCCGCGTCGACCCGGTCGAGGCCGTGATCCACGTCGACGGCACGCGCGTGAACCTGCGCGACGACCTCGTGTACCTCGCCTTCAACAAGCCCAAGGGCGTGCACTCGACGATGTCGGACGACCGCGGCCGCCCGTGCGTCGGCGACTACCTGCGCGGCCGCTGGGAGGAGACCCCCGGCGTCGTGCACGTGGGCCGGCTCGACGAGAACACCGAGGGCCTGCTGCTGCTCACCAACGACGGCGACCTCGGCCACCGGCTGATGCACCCGTCGTACAACGTGCTCAAGACCTACTTCGCCGAGGTCGAGGGTCTCGTGCCGCGCGGGCTCGGCAAGGAGCTGCGCGCCGGCTGGGAGCTGCCCGACGGGATCGTGAAGGTCGACCAGTTCCGCGTGAAGGACATGCACTCCGGCCGGAGCATGATTGAGCTCGTGATCCACGAGGGTCGCAAGCACATCGTGCGCCGGCTCATGGCCTCGACCGGCCACCCCGTGCGCAAGCTCGTGCGCACGGCAATCGGCGACGTGCAGCTGGGTGCCCAGCGCCCCGGCACGATCCGCCGGCTCAACCGCGGTGAGGTCGGCTCGCTGTACCGAAACGTGGACCTGTAAACACCGGCTTTCCACCCTGGCGACCTGATCGACGCCCCGGGTTCGCCGGCGGCGTCGAGCCGGTCGGGTCGAAGTTGCGGCGACCGGCCGCATCGGTGGATGGCCGTGGCCTAACGGCGGGCTGAACCGAGGTCGGCACGGACGAGGTCACGCCGCGGCTCGACAGCGGGCTTCGTTCAGGAGCCGCCCGTCCCCGCACCTGCCGCGGCACTCAAGCCCCGGACGGGGGAAGGGTGACTCCCGAGCCCGGCCCCGTCCCGCGAGTGCGGCACACCTTCCGATCGTTTCGCGCGACTCCGGCCGTCGCCGGCGACCAGACGCTGGAGCCCGATCACGTAGCCGGCCTCGCTGCGACACGCGCGAGGCTCGGCGTCGCGCTGCGATCGCCCCGTCATCAGCTCTGCCGGGAGCCATGATCCCGTTGTGAGACAAGGCCGCGCCGACGATTTCGTCCCGTTGGGACACCGGATCGCCGAGGCCCCGGCGCGGCCGTCCTTCTCCTTCCCTCCGGACACCGCCGGACCAGTACGGCTCCGTGGCGCGCCGGCCAGACGAGGCCGGCGCCGTCGAGCCGCCGCACCTCCCGGTCGCCGGCCGCGCAAGTGGTGGGCCTGCCGCTCGATCACCTACCGGCGCCGGGGTGCTCGCCCATCGCCGTTCCGGCAAGCGGAACGTGATCGACAGGGAAGTCATTGATCCGACCGCGGGTGATCACAGCGGTCTGGTCGGGCTTGCATGTGGGGATAGCCTCAATGTCCGCAGATTCGACTCGACCTCTTCAGGTGGACGCCCGTTCCGGCTACAGTCGTCGCCAGATGGAGTGTTTCTTCTGACGGAACGAGGTTCGAGTGGCTTCAGCGGCAGCTCTCGACGGACTACGCGTGCTCGACGTGTCCACGATCCTGGCGGGCCCGTTCTGCTGTCAGATCCTCGGTGACTTCGGTGCCGACGTGATCAAGATCGAGCACCCGCGCAACGGCGACAACATGCGCGGCCACGGCCGGAGCAAGAACGGCGTCCCGCTGTGGTGGAAGGAGATCAGCCGCAACAAGCGGACCGTCGCCCTCGACCTCAAGGACGAGCGCGGCGGCGAGGTGTTCCGTGCTCTGGCGAAGACGGCGGACGTCGTCGTCGAGAACTTCCGTCCGGGGACCCTCGAGCGGTGGGGCATCGGCCCCGACGCGCTGTTCGCCGAGAACCCCGGGCTGGTGCTCGTGCGGCTCACCGGCTTCGGCCAGACCGGTCCCTACGCCGGCCGGGCCGGCTTCGGCACGCTCGTCGAAGCCATGAGCGGCTTCGCTTCGCTGACCGGGCAGCCCGACGGCCCGCCGACTTTGCCGGCCTTCGGCCTGGCTGACAGCATCTGCGGGATCGCCGCTTCGTCGGCCGTGATGATGGCGCTCCGCCACCGCGACCGGACCGGCGAGGGACAGGTCGTCGACATGAGCCTGCTCGAGCCGATCATGGCAGCCGTCGGGCCCGGTCCGACGATCTACCAGCAGCTCGGCGAGGTCGAGCAGCGCCATGGCAACCGGTCGACCAACAACGCGCCGCGCAACACCTACCGGACCTCGGACGGCGGGTGGGTGGCCGTTTCCACCAGCGCCCAGCGGATCGCCGAACGGGTGCTGGAGCTGGTCGGCCATCCCGAGGTGATCAGCGAACCGTGGTTCGCCACCGGCGGCGGCCGGGCGGCGCACGTCGACCTGCTCGACGACTACGTCGGCAGCTGGATCGCGCAGCGCAGCCGTGACGAGGTCATCAGCGCCTTCACCGAGGCCGGTGCCGCCATCGCCGCCGTCTACGACGCCCGCGACCTGGTCGAGGATCCCCACGTGCGGGAGACGCAGATGCTGCTGGAGGTCGACGACGCCGACTTCGGGCCGCTGCTGCAGCACAACGTGATGTGGCGGATGAGCGCTTCGCCGGGGGCGATCAGGTTCACCGGCCGCGGGCTGGGCGAGAACACCGACGAAGTCTTGACCGAGGCCGGCCTCGAGGCCGGCCGGATCGCCGAGCTCAAGGAGAGTGGGATCATCCGATGACCGATGCATTGCTCAGCGCGGTTCAGGGCGGGCTGGACGTGGTCGACCTGGGACGACAGCTGCGGGTCGGCATGCCCCAGTCCCCGAACCACCCCCAGTTCTGGCACACCCTGCCGCGCCGCCACGGCGACATGACGCGTGCCGACGGGGGCAGCGCCGCCAATGACATGATCACGATGGGCTGCCACGTGGGCACGCACATCGACGCGCTGGCGCACGTCTCGCACGACGGGCTCATGTTCGGCGGCGTCGACGCGATGCAGGCCGGGGTCGGTGGCAAGTACGACGCGCTCGGCGTTCACTCCATCGCGCCGATGATCCGCCGTGGTGTGCTCCTCGACATCGCGGGACTGCACGGAGTCGGCTGCCTCGACGGCGGCTACGAGATCACCGTCGGCGACCTGGAAGCGGCCGCCAAGAACGCGGACGGCGGTGTCGGTGAGGGAGACGTGGTGCTCATCCGCAGCGGCTGGGGCACGAAGTTCGCCGAGGGCGGCGCCTACGTGGGCGGGCCGTCCGGGGTCCCGGGGGTCGGCGAGGCCGGCGCTCAGTGGCTCGCCGAGCGGCGCATCCACGCCGCCGGCGCCGACACCATCGCGTTCGAGCGGCTCGCGCCCGGCGGTGGGCACGCGCTGCTGCCGGCACACCGTGTCCTGCTCGTCGAGAGCGGGATCTACCTCATCGAGGCGCTCGACCTCGAGGAGCTGGCCGGCCGCGGGTGGGCGGAGTTCACGCTCGTGCTGGTGCCGCTCAACATCTACGGCGCGACCGGGTCGCCGGTGCGCCCGCTGGCGGTGCGTACCGCGTGAGCGAGCAGACCCTGGCCCAGCAGCTCGGCGCCTTCGCGGCCGGCACGTCCTACGACGACCTCCCGGCCGAGGTCGTGGAGAGCGTGAAGATGCGGGTGCTCGACATCCTCGGCATCGCCGCCGCCGCCAGCACGCTCGAAACCAGCCGCTCCGCGCGGGAGTGGGCCGGCAGCCAGGGCGGGACGGGCGCCGCCTCGGCCGTCGGTGTGCCCGGCCGGCTGCCCGCCAACATGGCCGCCTTCGTCAACGGGGTCCTCGCTCACTCCCTCGACTATGACGACACCCATCTGCCGTCGGTCCTTCATCCGAGCGCCTCGGTCGTCCCTGCGGCACTGGCCGCCGCCGAGCGTGCCGGCGCGGACGGTCGTGAGCTCATCCGGGCGGTCGCGATCGGGATCGAGATCTGCGTCCGGCTCGGCATGGCCGGTTACGACCAGGCGAGCAACAACTCCGTCTTCTTCGAGCACGGCCAGCACGCCACGTCGATCTGCGGCGCGATGGGTGCCTCGGTCGCGGCGACGCTGCTCGCCGGTGGCGATGAGCAAGCCGTCGTCGATGCGCTCGGCGTCACGGCCTCGCTGGCCTCGGGCATCATCGAGGCCAACCGCACCGGCGGCACGGTCAAGCGGATCCACTGCGGGTGGGCGGCGCACGCGGCTGTCTCCGCGGCGGAGCTGGTCAAGCTCGGCCTGACCGGTCCGCCCACGGTGCTCGAGGGCCGGTTCGGCTTCTTCCAGGCCTGGCTGCACGGCATCTTCGACCCGGCGGCCATCGTCGACGGGCTGGGGACCGAGTGGTCGGTCCCGGGCATCTTCTTCAAGCCCTACCCGGCGAACCATTTCACGCACGCGGCCGTCGACGCCGCCGCGCAGCTGCGCGCGGACGGCGTACGGGTCGAGGACATAGTCTCGCTCCAGCTCGGCGTACCGGCGCAGAACCTGCGCACGGTGGGGGAGCCGATCGAGGTGAAGCGGACGCCGCAGACCGGCTACATGGCCCAGTTCAGCGGTCCCTACGCGGTCGTGCTCGGCCTGCTGGGCGGCTCCGGTCTCGGTGCCGGGCTCGACGACTACACCGACGAACTCGCGCAGGACCCCGAGCGAAGAGCGTTGATGGCGAAGGTGGACGTGACGGCCGACGAGCGGTGCACGGAGATCTTCCCGCACCAGTTCCCCGCGGTGCTCACGGCGCGGCTCAAGGACGGCCGCGAGGTGGTGGCCGAGGTGTTCACGAACCGCGGTGGCCCGCAGCGACCGCTCTCGTTCGAAGAGCTGGCCGCCAAGTTCCACGACAACGCCCGGCGGGTGCTGCCTCCCGATCGGGCCGACGAACTCGCGGCGGCCTGCCGCACGCTCGAGGACTGCACCGACCTCATGGAGCTGCTCGCTTCCCTGACGAAGGTCGACGACCCCGCTCGCACGTAGGACGAACAACCGAAGGATGAGGGAAAATGGCTGAATTCGACTTGGTGATCCGTAACGCCCAGGTGGTGCGCCCCGCGAGCGATGCCCCCGAGCGCCTCGACGTCGCCGTCAAGGACGGCAAGTTCGCCGCCTTCGAGCCGAGCATCGACTCCGAGCGCGCAGCCGAGACGGTCGACGCCGCCGGCAAGCACCTCTTCCCCGGTGTGGTGGACGTCCACCAGCACTGGGGCATCTACAACGAACTCGGCGAGGACACCAGCTCGGAGAGCCAGGCCTCGGCGCAGGGCGGTGTCACGACCGGCATCACCTACATCCGCACCGGTGCCTACTACATGAACCGGACCGGGCCGTACCGCGAAGTGTTCCCCGACGTGCTGGCAGCCGCGGAGGGCCGCTCCTTCATCGACTACGCGTTCCACGTGGCGCCGATCCTCAAGGAGCACATCGACGAGATCCCCGACCTGATCGGGGAGTTCGGGGTGCCCTCGTTCAAGATCTTCATGTTCTACGGCAGCCACGGGCTGCACGGCCGCTCGAGCGACCAGAGCTCGTTCCTCATGATCCCCGAGGACGAGTCCTACGACCTGGCCCACTTCGAGTTCGTGATGCGGGGCATCGAGAAGGCGCGTCGCGACCCCCGGTTCGCTGCCGACCGCGAGAACATCTCGCTGTCGCTGCACTGCGAGACGGCGGAGATCATGCGGGCCTACACCAAGCTGGTCGAGCAGGAGGGCAAGCTGACCGGCCTCGAGGCGTACAGCGCCTCGCGGCCGCCGCACTCGGAGGGCCTGGCGATCACCATCGCTTCCTACCTGGCCCACGAGACCGAGCTGCCCAAGATCAACCTGCTGCACCTGACCTCGCGCAAGGCGATCGAGGCCGCCATGATGATGCAGGAGACCTTCCCGCACATCGACTTCCGCCGCGAGGTGACGGTCGGCCACCTGCTCGCCGACTTCACGACCGCCAACCTCGGCGGCAAGGTCAACCCGCCGCTTCGCTCCCGCGAAGACGTCGAGTCGTTGTGGGAACACCTGCTGGCCGGCCACTTCTCGTGGGTCACCTCGGATCACGCGTGCTGCCGCGACGAGACCAAGTTCGGCGAGCCCCGCGAGGACGTTTTCGTGGCCAAATCCGGCTTCGGCGGCACCGAGTACCTGCTGGCGGGCATGGTCAGTGAAGGCCGCAAGCGTGGTCTGTCCTACCCGCGCATCGCCGAACTCGTCGCCAAGAGCCCGGCCGAGCGGTTCGGGCTGCGCGGCAAGGGTGATCTCGCCGTCGGGTACGACGCCGACTTCTGCCTGCTCGACGACACGGTCGACTACACCGTGCACGCGCAGGACTCGCTCTCCACGCAGGAGTACACCCCGTTCGAGGGCTTCGAGCTGACGGCCAAGGTGACCGACACCTGGGTCCGCGGCACCGAGGTCTTGCGTGCGGAGAAGATCGTCGGCACCCCGACTGGCCGGTTCGTGAAGCGCTCGGGTCAGGCCTGACGCACCGATATCCAAGATCTCCCAGGGGGACCGGTCGGCGCCGTCAGGCGCCGGCCGGTCCCTCAGTCATCCCGACGGCGTCCGAGCGTCTCCCGGGCCGATCTGATCACGGCTGCGTCGATCAACCGTCCCGCGGCATCCAGCGTCACTCCGCCCTGGGCCGCGGAGAACCGATCGAGGACGTCACGCGCCGCGGCCACCGCCTCGGCGGTGGGGGCCAGCACCTCGTGAATCACGGGGACCTGGGCGGGATGGATGGCGGTTCGTGAGCGGAAGCCGAGGTCGGCCAGCTCCCGGGTCGTTCGCCGGAAGGCGTCGAGGTCGCGAAAGTCGACCGACGTGGGCGCCACCGGTGCGGCGAGGCCCGCGGCGGCGCAGTGGAGCACGACCTGGAGTCTGAGCTGGGTGATCGCGTCGGCGGTCGCGGTGGTGCGGGCGATCCGGAGGGCGGCGAGCAGGTCCACCTCGCCCAGGCCGAGTGTCGTGAGGCGGGGATGGGCGGCGAGCTCGCCGAGGGCGAGCACCGAAGCCGCGTCCTCGACCAGCCCGACGACGGGCACCGGGGGCAGGTCCTGCTCGGCTTCGGCTCCGTCGAGCCGCGCGGCGAGCTCGCTCATGGACTTGGGGGAGCACTTGGCCAGCACGATGCCGTCGAGGCCAGGACGGACGACGGCTTCGAGATCATCGGCGAGCCGATCCGCGTCGACCCGGACCCAGGTCTGGGCGCCGGCCTCGGCTCCCGGGGCCTGGCGGTCCCGGCCCAGCCAGGCGGCGACCGCGCCGCGGGCCGCGCTCTTCTCGGCGACCGGCACCGCGTCCTCGAGGTCGAGGATGACGGCGTCGGCCGCCCCGGTCGAGGCCTTGGCGAACAGCGACGGGCGTGAGGCGGGAACGTAGAGGAACGAGCGGGGCAGCACGGTGTCTCCTGCTGGGCTGTCGGGTCGGGGGCTGGGTCAGCCGCGCAGACGCTGGGTGATGGCGTGCGACGCCTCGACCACAAGCGCCGCGTGCTCCTCGTGGTCCTCGATCGCGTAGCGGAAGGCCGGACCGGAGGAGCTGATGGAGCCCATCACGTTGCCGGCCGAGTCGAAGAACGGTGCGGCGATGGAGGCGGCGCCGGTGTTGCGCTCGTTGATGGACGTGGCATATCCGTGCTCGCGAACCCGGTCCAGGCCGTCGCGGTAGGCGTTCTCGTCCAGACCGGCGCGCCGCGCGCGCAGCTGGCGGACCGCCTCGTCGATGAGGGAGAGCGAGAGGAAGGCGAGGATCGCGCGACTCGAAGCACCGGAGTGCAGGGGGTAACGCGGCCCGATCTCGATGACCATCTTCACCTCCTCGGGAGATTCGAACTGGTCGAGGTAGATCCGCTCGTTGCCGACGAGCACCGAGAGGGTCGTGGTCTCCCGGGTGGTGTCTCGCAGCCGACGAAGGATCGGCGAGGCGATGCTGCGCACGTCGATCTGGCTCCACGCCCGCGCCGAGAGACCCAGCGCCGCCGGTCCGAGCACATAGGACGACCCACCGGGCGCCACCTTGGCCAGTGAGCGGGAAACCAGGGACTGCAGGATCCGGTGGACGACGGCCTTGCTGAGGGACAGGTCACGGGCGATCTGGGATACCCCGAGCGGACTGTCGGACCGCGCGAAGAGGAGGAGGACGTCGGCGACCCGGTCCGCGGCCTCGGTACCTCCCGGAGTCTCGACCGTCCGTTCGCGAACCACAGGATCCCCTTTTCTTCCGGACAAGTTCGGCCTCACGAAACGAGGCAAGGTCGGCGCGGATCACGTTCGCCCGTCAGATCCGCGGATCGCGCTCCCGGCGCGATACCCGAGGGGCCCGGGGGGCGGCCGGTGCGGCCGGTGCCGATTTTCACGACGGCCGTCGTACGTCGAGCGTGCGCAGCACGAGGCCGAACGGGATCGGGCCGTCCTGGCCGAGAGAGGCCACGGCAGCGAGCACTGCCCGCGCCCCGCTCTCACCGACGGCGTCGGTCAGCAGCGTCGCGGCCTTTTGACCGACCACCGGGTCGTCGACCGCGTCAGGCCCGTCACCGCGGGGGGCGCCGTCGCGTGACGCGGTGAGCTGGGTGCCGTCGGTGAACCGCACGGTGACCGTGGCCGGGCGCCCCGCCGGATACCCGGCGTCGAGGGTCCGGTCGTGTTCCACCCGCACCCGAGCCGCCAGATCCCGCACCGCGGTGACGCGGAGGGTGCCGGACTCGAACGCGTGGGTCCGCAGTGTGCCCAGGACCAGACCGGCGGCCACGCTCCACGGGATGCTGAACCGGGCGGCCATTTCACTGCGGGGCCGCACGTTGTCGAACGCGGCCGCCGCGGCGTAGGTGCGGACCGTGACCGCGGCGATCTCTTCGGGCCGGTAAGGACGGGTCGCGAGGTCCTCGACGGCGTCGTTGACGCCGTGCAGCAGGGCGCAGGTGGGGTGGCGCTTGAGGTACCCCTGGGTGATGGTCCAGTCGCCGGCGGCGACCAGTGCGATCAGCCGCTCGGAGAATCCGCCCTGGTCGGCCGCGACCCAGCGGGCGAAGTGGCGTTCCAGTGTTCCCGGCTGCGCCCGGAGGCCCGCCGCGGCCGCCTGGCCGTGGATGACCGCGGTCTGTGCCGCGCAGGCGAGGTAGAGGTTCTGGCTGGTCCAGCCGTCGAAGACCCCCGGCGCGTCGGGCACCGTGGTCAGCGCGGCACACGAGTCGATGGCCCCGGCAATGGTCTCCGCGTCGCCACCGCTGAGCACGTGGGCAACGCCGGCCGCGGCCCCGAGCGTCGCCCAGGTCCCGATGTCGTGGACCCCGGCCGGGGTCCCGCCCATCGCGAGGCCGATCCGCACGCCCGTCTCGTAGCCGGCCAGCACGGCCGACAGCGTCGCCGGGCCATCGGCGCCGCAGGCCTCGGCGGCAGCGAGAACGGCCGGCACCACGTGGGACGCCGGATGGCCGCGAGCGCGCCGGTGCCCGTCCTGGAGCTGCTCGCGCGCGACCGGCATCGCGTTGAGGAATGCCGCCTGGGCCGGTGGGAAACCCGTCCGGTGGCCCAGCACGCTGCTGGGGCCGGCACCGATCGCGTAGGTGGCCTGGAGAACCGCGATGTCGGGCCGGGCCAGACCGGCGGCCGCCGTGGCCACCACGTCGGCGACGAGCGCCCGTACCCGGTGCCGTACCGCGTCCGGGGCCGCGGGCTCGCGGATACTTGCCGCGAAGGTGCCCAGGCGCGCGGCGAGGCCGGCGCCGGCTGTCGGCACGGGCGGTGACGCGCTCTCCACGGGGATCTCCTCGATAGCCGGGGCACAGGACCGCGGGGGGCGCCGCGCACGGGACGCGCGCGGCCGGCCGCCACCGCCGGAAGCCACTGTAACAACTGCGTTTCTGTAGACGGAACAAGTCTGGCTGCCGTCCCGTCGGGAGTCAATGCCCAGGCGAAACCTGCGCTCTGCCTGGAGTCCGGCTCTGCGGTCGCGAAGTGCACGTGACCTCAATCATCGATGTACCACTTGACGTGAGTACGACCACATGCCACAGTCAGCGGAACTTGATCGGGGCGTTCCGATTAGCGGAACGATCACAGCGCCACTCTTCATCAAGATCAGGAGTCATCAGGATGCGTACAAGATCCTTCGTGAAGCTGGTCGCCGCGGTCGGCTCCGGGGCCGTACTCCTCGCCGGCTGTGCGGGCGGCGGCAGCGGCGGTTCGAGCGGGGACGCCAAGGTCATCAAGATCGGCACCCTGCACCCCCTCTCGGGTGCCAACGCGGGCGACGGAACCCAGCTCGAGAACGGCGTGAAGCTCGGCATCAAGGCCATCAACGACGCCGGCGGCATCAAAGCGCTCGGTGGCGCCAAGCTCGAGCTGGACGGGGGCGACACCAAGGGCACGCCGGACACCGGCCAGAGCGAGGCCCAGCGCCTCGTCGGTGACGGCGTCGTCGCCCTGGTCGGCACCTACCAGAGCGCCGTGAGCGCCAATGTCGCCGCCGTCGCCGAGCGCAACAAGGTCCCCTTCGTCATGGACGTCTCGGGCGACGACGCGATCCTCTCGCACGGCTACAAGTACTCGTTCCGCATGCAGCCGCAGAACTCGCGGTTCGGCACGACTGCGGCCCAGTACGTCAAGGCCATCTCCGCGGCGGCGAATCGCCCGGTCACCAAGGTTGCCTACCTGCACGAGGCCACGGCGTTCGGCACCGGGGTCTATCAGGCGTTCAAGGCCGAGGCCCAGAAGAGCGGCCTCCAGATGGGTCCGGAGATCACCTATGACGCGGCCAGCGTCTCCGATCTGACCACCCAGATCGCCCAGGTCAAGGCGAGCGGCGCGAACGTCCTCGTCGTCTCGGGCTACTACCGCGACGGTGTCCTCGCCGCGAAGGCGATCCAGACGGTCAAGCCGGCCCTCGACGCCGTGGTCGGCGCAGCCGACGGTGCGTTCGACCAGCCGCAGTTCCCGACCGACGCCGGTTCGGCTTCCCAGGGGTACTTCGACGTGAACTACCACTTCGACGACAAGAGCGCCGACGCGAAGGCGTTCAGCGCCCTTTACAAGACGACTTACAAAGACGAGGCGCGCACCGGCGCGGCCCTCGCCTACGACTCGGTTCGTGTCATCGCGGCAGCGCTCGAGAAGGCCGGCTCGACCGACGCGTCGAAGGTTCGCGACGCCATCGCACAGACCAACCTGACGCCGCTGACTCTCTCCGACGGCCCGATCAAGTTCAGCGACAAGGGCGAGAACTCCACCTCGCTGCCCGTGCTGACCCAGGTCCAGAACGGTGCTCCGGTCGTGGTCTATCCGCAGTCCGCTGCGGTCAAGAGCCCCGTCTACCCCGCGAACCCGGGCCAGTGACCGGCCCGACGAACGCCGGAGGGGCGGTTCCGTCGAAGGACGGGACCGCCCTCCGGGGCGGTAGCCGCGCCACGTCGCGGCTGAGCCTGCGCCATTCGACGCCGCTGATCGTGACGGGCGCCTTGCTGGTCGTTCTCTTCATCGCCGCGCTGCTGCGCTCGGGCAGCATGGGCATCACCGGCCAGGCGCTGCTCACCGGCATCATTTCCGGCGGTGTCTACAGCCTGCTCGCGATGGGCCTCACCCTCGTCTTCGGCGTGCTCGACATCGTCAACTTCGCGCACGGTGCCTTCCTCGCCGTTGGTCTCTACATCACTTACGAGGTGGCGCACCAGGCCGGGCTGAACCCCTACATCGCCCTCCCGGTCGCGATCCTCGGGCTCTTCGTGCTCGGCCTCCTGATCCAGCTCCTGCTCCTCAACCGCACGATGGGCGGCACGCTCGAGCGCCAGCTGCTGATCACCCTCGGCCTGTCGCTGCTGATCAGCAATGTCCTACTGCTGGTCTTCGGCGGCGACCCGCTGTCGGCGAACCTGAAGAGCGACCCCGGCGTGCACGTGTTCGGCGCCGTCGCCAACCTCTCCCGGGTCATCGCCCTCGGCGGCGCCCTGGTACTGGCCGTGCTGGTCTTCCTGCTGCTGGAGCGCACCTCGTTCGGCCGGGCGATCCGCGCTGTCGCCGCCAGCCGGCAGGGGGCGGGACTGGTCGGCATCGACGTGCGGCTCGTCTACGCGGTCACCTTCGGCCTGGGCACCGCCTGTGCCGGGGCGGCCGGCATGCTCATCGCGCCGTTCACCACGATCACCCCGACCGCCGGCGACCAGTTCAACATCCTCGCCTTCGTCGTCGTCGTGATGGGCGGGCTGGGCAACGTGATGGGCGCCGTCATCAGCGGTGTGATCGTCGGCCTGGTCGAGCAGCTGGGCGGTGTCGCGATCGCCGGTCAGAGCCCCCTGCTGGGCGTTTTCATCCTGTTCCTGCTCATCCTGCTGATCCGTCCGCAGGGCATCTTCGGAGCCACGTCATCATGACCATCACCACCGAGACGCGACCGGGATCAGCGGCGATCCAGAATCGCCGCCAGTCGATCCAGCGGTCCCTGATCATCCTGGTCGTCATCACCGTCCTGGCCGCTTTCGCTCCCGCACTCCTGCCCGAGTCGAGCCAGACCATCGCGGTCCGGGTGCTGATCTTCGCGATCATGGCGATCGGCTGGAACCTGATGAGCGGCTACGGTGGCATGTTCAGCTTCGGGCACGCGGCGTTCTTCGGCATCGGCGCGTACACCGACGTCTACCTCCTGGAGCACTTCGGCTGGTCGCCGTGGATCTCGCTGGTCGTCGGAGCGATGCTGGCGGCACTCGTGGCCATCTGCATCGGCTACCTCGCCTTCCGCTACAAGCTGCGCAGTGCCTACTTCGCGCTCGCCACGTTCGCCTTCGCCGAGATGCTGCGGTTGCTCGCGACCAACACCAGCTGGGTCAACGGCACCACCGGGTTCCACGTCCCGCTGCTGCCCGACAACTCGTGGTCGATGCTGCAGTTCGCCGCCAACGCGCCGCAGTACTACTACATCGGCCTCGCGCTGGTCGTGATCTGCCTGCTGATCACGATGTTCTACCTTCGGTCGCGCACCGGCATCCACACGGTCGCCGTGCGCGACAACGAGGACGCGGCCGACGCGCTGGGCGTCAACGTCATGCGGGTCAAGCTGACCACGATGGCGCTCTCCGCGGCGATCACGTCCGTCGCCGGCATGTTCTACGCGCAGTACTTCATGTTCGTCGATCCCGACATCGCGTTCGGCCAGGCCCAGTCGGTCCAGGCCATCGCCCCGGCGGTCATCGGCGGCGTCGCCACCCTGTGGGGCCCGCTCGTCGGCGCACTGATCCTCGGCCCGCTCTCGGACCTGACGGCCGGCTGGCTGCGCAACCCGCCCACTTTCCTGGAATTCCTCTCGGGCCGGGGCGGGCTGGACGTGGTGCTCTACTCGATCCTGCTGATCGTGATCGCCCTCGTCCTGCCCAAAGGCATCGTCGGATCGATCCGCGATTGGTGGAAGCGTCGATGAGCACCGCTCTCGAAGTACGCGACGTGAGCAAGTCCTTCCGTGGCGTCCATGCACTCAGCGAGGTCGAGATCGACGTCGCCGAAG
Organism: Amycolatopsis sp. DSM 110486; assembly: GCF_019468465.1. NCBI lineage: Bacteria > Bacillati > Actinomycetota > Actinomycetes > Pseudonocardiales > Pseudonocardiaceae > Amycolatopsis > Amycolatopsis sp. DSM 110486. The sequence continues at coordinate 10,544,225 of NZ_CP080519.1, read as the reverse complement.
GTTCGATCGTCGGCATCATCGGGCCGAACGGCGCGGGCAAGACGACGTTCTTCAACGTCATCGCCGGCGCACTGCGGCCGGATACCGGCCATGTGAAGCTCTTCGGCAAGGACGTGAGCGGGATGTCGCCGCACCGGATCTCGCGGCTCGGCATGGCGCGAACGTTCCAGCTGATGCGTCCGTTCGGCTCCATGACGGTCCGGGAGAACGTCGTCGCGGCAGCACTGTCGCGGGGCGGCAATCACCGCAGCGCCCATCACCACGCGCACGAGGTCATCGAAGCGACCGGCATGGCGGCCTGGGCGGACGTGGTGTCCGACTCGCTGCACACAGCTGCGCTGAAGCGGCTCGAGCTGGCCCGGGTGCTCGCCACCCGTCCGCGGTTGCTGCTGCTCGACGAGGTCCTGGCCGGCCTCGTGCCCGCCGAACGGGCGCCCGTCGTCGACCTGCTCGCCCGCCTGCGTGAGTCGGAGGGCCTGACGCTCGTGTTCGTCGAACACATCATGCAGGCCGTCATGCAGCTCTCCGACTCTGTCGTCGTCTTCGACCGCGGACGGGTGATCGCCTCGGGCGAGCCCGCGGAAGTGGTCGCGGACCCGACGGTCGTGGAGGCCTATCTCGGACAGGAGCTGCCCGGTGCTTGAGCTCGACAACATCGCTGCCGGCTACGGCAAGCTGCAGATCCTCCACGACATGAGCCTGCGGGTCAGGCCGGGGGAACTGGTCTCCGTCGTCGGCGCCAACGGTGCCGGCAAGACCACCACGCTCCGCGTGATCAGCGGACTGATCAGTGCGCTCTCCGGTGCGGTCACCTACGACGGCGAGCCGCTGACCGGGCTGCGGCCGCACCAGATCGTGCGGCGCGGGATCGTGCAGGTGTCCGAGGATCGCGACCTCTTCGGCCCCATGAGCGTCGAGGAGAACCTCGTCCTGGGCGCGTGGACGCGCCGCGGCGTGCGGGTGGCGCAGGAGCTGGAGCGGATCTTCGAGCTGTTCCCGATCCTGGCCGAGCGCCGCAAGCAGGCGGCCCAGAGCATGAGCGGCGGCCAGCAGCAGATGCTCGCCATCGGCCGGGCCCTCATGGCGAAGCCGCGGCTGCTGATGCTCGACGAACCGTCGACCGGCCTCTCGCCGAAGCTGACCTGGGACGTGCTGAAGGCCGTCGCGGCCATCCGCGACACGGGTGTCTCGGTTCTCCTGATCGAGCAGAACGCCGCTCAGGCGCTCTCGATCTCCGACCGGGCCTACGTGCTCGAGAGCGGCACCATCGCGCTCGAAGGCCCGGGCAAGGAGCTGGCCGGCGACGAGCGGGTCAAGAAGGCCTACCTCGGCCTGTGAACGAAACGACGGAGAAGGTGGGGAAGACGGTTACCGTTGATCCCGGTACGGATCAAGCGAACGAAGTCGGGCTCGACCCGGATCAGCAGGCGGCGCTCGAGGCCCTCGACCGGCTCGCCGGCTGGGCCGGCGCGCTGAGGTGGGACGCCGTACCCGAGAACGTGCGAGAGCGGCTGCGTCTGGTCCTGCTCGACACCTTCGGAGTCACGGTCCTGGGTGCTCGGCTTCCCGAGCGCGCCGCACTCGTGGACGCCTGGGCGCCCTCACCCGGACCGGTACCGGTCTTCGGGACCGGGGTCGAGACCACGGTCGAGGCCGCGGCCTGGCTCAACGCCACGGCGCTGGTGAGCCTGGAGATGGACGAGGGCAACAAGTTCGCGGCCGGCCACCCCGCCGCGCACGGCTTCCCGGCGGTCCTGGCACTCGCCTGCGCGCTCGACACGGACGGTCCGGCCACCGCGACGGCCCTGCTCGTCGCCTACGAGGTCGCCGCGCGGTACGGCCGCGCCAGCCGCGGCGCGCCGGGTCTGCACCCGCACGGCAACTGGGGCGTCACCGGCGCAGCCGCGGGCTGCGCCAAGCTCCTCGGTCTCGACACCGCGGGGATCGCCGCCGCCGTCGACACCGCGAGCGGCATGCCGATCGCCGGGCCCTTCTCCGCGGCACTCGACGGCAACGCGGTGCGCAACGAGTGGATGGGCGCCAGCAACGTGGCTGGGCTCGCCGCCGCGCGACTGGCCAAGGCCGGGATCGCGCACGCCACCGGCATCGCCGCCCACAGCCTGGGCGGGTTGCTCGGCACGTTCGACCCGGTCGCCCTGGTCGAGCAGCTCGGCCTGCGCTGGGACATCGGGCTCGGCTACTTCAAACGGCACGCCTCGTGCGCCTTCACCCACCCCAGCGCGGATGCCACCCTCGTGTTGCGAGCACGACTGCACCAGGACGGGCTCGCCGACAGCGACATCACCCGGGTGCGGGTCACGACGTACTCGATGGCGGCAGCGCTCGGCCGCACCCGATGGAGCAACCGGCTGGCCGCCATGTTCTCGATTCCCTACGTGGTGACGACCGCCCTGCTCGATGGCCGCGTCGCTCCCGACGGCTTCGACCGCTCGCGGGAGGACCGGTTCGCCGCACTGGCCGAGCGGGTCGAGGTCGTCTCGGGCACCGAGTTCGACGCCCGCCTGCCCGACGCCCGCGGCGCGGCCGTCGAGCTGACGCTGACCGACGGCCGGGTCCTGCGGCACGAGGTCGCCAACCCAGTCGGCGACGCCGCCCACGAGCCCTTCGACCACGAGCGGACTCTCGTGCTGCTGCGTGACCTGCTGGGCGATGAGGCGGCGCTCCAGCGGGCGGTCGACTGCGCCGCCGCACTGCCCGAGGCGAGGGGCGTGCGAGATGTCCTGCGCGTGCTCGCCACTCCGTGATCCTCACCTGCCGCACCCTGCCCGTCCTCGAGGAGGAGCCACCACCCATGCGGATCTTCGCGACCACACCCCTGCACGTCGGCGTCGAGGAACTGGCGCGGCGACAACAACGTTACGACGCCATCAGCCCGGCCGGCGTGATCGTCGAACTGCACGATCTCGCGCAGGGTGCGCCCGAGCAGCTCGACCACGCCGAGGACATCGCACGTTCGGACGACTACGTCCACCGGGCCCTCGCCGCCGCCCCCGCGGGGTACGACGTCCTGATGGCCGACTGCGTGCTCGACCCCGCGGTCGCCCGGCTGCAAGAGGAGACCGACCGTCCGGTGGTCGGCATCCTCAAGCTCAACCTGGCCCTCGCGGCCGCGCTCGCGGCGCCGATGGGCGCGGTGGTCCGCAACGAGGCCATCGCCGCCGAGATGCGCCGGGTTGCGGCCGCTTACGGCTGGGAGCGGTGGCTCGGGCAGATCGAGATCCTCGACCTGCCCTTCGACTCGATCAGTGAAGGGCCGGGGTGGCAGCAGCGCCTCGACGAGGCGGCCGAGGTGCTGGCCGCGAAGGGGGCCCGCACGCTGCTCAACGGCTGCTCCGCCGTCGACGTCGATCCAACGCACCCCTCGGCGGTGCCGGTGTTCGACCCCGTGCTGCGCGCCCTCGAACTGGTCGCGGCGGGAGCGGGCCGATGAGCGCACAGGGACCCGACCTCGTCGTCGCGGGTGCCGGCGGTGGGCTCATCGCTGCCCTTCGCGCCGCCCAGCTCGGCCTCGACGTCCTCGTGGTCGAGGCGAGCGAGCACTTCCTTCGCGGCAACAACACGTCGATGTGCACGGCGATGGTGCCGGGCGTGAACAGCCGCTGGCAGCGGGAGCAGGGGATCGAGGACTCGGTCGAGGTGTTCGCCGGCGACGTCGACCGCAAGACCAAGGGCAGCGGCGACCAGCGGCTCGCCCGGGCGCTGGCCGCCGTCAGCGGCGAGCTGGTCGAGTGGCTGGCCGACGAGGTCGGCCTAGACATCTCGCTGATGACCGACATGCACTACCCGGGGCATTCCGTGGACCGCTGCCACACCATCCCCGAGCGGCACGGCACCGTGCTCATCGACCACCTGGCCCGGCAGGCGCGGGCCCACCCGCGGATCGATTTCCTGGTGCCGGCCCGGCTCACCGAGGTCGAGCTGGACGCTGAGGGCCGGGTCGCCGCGGTCGTGGTCACCGACCCGAACGCCGATGTGGAGCGCATCGAGACCCCGGCCGTCCTGCTCGCCACCAACGGTTACGGTGCCGATCACGAGCTGGTCGCCGAGCACATGCCGGAGATCGCCACGGCCACATACCACGGCAGCGAAACGTCGCGCGGCGATGCGCTCCGGATCGGCTCCCGGCTGGGCGCCGCGACCGAGTTCCTGGACGCCTATCAGGGCCACGGAGCGCTGGCGGCGAAGTCCTCGACGCTGCTGGGCTGGGCCACGATCATGCACGGCGCCGTCATGCTGGACACCACGGGCCGCCGCTTCGCCAAGGAGACCACCGGCTACTCCGAATTCGGCCCCTCCCTGGCGGCCCGGCCGGAGGCGACCGGCTGGGTCGTGTTCGACCGCCGGGTGCACGAACTGTGCATGCCGTTCACGGACTTCCGGCAGACCGTCGAGTCCGGCGCCGAAGTGTGGGCCGACGACGCGCGGGCGCTCGCCGTCGCGACGGGCCTACCCGAAGATGCCGTCACCGCCGAGCTCGACGAGTCCGGGCGGGCGGCGCGAGGCGAGATCCCCGACCGGTTCGGCCGCGACTACGAGGCACCGCTCGAGCCGCCGTACGCCGCGGTGAAGGTGGTGCCGGCTCTCTTCCACACCCAGGGCGGCCTGGTCGTGGACGGGTCGGCGCGTGTCGTCGACGGCGACGACCGGCCCATTCCCGGCCTCTACGCCTCAGGTGGCGCGGCCGCCGGGATTTCGGGGCACGGCGCCTCGGGCTACCTGGCCGGCAACGGCCTCCTGCCCGCCTTCGGACTGGCCTACCTCGCCGCCACGGCCGTGGCGGCGGAACACCGCGCTGCGGGCTCGGACACCACGGCATGACCGACGAGGCGGCCGCCCGGTCCCGGGCACTGGACTTCGTGCGGCACGAGGCCGGATTCGCCCAGCTGGTCACCCACGGCGCGGGCGGCGCCCTGGTCGGACGGACCACCAGCGCGTTCCTGACCGACGACTGGGCCGTCGAACTGGTGCAGCGCCGGACCCACCGCAGAGTCGAGCAGCTCCGCCACGACGACCGGGTGCTGGCGATCTGGGGTGGCACGCCGGCCGACGACTCGGTCAACGACTCGCCGTGGACCTTCGACCTGGGCCTGACGATCCCGCGGGTGGTCTTCGTCCGCGGCGTCGCGCGGCCGCTGGACGCGAAGGCCACCTGGGAGGTCTACGACCGGCACACGACGCGGCTGCGAGCCGCGGGCCACACGAAGGCGCCGTTGCGGGACCGGGCCGACCTCGACGCCAACTTCGCCGGAGTGCGGATCGAACCACGCCGGGTCCGGCTCGAGGGCTTCGGGACGGGCGCGCAGGCGTTCAGCTGGACCATCACACCACGGAGGACGGACACGTGATCAAGGCGATCCTGGGGTACGACATCGTCGAGGGCGTGAGCGAGCAGGAGTACGAGCGCTGGCTTTTCGACGTGCACGCGCCCGACCTGCTCGCCAACCCGAACCTCGACCGGATCGTGTTCAACAAGGTGCTTCGTCCGGTGACGACGGCGTCGGGAGGGACCGCCGCGGTTCCGCCGAGCATGATGTTCTACCGGATCGCGGAGATGCACTTCGCGGACGAGGCGGCGTATCAGGCCTACCGCGACTGGTTCGCGGACAACCCGCTGCCCGCCGAGCGGGGACCGGGCGGTCGGACGGACTTCCGGTTCTACCTCATCACCGACAGCGTCACCGTGGACAGGAACCGGTCGTGACCCAGGCGGGCATCCTCACCCCACCGGCGCCAGGGCTCACCGGTGAGCTCGCGCGGGCCGCGCACGCGGTCTACGCGCTGGAGGCCGCGGCGCCGATCGCAGTCGGCGAGCTGCGCACGCTCTCCGCCGGAGCACCCGAGGGCGTGCTGGCGTCCTGGGCCGAGGAGATCGCGACGGCCGGCGGCTTCCCTCTGCTCGGCACCGGCCTCGTCGCGCCCGCCTATCCGGCCTTGCTGTGGAACGGAGCCCGGCTCGACGGTGCGCGCCCCGACCTCGACTGGGCTCCGCTGCTGGCCGCCCTGGCGGCCGCGGACGCGGCCTCGGCCGGCCTCGACCGCGTCGCGCGCGCGGTCGCCGCCGGCAGCTGCGTGCGCAGCCTCGCCGCGGGTCTCCTGACCGACGACTCTCCGGCGGCCGCCTTACCGACCCTCGCGACGCTCTGCGCCGCGACGGCGGCGGCGTTCGCCGGACCTGCGGAGGGAGAGGGGCTGGAACGGGTTCTGGACCTGGCGGCCAGTCTCACCGTGCTCACTCCCGGCCCGGAGCGGCGTGCGTCCTCGCCCCTGTGGGCAGGGCACGGCGCAGCTTCGGGCTGGCTCGCCGCCACCCTCCCCGCCGAGGTGGCCACGCCGATGTCGGGCAGCGTCGCGCATACGTTGTCGGTGGCGGCCGGTCACGCGGTACCGGCAGCCGGCGTCACCGGCACGGTCGCGGACCTGCTGGAGTCGATCCGGTGAGCGGCGCAGAGCCGAGGCTCCTGCTGAATCTCGCGCGGCCGCACGGCGTGCTCGACCATCTCGCCGCGGCGAGAACCGCGCTGGGCGACGGCGTCGACGGTGTCGGGTTCGCGGACAGCCCACGGCTGTTCCCGGACCCGTTCCTGACGGCCGGACAGGTGCTGACCCGCACCACGGCCGCCTTGTCCGGGCCGTGCGTGATGGGGCTCGGGCTGCACCATCCGAGCGTGGTCGCCCAAGCCCTCGCGACGCTTGCGGGCCAGCACCCCGGCCGGACGTTGCTGGCGGTCGCACGGGGCGAGAGTTCACTGCGCAACGAGGGGCTCCCGATCCCGTCGCTCTCTTCCTATCGCGTCCTGCTGGAGCAGCTTCGCGCTCGACTCGACGAGCTGTCGGCCCAGCTGCCCGGCGGGTTCGGGCCGGTGCTCGGTGCCGCGTCGGGCCCACGGACCATCGAGCAGACCAGCGCGATCCTCGGTGGGGTACTGCTCGACGTGGGCGTCGAGCCTGCCGTGATCGAACGCGCCGTCGGTATCGCGCGGGCCCGGCGCCCCGACGTCCGCTGCTGGCTGTTCCTGCGCGCGGTGGTGACCGACACCGACGACGAAGCGGCAGCAGGCGCAGCCCCGATCTTGGGCTCCTGCGCGGCACGGATCACCAACTCGCCCGACTGGTACGGCATCGCGCCGGAGCTCGTCGCCCGGGTCGCCGCGGTGGCCTCGGCCCACGACTACCGCCGCCACGGCACCTCGGAGTCGGCGGGCGCCCGCGACGCCGACCCGGAGATCGACTCGCTGATCCGTGACCGATTCGTGCTGACCGGCGACCCCGCGGCCCTCGCCGCCCGGCTGCGGCCCCTTGCCACTCTGGGCATCGAGGGGGTCGTCATCGCCGGTGCCACTGCGGGCGTCGAGCGCCGGTTGGCGCAGACGGCCGGCGCGCTGCGGGCCGGGCTGGGGACGGCCCAGCCGGCGAGCTGACGTGCGCCGGTGGGTCTCGTACCGGCACCGCGGACCGACCGCGAGCAACCCGAGCAAGAAGGAGCGAAGATGCAGACCTTGGACCTGGATGTCGATGCGCTCGGCGAGTTCGCCTCGACGCCCGCGGCAGCGATTCCCGCGCAGATCTGGGATTTCGGCCGGCTGTTGCTGCTGGACTCGCTGGGCGCCCTGCTCGGCGGACTGCGTTACCCGGCCGTGCACGGTCTCGGTGCCCTGCTCGGCGCCGAAGCCGCCGACGAGTCCGCCCCGTTCGGGCGGCTGACGACGCTCGGCGCGGCGGCCACCTGGCTCGACGCCGACTCGGGTGGGTCGTTCCACCCGGCCGGCGGCCGCATCCCGCCGGTACCGACCGCACACCCGGCGCCCCACGTGCTGCCGGCGCTGCTGCACGCACTGAGCCGCCAGGGTGTGGACGACGTGGCCGCCGTCCGCGCGTTCGTGCTGGGCTGCGAGGTGGGGCTGCGCTTCGGCGCCGGCACTTCACTGCGCCCCGGTCTGCACCCGCACGGTATCCACGGCCCCATCGGGGCCGCGGTCGCGGCGTCGGCGCTGACCGGCGCCGACGCGCCCACCACCGCCCGGGCCATCGAGCTGGCCGGCTCACTGCCACTCGCCGCCACGCTGGCCGTGCCGATGCAGGGCGGCACGGTGCGCAACGTCTGGACCGGGCTCGGCTCCTACTACGGCGCGCTCGCCGCCCGGCTGGCCGCCGCCGGCCACGAGGCCGACCCGGGGCTGCTCGCCACGCTCTACGGGGGCGTGGTCACCACCGACGCGGATGCCGAGGAGATCGGCGGCGGGCTCGGCCAACGCTGGCGGGTCGCGGACAGCTATCTCAAGCCCTACGCCTGCGCCCGCTGGGTCCACCCGGCACTGGACGCGCTGCGGGAGGCACTCGTGCGCGCCGGCTCGCCGAAGCCGGCCTCCATCACCGAGATCGTGATCGAGACGTTCGCCTTCGCCGCCTCACTCGACAGCCTCGGCAGCGAGTCCGACCTGCACGCACGGTTTTCGGTGCCGCGCTGCGCGGCGTCCGTCGTCGTCGACGGGCACCTGGACGCCGGCGGCTTCCTGCCCGGGCAGTTCGAGCGGCCCGACGTCGTGGACCTGGCCGCCAAGGTCCGGCTGGTCGAGGTGGCGGAGTACACCGGCGCTCTCCCGGCCGAGCGGCCGGCGCGGGTCACCGTCGTCACCGCGGACTCTTCGGGGACCGCGCAGGTGCGCAACGCGCGGGGCAACCCGAGCGATCCGCTCTCCGTCGACGAGATCGTGGCGAAGTTCCGTGGCAACGTCGGGCCGTTCCTTCCCGGCGACGTGCTCGACCCGGTGGTGCAGGCCCTGACGACCGCGGACCTGCTCCCGGACGGCAGGAGCCTGCAGGCCCTCGCCGACGCGATCGCCCACCGGCTCTGATCCGTCCCGGCCGTTTCCGATCGACCGAAGGAGATGTTGCGATGACACTGGAGAGAGCGGCCGAGTGGGTCGGCGGGCTCCGCTACGAGGACCTTCCGGAGGAAGTCGTCGAGCAGGCCGTCCGCATCGTCTCGGACACCGTCGCAGCAGGCCTCGGCGCCGGCGCCGAGAAAGAGGTGGCCGGTGCGGCGCAGGCAGCGCTGGCCATCGGAGGCCCTGGCGCCGCAACGGTGCTGGCGACCGGGGAGGGCACGACGTCCTATGCGGCCGCGCTGCTCAACGGCCAGGCGTTCGTCACCTACGAGCTCGACGAAGGCAACCAGTGGGCGACGAACCACCCCTCGGCGCATGTGCTGCCCGCGGTCCTCGCCACCGCCGAGGAGCTGGGCAGCAGCGGCCGGGAGTTCCTGGTGGCCTTCGTCGCTGCCTACGAGACGGCTGTGCGGGCCGGGCTTGCGCTGACGCTCCGAGCCCCGGTCCACCCCTTCGGCACCGCCATGGTCGTCGGAGCCGCCGCCGGCGTCGCCCGGCTGCGGGGGTTCTCGGTCGCCGAGATCATCGAGACCGTTCGCGTGGCGGCGGCGATGACCCCCGCTTCGACGCAGCGGGCGGCCAACATGGGAGCCACCGTGCGCAATCTGCTGACCGGCGTGTCGTCGGCCGCGGGTGTGCTGGGCGCGCACGCCGCCCGCGGCGGCGTCACCGGTGAGACGCAGGCCTTGGAAACCGTCTACGGCCAGGTACTCGGCGAGCACTTCGAGCCCTCCGTGCTCGGCGATGGTCTCGGACAGCGGTGGCTGATCCTGGAGAACTACTTCAAGCTGCATGCCTGCAGCCGCTGGAACCACGCTCCCATCGAGGCCATGGGCAAGCTCGTGGCCCGCACCGGCGTGACGAGCGCCGACATCGAGCAGGTCACCGTGTTCACTTACGCCCCCGCGACGCGCCTCGACGAGACGGCCCCGGCGAACGGGTTCGCCGGCAAGCACTCCATTCCCTACAACGTGGCCGTGCAGGCCGTGCTCGGCCACAACGGGCTGGAGGCCTACCGGGGAGACGTCGTGGCGGATGACGAGGTTCGCGCCCTGGCCTCGCGGATCCGGGTCGTCGAGGACCCGGACTACACCCGGGTGCAGCCGGCCGTCCGCACCGCACGCGTGGAAGTGCTCACCACCGACGGGCGACGTCTGTCCGAAGTGGAGGATCGTGCCCCGGGCGGCTTCGACAACCCCTATCCAGAGGCGGTCATCGACGAGAAGTTCGACCAGCTGGTGACCCACGGCAGGTCGGCCGAACTCGTGCACCCGCTGCGAGAGTGGCTGGGTGCGCTCCCGGCCCACTCGAACCTCGGCGGCCTCGCCCGCCTGCTCCGGCCGACAGGAGGGACGGACTCCGATGGTGAGTGACGGTTCGACGAACGGCGGGCCGAACGAGGCGTCTGCGGACGTCGTCGGACAGCTGGCTCGGGCGGTGGCCACCACGAGCTGGGACACCGTTCCGGCGGCCGCGCAGGTCAGTGCGCTCGACCTCCTGCTCGACTCGGTCGCCGTCATGGCCGCCGGCTCCGCCCATCCGGACATGCGGGCGCTGCGCGGCTCCGTCGCGCCGGCCGCGGGACCGAGCACCGTGTTCGGGGAGAGCCGTGGCGCAGGGGTCCAGGACGCCGTGCTGCTGAACGGTGCCACGATCTCGGTGCTCCAGCGGCAGGACGGCTACTCGAGGATGAAGGGGCACCCCGCCATCCAGGTCGCCGCCGTCCTGCTGGGTCTCGGCGAGGAGCGACAGGTGGGAGCTCGGGAGTTCCTCAACGCGTTCGTCGGTGGTTACGAGCTGGCGGCTCGCATCGGGCTCGGCATCGGGGGCGTGCCCGGCCACCTCCACGACATCGGCAACTGGGTGACCGTCGGCGCCGCCGGAGCGGCGACCTCGCTGGTGAGCGGGGCCGATGACCGAGCGGTCGCGGCCGGCATCGACGGCGCCGCCTCGCTCGGTCTCCATTTCGACCGCTGGACCACCACGTCCGGCGCCACGCTCCACCATCTCTACCCCGCGACGGCCTGCACGACAGCGCTCAACGTGGCCCGCGGAGCCGCGGCCGGTCTCACGGCGCGGCGCGGGGCCTTGAGCTCGTTCTACGGGCCGTTCCTGGCCGAGGACTTCCACGCCGAGGCGATGCTCGACGGTGTCGCGGACGGGACCTGGGCGAGCTATGAGATCGTGAACGGCTACTTTAAACTCCACCCCTCGTGTGCGCACTTGCACGGCGTGAACGACGCGGTGTCCGCCCTGCTGGCGGAGGAGCGCTTCGGCGAGGACGACGTACGCCGGGTCGACGTGCGGATCTTCGACGAGGGGATGGCGATCGACTGCGCCGAGCCGAAGAACGACCTGGATGCCCGGTTCAGCGCTCGGGCGACGGTGGCCGCGGCCATCCGGTTCGGCGCGCTCGATGACGAAGGTTTGCTGGACCTCGGCACCCTCCGGCCACTGATGGACCGGATCAGCGTCTCGCACGACCCCGAGCTCGACGTGCACAAGCCCACCGGTCGGGCCGGCACAGTGCGCGTCGAGCTCGGCAACGGCCGTGTCGTCTCCCGCACGGTCATCCACCCGCGTGGTACGCCCGAAGCCCCTGTGACCGATGAGGAGCGGCTGGCCAAGGCAACGAGCCTTCTGAGCCGCGTCTACGGTGCCGCCGGGGCCGAGCGGGTCAGGGAAGAGATCTACGCACTGCCCCGCACCAAGTCCCTGCACGCGCTGACCGAGAGCCTGCGTACGACACAGACGCCGTAAGGCGTCATAGGTGCTGAGCGCGGCTCACGCGGGTGCTTCGCTGTGCTGGGTCCGGGGTTTCCGTTGCACAGCCTTGGCGATCGGCTCGACGATGCGGGCCGCGGTGGGGCCGAGGATGGCCATGAGGAGCACGTAGGCCGTGGCCAGTGCGGCGAGTTCGCCGTCGACCGCGCCCGCGGTGACGGCCAGGCCGGCGATGACGATGGAGAATTCGCCGCGCGCCACCAGTGCCGCGCCGGCGCGGGCGCGGCCCAGTTTGCCGATGCCCTGTCTTCGCGCGGCCCACCAGCCCGTGCCGACCTTGGTCAGCGTGGTCACCACGGCCAGCACCACGGCCCAGCCGAGCACCGGCGGGATCGACGCCGGGTCGGTGTTCAGGCCGAACACCACGAAGAACACCGCCGCGAACAGGTCGCGCAGGGGTTCGAGCAGGCGCGTGGCGTTGTGGGCCGTCGAGCCGGAGACGGCGATGCCGAGCAGGAACGCGCCGACGGCGGCCGAGACCTGCATCGCCGACGCGAGGCCCGCCACGAGCAGCGCGGCGCCGAGGATCTTGAGCAGGAACACCTCGCGGTCGTCGCTGTCCACGATCGCGGAGACGTAGCGGCCGAACTTCAGCGCGATCACCAGCACCACGGTGATCACCATGAGCGAGATGCCGACCGCTTCGACGCCGCCGAGGAAGCTGACGCCGCCGAGGATCGCCGTGAGGATCGGCAGGTACAGGGCCATCACGAGGTCCTCGAACACCAGGATCGACAGCACCACCGGCGTTTCGCGGTTACCGAGGCGGCCGAGGTCGCCGAGAACCTTCGCGACGATCCCGGACGACGAAATGTAGGTGACACCCGCCATCACGAACGCGCCGATCGGGCCCCAGCCCAGCAGCAGCGCCACGGCCGCGCCGGGCAGCCCGTTGAGCACGATGTCGAGCACGCCCGCCGTCCACGAGCGGCGCAGGCCCGTGAACAGCTCCGCCGCCGAGTACTCCAGCCCCAGTAGCAGGAGCAGCAGCACCACGCCGATCTCGCTGGCCAGGTGCGTGAAGTCGCCGATGTCGGTGAGCGGGATCAGGCCGCCGGAGCCGAAGCACAGGCCGCCGAGCAGATACAGCGGGATGGGGGAGAGCCCGATCCGGCCGGCGAGCCTGCCCAGCACACCGAGCACGAAGAAGACCCCGCCGAGTTCGATCAGGGACAGCGCGGTGTGGTCCATCAGCCTTGCTTGAGGATCTTGGCGGCGGCGTCCAGACCTTCGGACGTCCCGACCGCGACGAGCAGGTCGCCCGCGGTGAAGGTGAAGTCGGGCGTCGGCGACGGGTGGACCTGGCCCGCGCGCGCCACCGCGACCACCGACACGCTGGTGCGGGTGCGCATTGCCGTGTCGCCGAGCGTGCGGCCGTCGAACGGCCCGTCCTCGGTGATCGGCAGCTGGCGCGTGTGGATGCCGGGCAGCTCGCGGTGCTCTTCGGTCAGCTGTGCCACGAGCTGCGGCGCGCCGAGCAGGTTGGCCAGCGCGCCGGCCTCGTCCGCGGTGAGCGGCAGCGAGGCGAGGCAGGCGTCGAGGTCGTCGGCTTTGGACACGATGAGCTCGATCTTGCCGTCCCGCTGGGTCACGACACCGATGCGCCGTCCCGCACGCGTGGCGAAGTCCTTCCGGACACCGATTCCGGGCAGGGGGGTCACTTCCACGTTCACACCGGCCACGGTAACCCATTGTCCGATTCGCGAGGCTCAGGCGAGCTCCGGCAGCCGAGTGGTCACGACCACCGCGCGCGTCGCCGACCGTGGCGGCCCGGTGAAATTCCCGGCTCGCAGGAGGTCTGGAGCACCACGGTCGTGCTCGCCTAGGGTTCCCCGTGGTGGGAGGAGGCCACGATGGCCGAGTTCGCACGGGACCGCGTCACCGCCAACGGGATCACGTTCGAGTACCTCGAGGCCGGTGAGGGCCCACTCGCGTTGTGCATGCACGGGTTCCCGGACACGCCGTTCACCTACCGGCACCTGCTGCCCGCGCTCGCCGCGGCCGGGTTCCACGCGGTCGCGCCGTTCGTGCGCGGGTTCGCGCCGACGGAACTGCCGCCGCTGCGCCACTTCGTGCACTCCAGCGTGATGGTCGCCGACCAGATCGCGCTCACGCGGGCGCTCGGCGGCGGACCGGACGCGCTGCTGGTGGCGCACGACTGGGGCGCGGTCGGGGCGTGGGGCGCGCTCGGGCGGGCTCCCGAGCTGTGGGGGCGCGCGGTGATCCTCAACATCCCGCCCTTCGAGATCTTCGGCGAGAACCTGGGCACCTACGCGCAGATCAAGCGCAGCTTCTACTTCTGGTACTTCCAGATGCAGCGGGTGATCGAGGACCGGATCCGCCAGGACGACTTCGCCTTCATCCGCGACATCTGGGGCGACTGGTCTCCCGGCTACTCGGCCGACGAGGACCTGGGTTACCTGCGTGCCGCGCTCGCCGATCCCGACCACCTGCACGCCGCGCTGGGTTACTACTGGGGCCAGTTCGACCCGACGCGCTTCGGCACGCCCGAGTGGGTGGCCGAGCAGGCCGCCGCGTGGGGTGGCAGCGCGCCCCAGCCGCTGCTCTACCTGCACGGCACCACCGACGGCTGCCACGGGATGACCGCGGCCCAGGTCGAGCGGGTGAAGGAGTTCGGCGGGCCCGGCTCCGAGTCGGAGCTGATCGAGGGTGTCGGCCACTTCATGCTCGTCGAGCGGCCGAAGGAGCTCAACGACCGCATCAGCGGCTGGCTGAACCGCACCGGCTGACCGGCCGCGCCACGTGCGGTGGCGCAGCCCCACGGTGCCGCCGGTCAGGAGAGCTCGAGCAGGAGCGTCGCCACGACCATCACGGCCGCCGTCGCGCCGTGGACGGAGAACGCGATCGCCCGGCTTCCCTTGTGGCGCAGGATGATCAGCATGTCGCCCACGGGGATGAACGCCTCGGCGAGCAGGATCCAGCCGAGGACGTGCGGGCCGCCCGCGAGCATTGCCGCGCCCACCACCAGCCCGGACGCGATGTCGCGCACGCCCTTGATGTGGAAGAACGCCGTCGTGCCGGTCGGGATCGTGGCGAGGCCGAAGCCGGCGGCGGTCTTCTCCGGAGCCAGCAGGTAGCTCAGTCCCACGTAGATGATGCCGATCGCGACGATTCCGGCGATGACGTAGGCGGTGACGATCACAGGGCCCTCCGGTGAATCTAGCGGTGCTAGGAACACTGACAACGCTAACTTGTGGACGCTAGTTTGTCTAGCAGCGCTAGAGTCTCTGCTCATGAACCAGCGACTGCGCAAGGAGCGCGATCGAGCGGACCGGGAACGGACGCCCTCGCGAAGCTGCTCGCGGTGATCGAACCGGTGGTGGGGGCCAGTTACCCGGGGACGCTGACCGAGGTGTTCTGGGGCGCCCTGCACGGCCTGGTCACCGTCGGCCGCGGGCGCCGGCTGAGCCCGGGTCACCGCGAAGAGCGGCTGGCCGTGCTGGTGTCGCGCTTCGGTGGCTGAGCCGCCCGCCGGGCGCACCGCCGGAACCGTTGCCGGACCCACTGCCGGCCCCGCACGAACAGCGCGGCATAGCCGCCTCACCGGCCGTGCCGGGCGGCGGGCAGAATGAACGCCGATCACGCAGAGCAGGACGAACGCGAGGAGAGTTTCGGTGACGGGAGCCCTACGTGGTGTGGTCGCGCTGGACGGCCCGTCGGGAACCGGCAAGACCACGGTCGCGCGCAAGCTCGCCGACCGGCTCGGTGCGGGCTACCTCGACACGGGCGCGATGTACCGGCTCGTGACGCTCGCCGTGCTGCGCGCGGGCACCGACCCGGCCGACACCGACGCCGTCGGCCACCTCGCCCACGACGTGCACTTCAGCATCGGCACCAGCCCCGAGCGTCCCGAGGTCCGCCTCGGCGACGAGGACGTGGCCGCCGACATCCGCGGGCCCGAGGTCACGCAGGCCGTGTCGGCCGTCTCCGCGGTGCCGCAGGTGCGCGAGCTGCTCGTGTCGCGGCAGCGCCGGATCATCGCCGACGTGCTCGCCGACACCGGCGGCATCGTCGTGGAAGGCCGCGACATCGGCACGGTCGTGGCGCCCGAGTCGCCGCTCAAGGTCTACCTCACCGCGTCGGCCGACGTCCGCGCCGCGCGCCGCAGCGGGCAGGACAGCGCCGCCGGGCGCGACACGAGCGTCGAGGCGGCGCGCGAGTCCGTCGAACGCCGGGACCGCCTCGACTCCACGCGGGCGACGTCGCCGCTGCGCGCGGCCGAGGACGCCGTGCCGGTCGACACCTCGGAGCTGTCCATCGACCAGGTGATCGTGGCGCTCGCCGAGCTGGCCTGCCGCCGCGGCCTGCTCGACGACTGCCCCGCCGAAGTCGAGGTCGAGGCGCGGGCATGACCGGTGGCGCTCTCCCCGAGGGTGCGATCGGCCTCCTGCACGACGCCGGTCGTGTCTTCGGGCGGTACCATCTGCGATCGGTCTTCCGGATCCGCGTGCACGGGCGCGACCGGATGCCCGACGCCGGCCCGGTCGTGGTGATCGCCAACCACAGCTCCATGATCGAGCCGCAGCTGATTTTCGGAATGCTGCCGCGGCGTTCGGCGTTCCTGGTCAAGGCCGAGATGTTCAAGGGCGCGGCGGGGTGGTTCCTGCGGGCGATCGGCCAGATCCCGGTCAAGCGGGGCGAGATCGACCGCACACCGCTGATGACGGCGGTCGGCGTGCTGAAGGCCGGCGGGGTCGTCGGCATCTTCCCCGAGGGCACCCGGGGCGCCGGCGACGTCGGCGTGGCCGAGAAGGGTGCGGCGTGGCTGGTCCGCGCCGCCGGGGCGACCGTGCTGCCGGTCGCGACGCGGGGCACGCTGAAGCCCGCGGACGGGAAGCGGCGCTGGCGCCCGCGCGTGGACATCCTCGTGGGGGAGCCGTTCCTGCCGAAGGTGGGCCCGGGCCGGACCGGCCTGGAAGAGGGCACCGAGGAGCTGCGCCTGCAGCTCGCGGGGCTCGTGAAGACTTTGGACGATTGGCGCGCCGAGAACCGAATCGGCTCGCCGTAGGTGAAGTGGGAACACGATGACAGGGTTTGACGGCGCCGCTGACGCCGGGTTTGAAGGTGCCGGAGAGATCGACGGCACCTGGTCCGACGAGACCGAGTTCGCCGCGCTCGACGCGCAGATCGAGGCGGAGGGCGCCGCCGAGCAGGCGAACCTCGCGCAGCCGGTGCTGGCCGTGGTGGGCAGGCCCAACGTGGGCAAGTCCACGCTGGTCAACCGCATCCTCGGCCGGCGCGAGGCCGTGGTGCAGGACGTGCCGGGCGTGACGCGCGACCGCGTCGCCTACGACGCCTACTGGGGCGGCCGGCGGTTCACGCTCGTCGACACCGGCGGCTGGGAGCCCGACGCGACCGGCCTGCAGGCTTCCGTGGCCGCGCAGGCGGAGATCGCGATGCAGACGGCCGACGCCGTGCTGCTCGTGCTCGACGCGTCCGTGGGCGCCACGACCACCGACGAGGCCGTGGCGCGCGTGCTGCGGCGCTCGAAGAAGCCGGTGCTGCTGGCCGCCAACAAGGTGGACGACGACCGGCTGCTCGCCGACACCGCGTCGCTGTGGCGCCTCGGCCTAGGCGAACCGTACCCGGTCAGCGCCCTGCACGGGCGCAGCTCGGGCGACCTGCTCGACGCGATCATCGAGGCCCTGCCCACCGCGCCGCGCGAAGCCGGTACCGTGAGCACCGGCCCGCGCCGCGTCGCGCTCGTCGGCAAGCCGAACGTGGGCAAGTCGAGCCTGCTCAACAAGCTCTCGGGCGAGCAGCGCTCGGTGGTCGACTCGGTCGCCGGCACCACCGTCGACCCGGTCGACTCACTGGTCGACCTCGACGGCGAGATCTGGCGGTTCGTGGACACGGCGGGCCTGCGCAAGCGCGTGAACTCCGCCAACGGCGCCGAGTACTACGCCTCCCTGCGCACCAAGACGGCGATCGACGCGGCCGAGGTCGCGATCGTGATGCTCGACGCCGGCGAGCCGTTGTCCGAACAGGACCTGCGGGTGCTCACGATGGTCGTCGAGGCGGGCCGCTCGCTCGTGCTCGCCTTCAACAAGTGGGACCTCGTGGACGAGGACCGCCGCCACGCGATGGTGCGCGAGCTCGACCGCGGCCTGGTCCGCGTGCCGTGGGCGGAGAAGGTGAACATCTCCGCGCTCACCGGCCGGTCCGTGCGCAAGCTCGCGCCGGCGCTGCGGACGGCGCTGAAGTCGTGGGACCAGCGCGTGCCCACCGGCCAGCTCAACGGGTGGCTGTCGGACCTCATCGCCGCCACGCCGCCGCCGGTGCGCAGCGGTAAGCAGCCGAAGGTGCTCTTCGCCACGCAGGCCGGCATCCGCCCGCCGACGCTCGTCCTTTTCACCACCGGTTTCCTCGAGGCCGGTTACCGACGGTTCATCGAACGGAAGTTCCGCGAGCGGTTCGGCTTCGAGGGCAGTCCCGTCCGGGTGAACGTCCGCGTGCGCGAGAAGAAGGCGAAACCCAAGGTCGGGGGCAAAGCCGCGAAGACCCGTTGACCTCGTCGGACGCGGTTCGGACGCGCCGGGGAGATCGCTTCCCCGGCGCGTTTTCGCGCTCTGTCATCAAGTGCGGAACCGGTGACGTCCGACACTCGACCGTGACCCTTGCGCTATCTGACGTTCACCTCCGCGTATGGTGGATGGCTGCACCCGGGCGCCTCATTCGGAGAGCCAGCCCGAATGACGCTCGCGGAAGGTGAGTGATGGGCTTGCGCGCCCACGGTACGACCCCTTACGGCCTTTTTTCGAAACCCGCGGCTACGCGGCGTGACGGGGTGGCCCGGTGACTCTCACCGCCGACCACGCCCCCACCACCGAACTCGCCCTCGCCGCCGACGAGGCAACCACAGCATTGGCCTGCGTCGCCGAGGTGACCCACGCTCCCTCCGACACCCCGATCGGCGACCGCGCCCTGTTCTGGTCCGGCCTCGGCGCCAGCGAGCGCACGCTGCTCCAGATCCTCACGGAGACGGCCGAGCAGCACCCCAACGCCGCCGCCATCGACGACGGCACCACCACTCTGACCTACCGCCGGCTGCTCGAGGAGATCGAGACCTACGGCCGCCGCCTGCGGGCACACGGCGTCGGCCTCGGAGACCGCGTCGGCGTCCGCGTCTCGTCCGGCACGGCCGAGCTCTACGTCGCGATCCTCGCCACCCTGTCCGTCGGCGCCGCCTACGTGCCGGTCGACGCGGACGACCCCGAAGAGCGCGCGGAGCTCGTGTTCGGCGAAGCCGGCGTGGCCGCGATCGTCACCGACGGCACCATCACCGTCGCCGGCACCTCGGGCGGCCGTGACGGCCGCCCCGGCCCGGCCGACGACGCGTGGATCATCTTCACCTCCGGGTCCACCGGCAAGCCCAAGGGCGTCGCGGTCACGCACGCCTCCGCCGCGGCCTTCGTGGACGCCGAGGCCGAGCTGTTCCTCACCGAGGAGCCCATCGGCCCCGGCGACCGCGTGCTCGCGGGCCTGAGCGTCGCGTTCGACGCCTCCTGCGAGGAGATGTGGCTCGCGTGGCGCCACGGCGCCTGCCTGGTGCCCGCGCCGCGCACGCTGGTGCGCACCGGTGTGGACCTCGGCCCGTGGCTGGTCGCGCAGCGCATCACCGTCGTCTCCACCGTGCCGACGCTGGCCGCGCTGTGGCCCGCCGACGCGCTCGAGGACGTGCGCCTGCTCATCTTCGGCGGCGAAGCGTGCCCGCCGGAGCTGGCCGAGCGCGTGGCCGTGGAAGGGCGCGAAGTCTGGAACACCTACGGCCCCACCGAGGCCACCGTCGTCGCCTGCGCCGCGCAGATGACCGGCGAAGGGCCGGTGCGCATCGGCCTGCCCCTCGTGGGCTGGCAGCTGGCCGTGGTCAACGAGGCGGGCGACCCGGTCGCCATGGGCGAGACCGGTGAGCTCGTGATCGGCGGCGTCGGTCTCGCGCGCTACCTCGACGCGGAGAAGGACGCCCAGAAGTTCGCGCCGCTGCCCTCGCTGGGCTGGCAGCGCGCCTACCGCAGCGGGGACATGGTCCGCGCCGAGCACGAGGGCCTGCTGTTCCTCGGCCGGCTCGACGAGCAGGTGAAGCTCGGCGGCCGCCGCATCGAGCTGGGTGAGGTCGACGCCGCGCTGCAGTCGCTGCCCGGCGTGCAGGGCGCGGCCGCCGCGGTCCGCCGCACCAAGGCCGGCAACCAGGTCCTCGTCGGGTACGTCGTGCCGAGCGCCGGCGCCACCTTCGATTCGGACGACGCCGCCACCCGGCTGCGCGAGCAGCTGCCGGCCGCGCTGGTGCCGCTGCTCGCGGTCGTCGACGACCTGCCCACGCGCACCTCGGGCAAGGTCGACCGCGCCGCGCTGCCGTGGCCGCTGTCCACTGTGGACGCCGGGGCCGCCGGCCTGTCCGCCACCGAGGCGTGGCTGGCCGAGGGCTGGTCGGAGATCCTCGGTGTGTCCGTGACGGACCCGAAGGCCGACTTCTTCACCCACGGCGGCGGCAGCCTCACCGCCGCGCAGCTCATCGCGCGCATCCGCACCCGCCACCCCGAGGTGTCGGTCAACGACATCTACCAGCACCCGAGGCTCGGGTCACTGGCCACGATGCTCGACAAGCTCAGCGGCCAGGAGACCGAACGCCGCGACATCGCGCCGACGCCGCGCCGCGCGGGCGTGGTCCAGACGCTGCTGATGCTCCCGCTCATGGGTCTGGTCGGCCTGCGCTGGGCGTCGCTCGCCGCGGTGGCCTCCAACGTGCTGTCGCTGCTCGGGTTCTCCTGGGCGCCGACGCTGAACTGGGCGTGGCTCGTGCTGGCGTGGCTGGTGCTGTTCAGCCCTGCCGGCCGCATCGCGATCGCCGCGGGCGGTGCGCGCGTGCTGCTGTCAGGCGTGCGCCCGGGCAGCTACCCGCGCGGCGGCAGCGTGCACCTGCGCCTGTGGACGGCCGAGAAGCTCGCGGAGTTCAGCGGCGCGGACAGCGTCGCCGGTGCTTCGTGGATGACGACGTACGCCAAGGCGCTCGGTGCCCGGGTCGCCAAGGACGTGGACCTGCACTCGCCGCCGCCGGTCACCGGCTTCCTGAAGCTGGGCCGCGGCGCCGCCGTGGAGCCCGAGGTGGACCTGACCGGCCACTGGGTCGACGGCGACCTCGTGCACATCGGCAAGATCCGGATCGGCGCGGAGGCCCGCGTCGGTTCGCGCAGCACGCTGTTCCCGGGCGCCCGCATCGGCAAGGGCGCGGAGATCGCCGCTGGTTCGACCGTGCGCGGTGCCGTGCCGGCCGGGCAGCGCTGGGCGGGTTCACCCGCGGTCCGCTCGGGCAAGGACGCCAAGGACGCGCTGAAGTGGCCGGCCAGCCGCCCGCCGCGGTCGCGGTTCTGGGCGACCGTGTACGGCATGACGTCGGTCGTGCTCGGCTTCCTGCCGGGCATCGCGGCACTGCCGGGCGTGGCCGTGGTGGGCGCCGCGCTGTGGGGCGCGCCGACGCTGGGCGCCGCCGTGACCCAGGCCCTGATCTTCACCCCTGTCGCCACCGTCGCCTACTTCCTCACCTACGCGCTGCTGGTGCTGTCCGGCGTGCGCCTGCTGGGCGTCGGCATGGTCGAGGGCTACCACCCGGTCCACGGCCGCGTCGCGTGGCAGGTGTGGGCCACCGAGCGCCTCATGGGGATGGCCCGCGAAGGCCTGTTCCCCTTGTACGCCAGCCTGTTCACGCCGGTGTGGCTGCGGCTGCTCGGCGCGAAGGTCGGCCGCAACGTCGAGGCGTCGACCGTGCTCGCGCTGCCGAAGATGACCAAGGTCGACAGCGGCGCGTTCCTCGCCGACGACACGATGGTCGCGACCTACGAGCTGGGGCACGGCTGGCTGCACGTCGCCCCGGCGCGCATCGGCAAGCAGGCGTTCCTCGGCAACTCCGGCATGACCGCGGCGGGCCGTTCGGTCCCGAAGCGCGGCCTCGTGGGCGTGCTGTCCTCGACGCCGCTGAAGGCCAAGAAGGGCTCGTCCTACCTCGGCATGCCGCCGCTCCCGGTCCGCCGGGCGGTCGGCGACGCCGACACCAGCCGCACCTACACCCCGGCGCTGCACCTCAAGGCCGCGCGGGCGTTCGTGGAACTGCTGCGGATCGTGCCGGTGATGTGCGGGGTCGCCCTCACCGTGGGCGTCGCGTTCTCGCTGCTGGCGATCGCGTCGCTCTGGGGGTTCGGCATAGCCGCGCTGCTGGCCGGACCGGTGCTGCTGGCCGCCGGTGTCGTCGCCGCGCTCACCGCCACCGTGGTGAAGTGGCTGCTGGTCGGGAAGTTCCGCGCGATCGAGCACCCGTTGTGGAGCTCCTTTGTGTGGCGCAACGAGCTGGCCGACACCTTCGTCGAAACGCTCGCGGTGCCGTGGCTGATCGGTTCGGTCGGCGGCACGCCGCTGCTCACCGCCTGGCTGCGCACCATGGGCGTGAAGATCGGGCGCGGCGTGTGGCTGGAGACGTACTGGCTGCCGGAGTCGGACCTCGTCCGCCTCGGCGACGGCGCGACGATCAACCGCGGCTGCGTGGTGCAGACACACCTGTTCCACGACCGGATCATGAGCATGTCCCGGGTGGAGCTGGACGAGGGCGCCACGCTCGGCCCGCACGGCATCGTGCTGCCGGGCGCGAGCATCGGCGCGCGCACCACCGTGGGCCCGGGTTCGCTCGTCACGCGCGGCGACGCGGTGCCGGCCGACACGCGCTGGCTCGGCAACCCGATCTCGACCTGGCGTCGGTGAGCCCGGGACCGTTGCGGCGCGCCAAGATCCGCGCGATCCTGCTGGAAGACGACCACCTGACGGAAAGCGGGGTTCTGCTCGCGTGACCTCGAAGGCTGCCGCGCCGGCACCCGGCGCGGAAACCTCCGCAGATTCGTACCTCCCCGGTCACGGCAACGGCGGCTACCACGTCAGCCACTACGACCTGGACCTCGACTACCGCGTCGGGCCCAACCGGCTCAGCGGTACCGCGGTGCTCACCTGCGTGGCGACGCAGGCTCTGTCGCGGCTGACGCTCGACCTCGGCGAGTTCCGCGTCTCGCGGGTATTCGTCGACGGCCGGCCGGCGAAGTTCGTCCGGCGCGGGCTGAAGCTCCAGGTGAAGCCCGTCCGGTCGATGGCGGCCGACACGGAGTTCCGTGTCGAGGTCCGCTACGTCGGCAACCCGCGGCCGGTGCCGAGCCGATGGGGCGACATCGGGTGGGACGAACTCACCGACGGCGCGCTCGTCGCGAGCCAGCCGATCGGCGCTCCGTCGTGGTTCCCGTGCAACGACCACCCGGCCGACAAGGCGACCTACCGCGTCACGGTGACGACCTCGTCGTTGTACCTGGTCGCGGTGACGGGGAACCTCGTGTCGCGCTACCAGTCGGCGAGCACCGCGACCTGGGTGTTCGAGCGGCCGGAGCCGACGGCGACGTACCTGATGAGCGTGCAGGTCGGGCGCTACGACGACATCGAGCTCGTGGCCGGGGCCGGCTCAGGCTGGTTCTCGCACCCCGAGGCGCGGGCGTTCCGGCTGCGCCTCGGGTTCGGGCGCGCCAGCAGCGTCGAGTCCGTGGTGTCGACCGTGCCGCAGCGGGCCGCGGTGCCGCCGCGGCTGCGCAAGGCGTTCGGGCGCGACTTCGGCCGCCAGGGCCGGATGATGGACGTGCTGCAGCGCCTCTTCGGGCCGTACCCGTTCGGCGAGTACGTGGTGGTCGTGACCGACGACGAGCTCGACGACCCGATCGAGGCGCAGGGGATGTCCATCTTCGGCGCCAACCACGTCGACGGCCGGCGTACCTACGAGCGCCTGGTCGTGCACGAGCTCGCGCACCAGTGGTTCGGCAACAGCCTCACCGTCGCCGACTGGCGCCACATCTGGCTCAACGAGGGCTTCGCGACATACGCGGAGTGGCTGTGGTCGGAGGAATCCGGCGGTCAGTCGGCGGAGTCGCTGGCGCGGATGTGGCACGCGCGCATGAAGACCAGGCCGGCCGACGTGCGCATCAGCGACCCGGGTGTGGGACGGATGTTCGACGAGCGCGTGTACAAACGCGGCGCGCTCACGCTGCACGCCCTGCGCGGCGAGATCGGCGACCCGGCGTTCTTCGCGCTCGTCAAGGCGTGGACCTCGGAACACCGCCACGCCACGGTGAGCACCGAGGAGTTCGTCGCGTCCGCCGAGGCCTACGCCGCTCGCTCCCTGCGGCCGTTCTTCACAGCTTGGCTGGAGACACCCGCGCTGCCGGAGCTGTAACCCGTTCCCCCGCGCGAGCCGGGGCGGGCAGAATAGCGGCCTGACGAAGGGGGCGTCCATGACGTGGCCGCAGCAGCCCGGTCCGCCACGGCGAAGTGGCACTGGCGCGTGGGTGGTGTTCGGCGCGGTGGTGGTGGTCGTGGTCGCTTTCGGGGTGACCGCGTTCGTCGCCCCGGGGTTCCTCCGCCCGACGCGCACGGTGTCGGGCGTGGGACAGGTCGTGCCGGGCGCTTCCGTGGCGGCTCCGCCGTCTTCGGACGCCGCTGCGCCGTCGGCGGGCGACGCGCCGCCGGTCTCCATCCCGACCGCGCGCACGGCGGAACCGCATCGCCCGCAACCGCTGGCCGACCCGTCGAGCTGCAGCTACCCGGCCGACCCGAACGGGCCCGCCGCCAAGCCCGCGACGCCGCCCGCCGACGGGCCGGAGCCCGCGAGTGGCACCGTCGGCACGACGCTGGCCACCACGGCCGGCGACATCGGGCTGACGCTGGACCGCGCGCTCGCGCCGTGCACGGTGGCGAGTTTCGTGACGCTGGCCAAGGAGGGCTTCTACACGGGGACCAGCTGTCACCGGCTCGGCACGACCGATCTGCAGATGCTGCAGTGCGGCGACCCGGCCGGCGACGGCACGGGCGGGCCGGGGTACACGGTGCCGGACGAGTTCTTCCCGCAGCTGGCCTACGGCCGCGGCCTGGTCGCGTTGGCCAACACAGGCCAGCCCACGTCCGGCGGCAGCCAGTTCTTCCTGATGTTCGGCGACACGCCGATCCCGCCGACGTACACGGTGTTCGGCACCGTCTCCGACGCCGGGCTCACCGTTCTGGACAAGGTCGCGCGTGGTGGTGTGGACACGTCGTCGGCGGGCGCGTACGGCGACGGCACAGGACGGCCGCGGATCCCCGTCACCTTCACGGCGGTGTCGGTCCAAGGCTGAGCAGCGCGGGGTTGGCGGTCCGGAGCCGAGCACCCGGCGTCACCCCGGCCAGCACGCGGACGGCGGCTGCGGCCCCGCTCGCCGGGACGGCAGGCTCTCCCGATGGCTTCCGTCAGGCGGCAACGGCATCTGAACCAGGCGCTCATGGGCATCCCGCGACGGGCGGAGTCGTCGGACCGGGCCACGCTGACGCGGACTTTCGTGGCGGCCGGGTCGTTTTCGGCGATGCTGCACTCGACCGACCACCAGGTGCTCTACGGCCGCCGCGGCGCGGGCAAGACGTACGCGTTGCTGTACCTCAGTGATCTCGTGGACCGCACCGGCGACGTCGCGGTCTATGCCGACCTGCGCACGCTCGGCGGTGCCGGCGGGTTGTACTCGGACGGCGGAACGTCGGCGGCTGTCCGGGGGACGCAGCTGCTCGTGGACACGATCGAGGCGGTGCACGAGGAACTGCTGACCGTGGCCGTGGAGCGCGAGCTGGGCAACCCGGACACGCTGTTGCCGGCACTCGACGCGCTCGCCGAGGCGGCCACGGCGGTCGAGGTGGTGGGGGAGGTGGAGCGCGAGACGCGGGCGAGCGCGTCGGAGGAAGCGGCCCTCGGCGTCGAGGTCGGCCTGCCGCCCACGGCGTGGATCTCGCTGGGGCACAAGCGTTCCGCCGGCCGCGAGAGTCGGCTACGGCGCACCGGTACGGAGCGCCACCACGTGGTGTTCGGCCCGCTGGGGCGCGCACTGCGCGCGGTGATCCGGGCGCTGGAAGGCCGCCGGCTGTGGCTGCTGCTCGACGAGTGGAGCGCGCTTCCCTTGCAGCTGCAGCCGTTGCTGGCCGATCTGCTGCGCCGTACGTTCCTGCCGACGGCGGGGGTCACCGTGAAGATCGCCGCCATCGAACGGCGTGAGCATGCATGGGAAAACACTGTCGTGAACGGCTCGCCGACGGCGACCACCTCGGCATCGAGGTCGGCGCCGACGCCGCCTCGGCCGTGAGCCTCGACGACATCATGATCCTCGATGACGCCCGCACCCGCGCGCTGGAGTTCTTCGCGCAGCTGTTCCACAACCACGCCGCCGTCCGGCTGGTCGCCACACTCCCGCCGCCGCCCGACGCCGAGGCGTTCGTCGCGGAAACCTTCCGCGGCACCGCGTTCGCCGAGTTCGTGCGCGCGGCCGAAGGCGTGCCGCGCGACGCGATCAACATCGCGGCCCTGGCGGCCCAGCACGCGCAGGACCAGCCCCTCGGGCTGCGCGAGGTCCGCCTCGCCGCCCGCGACTGGTACCTGCGCGACAAGCACAGCGCCATCAGCGCCGACGAGGCGGCCACGACATTGCTGCGCCTGCTCGTCGACGAGGTCGTCGGCCGGCGCCGCTCGCGCACCTTCCTGCTCGACCGCTCGCCGGGCCCGCGCCACGCCGTGATCGCCGACCTCTACGACGCGCGGCTGCTGCACGTCCTGCGCCGCGGGCTCGCCGATCCGCACCGGCCCGGCACGCTGTACGACGGCTTCGCCATCGACTACGGCTGTTACGTGGCTCTGCTGCTGGGCAAGGACGCCGCCCGCCGCCCGCACGCGCGCGGTTCGTGGCTCACGCTGCCGAAGGGCGTGCCGCCCGACGGGTTCAACCTCGCGCACGAAGCCGTGGATCTCGAGGCCCTGTAACGCGGTCCGCCCGCGGAGCCACCGAAGTGACCCGCGGGCGGACAGTGCGCACTGGACCTCAGGCGCGGGACAGCACCGTCTTCAACGCAGAAAGCAGCGCCGTCGTCGCTTCGGGTTCCGCGGCGCCGGTCGAGTGGCGCCAGGCCACGTAGCCGTCCGGGCGGACCAGCAGCGCGCCGGCCTCGTCGATCTCGCTCGCGCGGGTCCAGTCGCCGTAGGAGTCGCGGGCGCCCTCGGCGCCGACGGTCACCACGCGCAGGTCCAGGCCGAGCTCCGCGGCCGCCTTCTCCGCGGCGACGCGCCAGGACTCGCCCGACAGACCAGTGACGACGCTCCAGCGGCCGTGGCCGACGAGGTCCAAAGTGGACACCCGGCGGCCGTGCGAGCCGACGAGCCACACGTGCGGGATCTTCGCGCCCGGCGTGGTCGTGGCCTGGTGGAACAGCTCCGGGTCGCGGCCGGACACCGAGGCTGTGTCGCCCGAGCCGTCCGGGATCACGGCGGTCGAGTCGTAGCGCTGGTCCAGCTCCACGCCGTGGGCGTTGAACTCGTAGTGCTTGAGCTCGATGGCCTTCTCCAGCTGGCGGCGCTTGCGCGCCCCGTCCTCGGTCGGCGCCTCGCACGCGGCCAGGCCGGCGGCGATGGCGTCGGCGTCGGTGTCGCCGGTGATGCCGAGCGTCTCGAAGATCGGGCCGAACTGGTCGCGGGAGAGGTTCGCGCGGTCCACGATCTGCTTGCCGACCGGCGCGCGCTCGGCCGAGTAGCTCTCCAGCAGCTCCTCGCCCGCCTCGCCGCGCACGACCATCGCGAGTTTCCACGCGAGGTTGTACGAGTCCTGGACGGACGTGTTCGAGCCGAGGCCGTTGGACGGCGGATGCCGGTGCACGGCGTCGCCGGCGCAGAACACGCGGCCGCTGGAGTACTGCGTGGCGTAGCTGTGGTTGACCGTCCACAGTGAGGTCGAGGTGATCTCGACTTCCAGCTCCGGGTCGCCGATGAGGTCGCGCACGATCCGCGTCGCCTCTTCCGGGTCGACCTCCGGCGGCGCCTGCGCGATGTCGTAGCCCCACACGAGCAGCCACTTGTTCCACGGCCGCACCATGCGGACCAGGCCCATGCCGATGCCGCCCAGGTGCGCGCCCGGCCGCATGACCCAGTAGAGCACGCTCGGGCGGTGGGCCACGTACTTGCCGAGGTCGGCGGTGAACGTGATGTTCATGCTGCCGGCCTTGCCCGTCTCGCCGGCGATCGGCAGCCCCGCCTGCTCCGCGACCCGGCTGCGCGCGCCGTCGGCGCCGATGAGGTACCGGGCCCGCAGCGTGAACTCGTCGCCGCGCACGCGGTCGAGGAAGCGCGCGGTGACGCCGTCGGCGTCCTGGGTGAAGTCGAGGAACTCCGTGTCCAGGCGCAGTTTCGCGCCGCGCTCGGCGGCGTTGGTCGCGAGGATCGGCTCCAGGTAGGTCTGGGGCAGGTCGATCATGTGGCACGGGCTCGCCGCGCCGTACTCGGTCGCCGAGCGGTCGCCGGTACCCCAGCTCGCGATGCGGCCGATCTCGTTGCCGGCCAGCGACGTGCACAGCACGGTGTCGCCCATCAGCTCCGGCGGCGTGCCCTGCGCCAGGGCCTGCTCCTCGATGCCGAGGTCGCGCAGGACCTCCATGGCCCGCTGGTTGGTGATGTGGGCGCGCGGCGTGTTCGCCGTCCAGCCGTACTTGGTGGCCAGCACCGTGCGCACGCCGTAGGTAGCGAGCAGCAAGGCCGCGGTTCCCCCGGCCGGCCCGCTGCCGACCACGATGACGTCGGTGTCGTACTCGTTCATGGTGGGAGTCCTCGTCAGTGCGCGGGGGCGGGGGAGATGCGGAACGTGAAGTCGAGGCGGCGCCAGCCGTTCGCGGGCTCGCGGCCGTCGGGCGCGGGGCCGGACTGCTCGGCGAAGTCGACGATCAGCCCGTCCTTGACACCGAACACCGTATCGGAGTCGAGGTAGTCGCCGCCCCGGACGAACAGCTGCGTCACGAGCGTGCGGAAGCCCGGCTTGGCGATCATGAAGTGCACGTGAGGCGCGCGGAACGGGTGGCGCTCGACCGCGTCGAGCATGTGCCCGACCGGGCCGTCGGCCGGGATCGGGTAGGCCGAGGGCACGATGGTCCAGAACTTGAGCCGGCCTTCGGCGTCGGTGCGGAAGCGGGCGCGCAGTACCGGGCCGTCGACGTCGGGGAGCTGCACGTCGTAGAAGCCGTCCTCATTGGACTGCCAGACGTCGACGATGGCGTCGGCGACGGGGGTGCCGTGGGTGTCGGTGACGGTGACGTCGGTCCACAGGGGAGTGCCGGGCAGGCCGTCGGCGAGGTCGGCGCCTTGGGCGGTCTCGGGCGGGCCCTGCACGTAGAACGGCCCGAGTACCGCCGACGGGGTGGTGTCGGGGGTGCGGGAGTTGGTGAGGACGTCGACCACGCTGGACACGCCGAGGGTGTCGGACAGGAGGATGAACTCCTGGCGCTTGTCGTCGGAGATCTGGCCGGTGCGGGTCAGGAACCCGATGGCGTACTCCCACTCCTGCTGGGTGAGGTCGGTGCGGACCACATAGGAGTGCAGGGTCCGGACGAGTTCCTGGAGGAGTTCGCGCAGGCGGGTGTCCGGAGTGGCGGCGAAGCTCTCCACGACCTCGCTGGTGAGGCTGCGCAGGTCCGGTTTGGTGCCTTCGGCGGGTGCGGGGCGGGTGCCGGCCCAGGCTTGGCGCAGCAGGTCTTCGATGCCGTCGCGGGTGACTTCGCGCGGGTTCGGATACGGCTTGGCCGTGGCGATCTCGGCGGCCGTGGCGATGTCGTTCTCGGTGAACCCGAGCTCGCCCAGCGAGTGCGGGACGGGCAGGCTCGCGATGAGGTCGTAGACGCCGGTCGCGGCGTCGGGTGTGCCGAGCACGTCGGCGATGCGGCGCAGGGCGTCGGGGGCGCCGGTGGTGTTGTAGGCCATGGCGTAGGGCAGGACCACGGTGTGGGTCTCGGAGTGGGGCAGGTCGAAGCTGCCGCCGAGGGTGTGGCAGAGCTTGTGGTGCAGGGCCATGCCGACCGAGCCCAGGCAGGTCCCGGCCAGCCACGCGGCGCGCAGGGCTTCGCTGCGGGCGTCCACATCGGACGGATCGGCGGCGATGCGGGGGAGGGCGGAGGCGAGCAGCCGGATCGCTTCGAGCGCGAACTGGTCGACGATCGGGTTGGCGTCGGGCGAGTAGAGGGCCTCGACGGCGTGGGCCATGGCGTTGATGCCGCTGGTGAGCGACACCTGCACGGGCAGTTTCAGGGTGAGGTCCACGTCGTAGACGACGACTTCGGGCTGCACCTTGGGTGTGGTCTGCGTGGTCTTGCGCCCGTCGGCCGTCTCGCCGAGCACCGGGGTCATCTCCGAGCCGGCGTAGGTCGTGGGCACGATGATCTGCGGCAGATCCGTACGCAACGCGATCGCCTTCGCCAGACCGGTCGTCGAGCCGCCGCCGATGGCGAGGACGCAGTCGACGTCGTTCTCGGTCACGACCTTGAGCGCGCGCTCGGTCACGTCCACGGGTGTGTGCATCGCGGCTTCGTCGAAGCGGGCGGCGAGCAGCGGGCCGAGCGACTCGGCGACGCGGTCCGCAGGCCCGGCCAGCGGCGGGCTGCCCAGCAGCAGGACGCGGGTCGCGCCGAGGCGGCGCACCTCGTCGGGCAGCGAGGCGAGGGTGCCGCTGCCGAAGACGACCCGGGCCGGGTTCGCGGTGTAGCTGAACATCGTTGGTCCTTCCACGCGGGTGCCTCGAGTATCCGGATGTCGCCGCCCGGTTTCCTGCACGTTCCTGCCGCGCAGGCAGCACGAAACGCGCGCGTCACCCGGAGGGCGCTTATCCCTCGCGCCGCAGGGCCGCCGGAGTGGTGCCGAGCTGCGTGCGCAGCACCCGCGTGAGGTGCTCCTGGTGCGAGAAGCCGCAGCCGGCCGCGATGTCGGCGATCGGGTCGCTGGAGGTGCGCAGCAACAGCCGGGCCTGCTCGACGCGCAGCTTCAGCAGGTACTGGTGCGGCGGCAGGCCGGTGCGGGCCTTGAAGCGGCGGGCGAACCGGCTCACGCTCAGCCCGGTCACGGCCGCCAGCTCGGGCAGGCCCAGCGGTTCCGCGAGCCGCTCGCACATCAGGTCGCGCACGCGGTCGAACTGCCGGTCCGACAGCGCGGCGGGCGCCGCCGGGACCGGCTCGGCGGTGGTGCCCCCGGCACGGTGGCGGCGGGCGAGGTGGGTGGCCACGAGGGCGCACAGCTGGTCGGCGTACGTGCGAGCGCTCGGCTCCCAGTCGCGGACCACGCCGTCGAGGGAGAGCAGGAGCTGCTCCAGCAGCGGGTCGACGGTGCCGAGCTCCTCCGAGAGCCGGATCGGCGTGTCGGTACCCGCGGCCTCCTGCACGGCCGAGTCGGCGACGTACACGTGCAGCGTGTCGAGCTCCCCGCCCAGCTCCACGGACAGGTCCGCGTGCGAAGGCTGCAGGAACAGGCCGCCGGCCGGCACACGCCGGCTCTGCTCTCCCGGCGTGCCGACCCGGCGGCGGACCGTCACGGGCCCGGCTAGGTGCAGGATGAGCTGGTGGGTCGGGGCCGCGGCGAACAGGCCGCGGTGGGGCCGTTCGTGCTGCTTCGACAGGTAGAGGTGCTCCCAGCCGAGACCGGCGCTGGTGCGTTCGGGCCGGATCCAGGGCAGCGCGAGGATGCCGTTGGTGTCGGCGGCCGAAAGCTCACCCACCCGCGTCCTCCTCGTCACGCCGTCTCCGAACACCACGAGTGTAGGCGCCTGCGCGGCTGCACCGGATGCGCGAAGGCCCGCCGGGCAGCTCGGGTTCCCCGAGTGGTCGCGACACCCCGGTTCAGGGGATGCGATGAGCGTTCGTCGCCAGGCGGCCGTCCTCGCAAAACGCTCGGCTGGGACACCCCAGCCGAGCGCTTGGCCTGGCTTCTGACCGAAGCCAGTGGACAAGTTGCCCCGACCCCTCGAATCGGTCCAGGTCGGCGGGCCCTCACGGCAAGCGGGGGCGGCTCAGAGCGGGTTGAACTGCCCGAGCGGAGCGGTGCAGAACGGCCCGCCGACGAACTCCGCGGCCGCGCCCGTCGGGGCGGGCTTGTCGGCGAGCTGCCCGGCGTAGACCTCGGCGTTGTCGAGGGACTTGTAGCCCAGCGCCTCGGCCTCGGCGAGCGAGTAGACGCGCCGGGTGTTGTCCGAGACGCCCCAGACCAGCCGGTAGCCGGGCGAAGGCGCGCTCAGGCAGGCCTCGAACAGGCGCGCGCCGTCGTCGGGGGAGAGCCACGTGGTCAGCCCGCGCGGGCCGAGCGGCAGCGGCGTCTCGAAGCACGAGCCGATGCGGATCACGATCACGTCCATGTCGAACCGCGACGCGTACAGGCTGCCCAGCGACTCGATGGCCGCCTTGCTCACGCCGTAGTAGGTGTCCGGCCGCGGGCTCGAGTCGGCGGGCACGCCGGCGGCACCGGCGTCGGCGTTGCGGCGGAAGCCCACCGCATGGTTGCTCGACGCGAGGACCACCCGCTTGACCCCGGCTTCGCGGGCGGCCTCGAGCACCGTGTGGGTGCCGTTGATGTTGACGTCGAGCGTGGCTTCCCACGTGTTCTCGCGGCTGTGGCCGCCGAGGTGGATCAGGGCGTCGGCACCGGAGCAGGCCGCCGCCATCGCCTCGCGGTCGGTGACCGAGCCGGTCACGATCTCGACGGCTTCGCCCGCCTCGGCCGGAGCCTGCTCGGCCAGGTCGAGCAGCCGCAGCACCCGGCCGGGCTTGCGCAGCCGCGGGCGCATCAGGGTGCCGACGATGCCTGCCGATCCGGTGATCAGCACGCGCTGGTCTGCCATGGGGTTCCTCTCGAAACGCTTCGCAACAGGGGAATGGCGGCGGTCAGCGGATGCCGGCCCGGCGCAGCTGCTGCCCGAGCTCGGCGGTCGTCTCGGCCAGGAGCTCGCCGACGCGCTGGACGTCGGCGTCGGTGACCTGGCCGACCGGCATCGAGCAGCTCATCGCGTCGGTGCCCGGGATGCGGTACGGGATCACGGCGGCGACGCACCGGACCCCGAGCGTGCCTTCCTCGATCTCGGCGGCGTAGCCGACCTCGCGGGTGCGCGCGAGGTCGGCGTGCAGCTGCTCGCGAGTGGTGATCGTGTGCGGCGTGAGCGGCGGGAGCTTCGCCGGCATCAGCTCTTCGATCTCGTCGTGCGTCAGCTCGGCGAGCAGCGCCTTGCCCAGCGCCGTGGCGTGGGTGGGCAGCGTGCGGCCGACGCGCGAGACGAGGTGCGTCGAGTGCTGCGACTCGCGGGTCTCGAGGTACACGACCTCGGTGCCGTTGCGGCGCGCGAAGTGCGCGGTGAACCCGGTCTTCTCGCGGATGCGCTCCAGCGCCTCGGTGGCGAACGGGACGATCGCGTCGCGATCGAGGTAGGCGGTGCCGCAGATCAGCGCGCGCACGCCGAGGCGGTAGCGCGCGGTGTTCGCGTCGGCTTCGAGCCAGCCGGCTTCCAGCAGCGTGCGCAGCAGGCCGTGGAGGCTGGAACGCGGGAAGCCGGTGCGCGCGTGCAGGTCGGACAGCGACAACCACACGTCGTTGGCCGCGAACGTCTCGATGAGGTCGATGGCGCGCCGCGCGGACTTCACGCCCGCGCTCTCCGCACCGGGCGTCGCGATCCGCTCCGCGGTGGCCGGCTTCTGCGCCATGTGCGTCCTCCAACCGGGCCGTTGACTTGTGACTCCGGCCATATTAGCGTCCCGAACAGCATTCTTATGGATGAACATAATCAGCATAACAGACTCCATTCAAGAGTGTGAACACCGGGGCGGTCTCAAGCGAGGAGACGGCGGCGGTGGGATCGTCGAACCCGTGGCCGGGCACGCCACCCGGACGCCCCGACGAGGACGGAAAGAGCAGAAACTGATGGCACAGCCCAAGATCGAGCTGGACGGCCTGCTGGCGTTCCCGCTGACGCCGTTCACCGAGGACCTCGAGGTGAACCTCGACGGGTTCGCGGAGAACGTGGAGGGCCACGTGGCCGCCGGCGCGGGCGCGTTGTTCGTCGCGTGCGGCACGGGCGAGTTCTCCTCGCTCTCGCCCGACGAGGTCGCGGCGCTGCTGGCGCGGGCGCGCGAAGTCGTGGCCGGGCGCGTGCCCGTGTGGATCGGGGCCGGTGGCGGTGCGGCCGCCGCGCGCGCGGGTGTGGCCGCGGCTCAGGCCGGTGGCGCCGACGGTGTGCTGTTGCTGCCGCCGTACCTGGTTTCCGGGCCGCAGGCGGGGCTGGTCGATTTCGTGCGGTTCGCCGTGGGCGACACGTCGGTGCCGGTGATCGTGTACCACCGCGGCACCGGGGTGTTCACGGCTCCGTCGGCCGCACGGCTGCTCGACATCCCGTCGATCGTCGGGCTCAAGGACGGGTACGGCGACGCGGAAGTGATGACGCGCATCGTCACCACGATCCGTTCGCTGGGCACGCAGCGATCCGAGGACTTCTTGTTCTTCAACGGGTTGCCGACGGCGGAGGTGTCGGCGAAGGCGTACGCGGCGATCGGCGTGGCGCGGTATTCCTCGGCGGTGCACTGTTTCGCGCCGGAGATCGCGCACCGGTTCCACCGCGCGCTAGCCGAGGGCGACACGGACGTGATGGACACGTTGCTGGCCGGGTTCTACTTGCCGCTGGTGGCGTTGCGAGATGAGACGCCGGGGTTCGCGGTGTCGCTGGTCAAGGCCGCCGCCCGGCTGCGCGGTGACAAGGTCGGCCCCGTCCGGCCGCCGCTGGTGGAGCCGACGACCGAGCAGGTCGACCGGCTCGGCGGAATCGTGGAACGCGGGTTCGAGGTGCTCAAGGGGATCGAGGGCCGATGAACATCCGGGATGTGGTGCTCACGCCCGTCGCGTTCGCGGATCCTCCGTTGTTGAACGTGATGGGGGTGCACGAGACTTTCGCGTTGCGCAGCGTGGTGCAGGTGGTGTGCGACGACGGTGTGGTCGGGCTCGGTGAGTCCTACGGTGACGCGGCGTTTCTGGGTGAGGTGCGCAAGGTCGTGCCGGAGCTCGCCGGGCACGATGTGTTCGATCTGCCGGGGTTGAAGCGGATCGTGACGCGGGTGCTGGCCGGGACGGTGCTGACCGACGAGCACGGGTTGATCGGCGGGTTCTCCATCCGCAAGACGATCGCCAGCGTGTATTCGCTGTTCGAGGTCGCGTGCCTGGACGCGCAGGGCCAGGTGCTCGGTCGTCCGGTCGTCGATCTGCTGGGCGGCAAGGCCCGTGATGCGGTGGATTTCTCGGCGTACCTGTTCTACAAGTTCGGCGCTCACGTCGGAGCCGAGGTGGATTCCTGGGGCGAGGTGATCACGCCGGAGGCGCTCGTGGGCGAGGCCCGGCGGATGATCGAGCAGTACGGGTTCCGGTCGATCAAGCTGAAGGGCGGCGTGTTCAAGCCTGAGGAAGAGGTCGAGGGCATCCGGGCGTTGGCGGAGGCGTTCCCGGGTCACCCGTTGCGGATCGACCCGAACGCCGCGTGGACCGTCGAGACGAGCATCCGGGTCGCGGCCGAGCTCGACGGTGTCCTGGAGTACCTCGAAGACCCGACGCCGGGCATCGAGGGCATGGCGCGGGTCGCGGCCGAGGCGAGCATGCCGTTGGCGACCAACATGTGCGTGGTCAACTTCGGCGACATCGAGCCCGCGTTCCGGGCCCGGGCGATCGGGGTGCTGTTGTCCGATCACCACTTCTGGGGCGGGATGCGCGACACCCAGGCGTTGTCGGTGCTGTGCGAGAGTTTCGGGGTCGGGCTGTCGATGCACTCCAACAGCCACCTCGGCATCAGCCTGGCCGCGATGGTCCACGTCGCCGCCGCGACGCCGCACCTGACGTATGCGTGCGACACGCACTGGCCGTGGAAGACGGCCGATGTGATCGTGCCCGGGGTGCTGGAGTTCGTCGAGGGCGCGGTGGCGGTGCCGGACAAGCCGGGGCTGGGCATCGAGCTGGACCAGGACGCGCTGGCCCGCGCGCACGAGGACTACGTCCGTTGTGGACTGACGAAACGGGACGACGTGACCTACATGCGCTCCTACGTGCCGGACTTCGAACCCAACACGGCCCGGTGGTGACCCCGTGAAGGTGACCGGATACGCCTACTCCTGGGACGTCCTCGGCGACCCCGGTTTCGTGGAGCGCGTGCAGGACCTGGAGGTGGACGAGGTCGCCGTGGCGCTGACCTACCACAGCGCCCGGGCCGCCACGCCGTACTCCGCCGAGCGCACCTCGGTGATCGCTCGCACGGCGGCGAGCTACCGGCCCGTGCGTGAAGAAGCGTGGCAGGGCCGGGAACTGCGTCCGTCCACTCCGGACTGGGTCGCGCAGCCCGACAGCGGTGGCGATGCCGTGCGCCTGCTCAACGCCGCGGGGATTCCGGCCGCCGCCTGGATCGTGCTCACGCACAATTCCCGGCTGGGCACGGCTTTCCCGCAGTACACCGTGCGCAACTGCTTCGGCGAGTCCTACCCGTGGGCACTGTGCCCGGCCCAGCCTGCCGTGCGCGAGTACGCGGCCACGCTGACCGCCGAGGCCGTGGCGGGGCTGGAGGTCTCGTCGGTGATCCTCGAGGCGTGCGGCCCGCTCGGCGCGGTGCACCAGCACCAGCACGAGAAGACCGACGGAGTGTGGGCGCCCGCCGTGGCGCGCCTGCTGTCGATCTGCTGCTGCGATGCCTGCGCCGAAGGCTGGACCGGCCTCGCCGCCGCCGAGGTGCGCGAGACGCTGCGCACGGAGGTCCGCCGGCTGCTCGACACGGCCGACCTCACCGTCACCGAGGACCGGCTGCCCGTCGCGCTCAAGGACACCGTGCTCGCCGGGCGCCACCGCGCCACCGACGCGTTGCGGGCCGCGGTGCTCGCCGAGCTGGAACCGGGCATGCGGATCGTGCTGCACGGCGCGCTCGACCCGTGGGTCACCGGTGCGCTGCCGGGCCTTACGCCGACCGCGGCCGAGGACGCCTCCGCGGTCGTGCTGCAGAACTGGGCGCCGGGCCAGGGCAGCGTCGACGCCGTGGCCGCGGCCCGGCGGGCGCTGCCGGAGGACGTGGCGGTGGGCAGCTACATCACCGCCGTCGCCGCGAGCCCCGTGCCCGACATCAAGGCGTACGTCACCGAGCTCGGCAAGGCCGGCGCGGCCGAGCTGCACCTCTACCATCTGGGCTTGGCGGGTCCCGGCCGATGGCCGGACCTGCACGCGGCCACGGCGGCCGCACGCAGCCTGCCCTGAACCGTGCTTGAACCTGAGCGATTCACCGAGGAGACACGTTCCACCATGAGCCGAGAAACCTCCGAACCGGAGCTCGAGCGCACCCTCGCCGCCGCGGCCGCGGCCGCCCGCCCGTTCGCGGCGAGCACGCCCGCCGAGCGCGCCGGCTGGCTCGAAGCCGCCGCCGACGCTCTTGACGCCGAAGCCGAGGAGCTGATCGCCCTCGCCCACACCGAGACCCACCTGCCCGCCGCGCCGCGTCTGAAGGGCGAGCTCGCCCGCACCACGTTCCAGCTGCGCCTGTTCGGCCAGGTCCTGCGCGACGGCGCGTTCCTCGGGGCCACCGTCGACCACGCCGACGCCGAGTGGCCCATGGGCCCGCGCCCCGACATCCGCCGGGTGCTCGTGCCGATCGGCCCGACGCTGGTGTTCGCGGCCAGCAACTTCCCGTTCGCGTTCAGCGTCGCGGGTGGCGACACCGCCTCCGCGCTGGCCGCGGGGTGCCCGGTGATCCTCAAGGCGCACCCGGGCCACGAGGAGCTGTCCACGCGCACGGGCGAGATCGTCGTCGGCGCGCTCGCCGCCGCCGGTGCGCCTGCGGGCGCGTTCGCCGTGATCCACGGGTTCGAGCAGGGCGTGACCGCGCTCAAGGACCCGCGCGTCCAGGCCGCGTCGTTCACCGGCTCCGTGCCGGGCGGGCGCGCGCTGTTCGACATCGCCGTCTCGCGGCCCACGCCGATCCCGTTCTACGGCGAGCTCGGCAGCGTGAACCCGGTCGTCGTCACGCCGGGTGCGGTCGCCCAGCGCGGCGAGGCCGTGGCCAGGGCGTACGCGGGGTCGTTCAGCCTCGGTGCCGGCCAGTTCTGCACGAAGCCGGGCCTGCTGTTCCTGCCCGAGGGCCACGGTCTCGACGACGTGCTGCGCGAGGCCGTCGGCGCCGTCGCGGGCCAGCCGATGCTCAACGAGCGCATCGCGCAGGGCTTCGCGCACAAGCTCTCCGAGCTGCGCCAGGCCCCGGGTGTGACCACGGTCGTCGACGGCACGCACCAGGGCGAGTCGTTCACCCCGAGCCTGCTCTCGACCACGGCCAAGGAGTTCCTGGCCGGCGGGGAAGCGGTGCGGGAGGAGCATTTCGGTCCCGCGTCGCTGATCGTCACCTACAGCGACGCCGACGAGCTCATCGGCGTGCTCGACACGCTGGAGCCGGGCCTGACCGCGACGGTGCAGGGCGAGGCCGACGAGGCCGACTACGTCCGCCCGCTGCTGCCTTCGCTGACCCGCCTCGCCGGGCGGCTGCTGTGGAACGACTGGCCCACCGGCGTCACGGTGAGCTGGGCGCAGCAGCACGGCGGCCCGTACCCGGCCACCACCGCGCCCACCACCACGTCGGTCGGCACCGCTGCCATCGAGCGGTTCCTGCGCCCGGTCGCGTGGCAGGGCTTCCCCGACGCGCTGCTGCCCGAGCCGCTGCAGGAGCAGAACCCGTGGCAGCTGCCGAGGCGCACGGACGGAGCGCGCTGACTTTCCGCCTGAATTTTCCGCGCTGAACAACCACAACTGAATTCTCCTTTTGCCGATCCGGCCAAAAGTAGGCCGACCCCCACACGGCACGTAACCGTTGCTACGAAGCCATTCGGCCGTGACTGTGGTCGGATCGGCAACGATCGGCACAGCGGTCCCCGAAAATCCCGCAAGCCAAGGACGTCTTGATCCTGGGAGGCATTGTCATGCCCGTAAACCGGAGAACTGCCCTGCGCGGCGGCGCCGTCGCGGCCGCCTCGGTGGCCCTGACCGCCGCCGCGCACCCGGCATTCGCGGCGGGTTCCGCGCCCGCCGCGACGGTGTCCGCCGCCAACGGCGCGGCCGCCGATCCCCTCAACGCGATCGTGGCCGGCTACCGCGAGATGCAGACCGGGATCAACCGGCCGTCGGCCGAGCGCACGGCCGCGCTGAAGAACCTCGGCCGCGTCGCGAAGGCCTACAACGACACGATGACCGTCACCGGTGGTCCACTGTGGACCGACCTGCCGCTGGGGCCGGGCAGCGACTACACCACGTCGATGTACGCGCGGCTGCGGGCCATCGCGGTCGACTGGGGCACGCCGGGCGGCACGCTCTCGGGCGACCCGCAGGTGCTCGACCGCATCAAGAAGGCGCTCGAGCTGATCTACGCGAGCCAGTACAACCCGCAGGTCGGCGAGATCGGCAACTGGTACACCTACGAGATCGGCGTGCCGTACTACGTGCTGCACACGCTCGTCACGGTCGCCGACGAGCTGACGGCCGACGAGCTCGCGCGCTACGTCAGCCCGATCAAGCGGTTCGTGGGCAACCCCAACGTGCGGGCGAACAGCCCGAGCACCGTCGAGACCGGCGCCAACCGGGCCGACAAGGCCCTGATCTCGATCGTCTCCGGCGCGCTCATCGGCGACACCGCGTGGATCAAGACGGGCATCGACGCGCTCACCGACGTCGCCGGCGGCGGCGCGGCGAGCCTCGTGGCCAAGCTGGACAAGGCGGGCAGCGACGGCTTCCACGTGGACGGCTCGTTCATCCAGCACGACACCATCCCGTACCCCGGGCACTACGGCATCGTGCTGCTGACCGCGCTCTCCGGCGCGATCCACGTGACCGAAGGCACCGAGTACGCGCTGCCCGAGGACCTCAAGCAGAAGATCTACGCGCTGGTGCCCGACACGTTCGCCCCGTTCGTCTACGCGGGCGCGCTGATGGAGCCGGTGCGCGGGCGAATGCTCTCGCGCCAAGGCGAGACCGGCCACGACATCGGCCACCAGCTCACTGTCGCCACGCTCGTGCTGGCGCGCGCGGCCACCGGCGCGGCCAAGGCCGAGCTGTCGGGTCTCGCGGCGAAGTGGATCTCCGAAGGCACGTACGCGCCGTTCCTGGAGATCCCCGACCCGGAGCGGTTCGCGCCGGGCCCGGACCTCGTGGCGACGCCGGGCATCGAGTTCGCGCAGGAGATGCTCGCGACCCACGTGCGGCCGACGCCGATCACGGCCACGCACCGGATCTTCGGCCAGCAGGACCGGATGCTGCACGTGACCGAGGGCTGGTCGAGCTCGCTCGCCGTGGGGTCCACGCGGATCTCGCGCTACGAGTCGATCAACGGCATGAACCAGCACGGCTGGTACGTCGGCGACGGCGTGCTGTACCTGTTCCTGCCGAAGGCCAAGGGGCACTACTCCGACGCGTACTGGCCGACCGTCGACCCGCTGCTGCTGCCCGGTGCCACCACGAAAGCCGGCCCGACGGGTGCGCTGCAGTCCACGCCGATGTCGACCAAGGCCCACGTCGGCGGCGTCCGGTGGGACGCGCGCCACGGTGCGTACGCTTTTGACTTCGTGTCGCTGGACGGCACGCTGACCGCGAAGAAGTCGTGGTTCTTCACGCCGGCGGGCGTCGTCTGCCTCGGCGCGGGGATCACCGACACGTCGGGGCAGCAGGTGCGGACCACGATCGAGAACCGCAACCTGGGGGAGAACGGCCGGGGCACGCTGCTGGCCGACGGGCGGCTCGTCTCGTCCGCGCTAGGCCGCACGACGTCGCTGCGCAACCCGCACTGGCTGCACCTCGACGACGTCGCCGGCTACGTGCTGCTCGACAAGGCCGACGTGACCGCGCTGCGCGAGGACCGCACCGGCGCGTGGCGCGACATCGACACAGGCGCCAACACCAAGGGCACGACCGATCCGTACACGCGGCGTTACCAGAAGCTCGTGATCGAGCACGGAGTGAAGCCTTCGGACGCGAAATACGCGTACGCGGTGTTGCCCGCGGCCTCGGTGGTGAGCACCGTCGCTTCGGTGCTCGCGTGGCGAGTGCGGGCGAACACAGCCGCCGTTCAGGCGATCCGGCTGTGGGACAACACACTCCTCGCAAACTTCTACAAGGCGGATACTGTAGATGAGGTAACTGTCTCAGGTCCGGCTTCCGTGGCTCTGGGGCGCAGCGGCTCGGGCTGGCAGCTCGCCGTCTCGGATCCGACGCAGTCGCAGGACAGCGTGCGGGTGACGGTGCGGCGCCAGACCGTGGAGGTCCCGCTGAAGGGCACCTTCGGCGCGACGCAGGTCGTGAACCTGCCGCGCTGACCCTCGGTTTCCCTGCCGGGCCGGTGATTCCCCGCCCGGCCCGGCAGGGCCCCACGTCCGAACCTCGTTCGGCCCGGGCCCCGCCGAAAGGCCATTCCGACGGTACGATCTCGGGAACACGCTCGAGCCGGGGAGAGTGATCACGATCGCCACGCACGTCGACGTCCTCGTGGTGGGTGCGGGGTTGTCCGGGATCGGGGCGGCGTGCCGCCTCCAGCTTCGGACTCCCGGCAAGACGTACGCCATCCTGGAAGCTCGCGACTCGATCGGCGGGACCTGGGACCTCTTCCGCTACCCGGGCATCCGGTCCGACTCGGACATGTTCACGCTCGGTTACCCGTTCCGGCCGTGGAAGGACCCGAAGGCCATCGCCGACGGTCCCTCGATCCTCAGCTACATCCGCGCCACGGCCGAGGCCCACGGCGTCGAGCGCCACATCCGCTTCGGGCACCGCGTGGTGTCCGCTTCGTGGTCCTCGGCCGAAGCGCGCTGGACGGTCGAGGCCGAGCACGACGGCGAGCCGGCCACGTTTACCTGCTCGTTCCTCTACCTGTGCAGCGGCTACTACAGCTACGACAGCGGCCACGTCGTCGACTTCCCGGGCCGAGAGGACTTCGCCGGCGAGATCGTGCACCCGCAGCACTGGCCCGCGGACCTGGACTACGCGGGCAAGAACGTCGTGGTGATCGGCAGCGGCGCCACCGCCGTGACGCTGGTGCCGGCGATGGCGCCCGAAGCGGCTTCGGTGACCATGCTGCAGCGCTCGCCGAGCTACGTCGTCGCGCGCCCCGGGGCCGACGCGCTCGCCGACCGCCTGCGGGCCGTGCTGCCGGAGAACCTGGCGCACCGGCTGGTGCGCGGCAAGAACGTGGTGATGGGCACGCTGTTCTTCCAGCTCATGCGCCGCCTGCCCGAGCGTGCGGCCGCGGTGCTGCGCGACGGCGTGGCGAAGCAGCTGCCGCCGTCGATTCCCGTCGACCCGCACTTCGTGCCCGCCTACAACCCGTGGGACCAGCGCCTGTGCCTGGTGCCCGACGCCGACCTGTTCCGCGCACTGCGCAGCGGCAAGGCCGACGTGGTCACCGACCACATCACCCGCTTCACCCCGGGCGGCATCCAGCTGGAGTCGGGGCGTGAGCTGCCCGCCGACGTCATCGTCACCGCGACCGGCCTGCGCATGGTCGCGTTCGGCCAGGTCGCGTTGACCGTCGACGGCCGGGCCATCAACCCGGGCGAGCAGCTCGTCTACAAGGGCATGATGTTCGGCGGCATCCCCAACCTGGCGTGGTGCGTGGGCTACACCAACAACTCGTGGACCCTGCGCGCCGACCTCGCCTCGCAGTACGTCTGCCGGCTGATCTCGCACATGGATCGCCACGGCTACGTCGCCTGCGCCCCCGACCCGGGCCGCGCCCCGACCACGGGCCTGCGCCCGGTCGTCGACCTGATGTCGGGCTACATCAAACGCGCCACCTCGGCCCTGCCGAAACAAGGCGACCGCCGCCCGTGGGTGATGCGCCAGAACTACCTGCTGGATCTGGCCGACATGCGTCTCAACCGGCTCGACGACGGTGTCATGGCCTTCCGCCGGGCGGACGAACGCATCCCGACGCCGGCCTGAGCACACACTGAGCGCACACTGAGCACACAAAAAAAGGGCGCCACCCACCTGAGGTGGATGGCGCCCGACGCAGTGCAGCTCAGCCCTGGCGAGCCTTGTTCCGCGGGTTGTCGCGGTTGATCACGAGGATCTTGCCGTGCCTGCGGATGACCTGGGCCCCCTGCTGGCGAGCCAGCGACCTGACCGACGCGCGAACCTTCATGGTTACCCGTCCTCTCTTCGAAGTCTCGTTCTGTCTTCTTCAACCAGATGACCGGTCGGTTTAATCCCGAGCCTCAATCCACGGTCGCGGTGGCGGCGCTCACCCAGCGGCCGAGGTCCTCGCGGCGCAGCGCCGCGGCCATCAGCTCGGGGAACAGGTCCGGGGTGCACGCGAAGGCCGGCACGCCGAGCTCGGCCAGCGCGGCGGCGTTCTCGTGGTCGTAGAACGGCGCGCCGGAGTCCGACAGTGCCAGCAGGGTCACGACCTGCACGCCCGAACCGACCAGTTCGCCGACGCGGCGCAGCAGCTCGTCTCGCACGCCGCCCTCGTAGAGGTCGCTGATGAGCACCAGCAGCGTCTGCTCGGGGCGTTCGACGAGGCCTTGGCAGTAGGTGATGGCGCGGTTGATGTCGGTGCCGCCGCCGAGCTGGGTGCCGAAGAGGAGCTCGACGGGGTCGTCGAGGTGCTCGGTGAGGTCCACCACGGCCGTGTCGAAGGCGACGAACTTCGTGCTCAGCGCCCGCATCGACGCCAGCACGGCACCGAACAGGCCCGAGTACACCACCGACTCCGCCATCGACCCCGACTGGTCCACTGCGAGGATCACTTCGCGCTGCACGCTGAGCTGGCGCCGGCCGAAGCCGACCAGCCGCTCGGGCACGATGGTTTCCAGCTCGGGGGAGTAGTGCTTCAGGTTCGTGCGCACGGTGCGGGCCCAGTCGATGTCCGCGGCGCGCGGGCGCTGCGTGCGGGCGGCGCGGTCGAGCGCGCCCCGGATCGCCGCGCGCGTGGGTTCGGCCAGCCGCTCCTCGAGTTGGGCCACCACGGTGCGCACGACCGAGCGCGCCGTCTCCTTCGTCTCCTCGGGCAGCACGCCGTTGAGCGACAGCAGTGTGCCGACCAGGTGCACGTCGGGCTCGACCGCGCTCAGCAGCTCCGGCTCCATCAGCATGCGGGTGAGGCCGAGCCGGTCGACGGCGTCGCGCTGCATCACCTGCACGACCGAACCCGGGAAGTACCGCCGGATGTCGCCGAGCCAGCGGGCGACGCGCGGCGCCGAGGAGTTGAGGGTCGCGCCGCGGCGGTCGCCCGAGCGGACGGGCTCGTCGCGCCGGTCGTAGAGGGCCGCGAGAACGGCGTCGAGGCCGCTGTCCTCTTCGGACAGTGAGCGGCCGGTGCCGTCCTCGCCGCCGCCGAGCACGAGGCGCCAGCGGCGCAGACGATCGGGGTCCGGGGTGGTCATGACGCTGCTCCGAGAAGGGTCGCGAGCACGGGCAGGGCACTGCGGGCGCGGATCTCGTCCAGCTCGTCGGCGGCGAGGCGAGCCGCGGGGGCGCCGCCGGAGAGGGTGGCGGCGCGTTGGCCGATGGCGCGTTTCTCCGGTCCCGCGAAGGCGCCGAAAGTGCGGCGCAGCAAGGGAAGCACCTCGGTGAACACGTCGGACGGGATGGTGCCCAGCCAGGTGTCGACGACCCGCAGCATGCGCTCGTCGTGGACCAGCAGGAGCGCGCCGCCGGCGAAGAAGCCCTCGACGTAGGCCGCACCCGCGGCCGGCTCGACACCCGGGGTGAGCGCGCGGCCGAGGCGCAGCTCGACCTCCGCGCTGTCGAACAGGTCGGCGTCGTGCAGCAGCCGCACGATGCGGCCGGCCAGCAGCGGCGGCAGGGAGTCTCGGCCGGCGAGCTTGCGCA
The DNA here is from genome assembly GCF_019468465.1 of Amycolatopsis sp. DSM 110486. Lineage (NCBI taxonomy): Bacteria > Bacillati > Actinomycetota > Actinomycetes > Pseudonocardiales > Pseudonocardiaceae > Amycolatopsis > Amycolatopsis sp. DSM 110486. The sequence goes on along the minus strand of NZ_CP080519.1, from coordinate 10,499,783 downwards.
GCGCGGTGAGCCAGCGTTCGCGCGCCGCGTCGCCCAGGAGAGTGGTGGCTTCGTGGACGTTGTCGACCAGGTCGCAGAACTTCCGGGCCGCGTCGTCGTCGATGCCATGGACGGCCGGCGGCAGCCCGGCGCACACGCGGGTGAGCAGGCGGTCCGCGACCTCCCGCAGCTGCGCGGTGTCGGTTCCACGCACATCGCCGTAGCGGGTGGACCGGGCCAGCGGAGGCAGCGAGGTCATGAGGTCGGCGACGTCGGTGTCGGCCGCCGCGCGGACGTCGAGTGCGGTGAGCACCTCCGGCAGCGCGTCGCCGAGACCGCCGAGCAGGCAGCCCTCGACGGCCGTGGTGATGTCGGCGAGCGGCGGCTTGCCGCCCATGGCCTCGCGCACGCGGGCGGACGCCGCCGAGGCGACGGTGGTGCCGTGCACGGCGGCCGCGACCAGGTCGACCTCGAAGCCCGGCTCCCAGCACAGCGTCCACGTCTCGCGGAAGGTGCCCTTGCTGCGCGTCGCCGAGATTTCCGGGCTGCCCCAAGGGATGTCGAGCAGCCTCAACCGGTGGAGCAGCCGCGAGCGGTCGAGGCCGCCGGGCGTGCGCAGGTCGAGATCCAGCTCGCGCGCGGTCGGCTCGCGTTTGAGCCGCAGCCGGCGCGCGGTCGCGATCAGGTCGGCCGCCAGCGGAGCCTGCGGCACGCTTTCGGGGACTTCGCCGAGGCGTTCGCCGACCACGAGCTTGCGCGTGACGAGGTCCGCCTGCACGTCGTCGCCCGAGCACAGCACCGAGCGCGTGGCGGCGTCGACTTCCGCCAGCCCCGCCGAGGACCGGCCGCGCAGCACCGCCAGCGTTTCGGCCAGCCGCACCGCCTCGATCACGTGCGCCGTCGAGACCGGCAGGTCCTCCTCGCGCAGCACCCCGGCCACGGCGGTGAGCCAGCGGGCGGTGACGTCGTCGGCCGTGGTGAACAGGTGGTGGTACCAGCCGGGCGAGTGCACGCCCGCGCCGTAGCCGCTGGCCGTGGCGAGCCGGCCGTGGGTCCACGGCACCCACGTGCACACGACCTTGCGCTTCGGCAGTCCTTTGAGGACGGTCTGGTCGTGGCTCGCCGGCGGCAGCGGATCGGCCAGCGCCGGCACGTGCCACGCGCCGCACACCACGGCGATGCGCTCGAAGCCTTCCTTGCGCGTCTTGCGCAGCACGCCGCGCATGTACGCCTCGCGGCGCTGTTCGTGGAGGTCCGCAGGGCGTTCGTCCTCCCGCAGCGCGGTCATCGCCTCCGCGATCACCTCGAACGGCGACTCCCCGCCGCGGCGCGACTCCACGACGTCGTCCCACCACCGCTCGGGGTCGTCGTACCCGCCTGCGGCCGCCAGCTCGGCGAGCGGGTCGGTGCGTGGCACGCGGTCCTCGTCGCCGAGCGCGAACTGGTGCGCGGCCGGCAGGTCGCAGAACCGCACCGGCACCCCGGCTTCCGCGGCGTAGCGCAGCGCCTGCCATTCGGGGCTGAACACCGCGAACGGCCAGAACGCCGCGCGCGACACGTCGTCGGCCGCGTACGCGAGCAACGCGACGGGCGGCCGCATGTCCTCGTCGGCCGCCAGGTCCACGAGTTGGTCGGCTTCGGGCGGGCCCTCGATGAGCACCACGTCGGGCTCCAGCTCGGCGAGCCTCGCGGCCACCGCCCGAGCCGAACCCGGCCCGTGGTGCCGGATCCCGAGCAGGTGCGTGGTCATCCGCTGATCTCCTGCCCCGCGCGGTAGAAGTCGCCCCAGCCGTCGCGTTCGCGGACCACGGTCTCGAGGTACTCGATCCAGATCGCGCGGTCGGCGACCGGGTCCTTCACCACGGCGCCGTGAATGCCGGCCGCGACGTCCTGCGCCCGCAGCACGCCGTCGCCGAAGTGCGCGGCGAGCGCGAGCCCGCCGGTGAGCACGCTGATCGCCTCGGCCGTCGACAGCGTGCCCGACGGGGTCTTGACCGCGGTGCGCCCGTCTTCGGTGCGGCCGGCGCGCAGCTCACGGAACACCGTCACGACACGGCGGATCTCGGTCAGCTCGGCGGCTTCGGCCGGCAGCGCGAGCGAGGCGCCCAGCTGCGCGACCCGGCGGCTGACGATCTCCACCTCGGCTTCGGCGGTGTCGGGCAGCGGCAGCACCACCGTGTTGAACCGGCGGCGCAACGCGCTCGAGAGCTCGTTCACGCCCTTGTCGCGGTTGTTCGCGGTCGCGACGAGCGTGAAGCCGGGGCGTGCCTGCACTTCGGTGCCGAGTTCGGGCACGGGCAGGGTTTTCTCCGACAGGACGGTGATCAGCGAGTCCTGCACGTCGGCCGGGATGCGGGTGAGCTCCTCGAGGCGGGCCACCTTGCCGTCGCGCATCGCGCGCAGGATGGGGCTCTCCACGAGCGCGTGCTCGCTCGGGCCCTCGGCGATCAGGCGCGCGTAGTTCCAGCCGTAGCGGATCTGCTCTTCGGCTGTGCCCGCCGTGCCCTGCACGAGCAGCGTGGAGTCGCCGCTGACGGCGGCGGCGAGGTGCTCCGACACCCAGGTCTTGGCGGTGCCCGGCACGCCGAGCAGCAGCAACGCGCGGTCGGTGGCGAGCGTGGCGACGGCGACCTCGATCAGACGGCGCGGGCCGACGTACTTCGGGCTGATCTCGGTGCCGTCGGGCAGGGTGCCGCCCAGCAGGTATGTGACCACGGCCCACGGCGAGAGCAGCCACGACGGCGGCTTCGCGCGGTCGTCGGCCGCGGCCAGCGCGGCCAGTTCACCGGCGTACTCCTGCTCGGCGTGGGGCCGGAGGACTGCGGACGTCATGAGAGCTCCTCGTGCATTTCGCGGCGGAAAGTCAGGGTTTCGGCCACAGCGCGCTGCCACGGGGCGGCTTCGCCGGGCTGGAGGATCAGGGACAGGCGGTGGCGCAGGCAAGCCGGCGGCACGGCCTTGGCGATGAGGGCGGCGGCGTGGGCCACGAGCCGGTGGTCCTGCTGCGCGGCGACCCAGTCGAGCAGCACCCGGCCCAGCTCCTCGGGCCACGGTTGCGGCAGGTCGAGGATCAGCCGCGTGAGCGCTTCGACCTTCAGGCCGCGCGCCAGCTTCGCTATGGTCGCGGCCTGCTTCTCCGGCGCGAGTACGCCGACGAGCGCCGCCGTGGCCCGGCCGCCGGGTTCGGCTTCGACGAGCGCCTGCGCCCATGCTTCGTCAAGCTGCCGGATCGCGGCCGTGGCCCAGCTTTCGCGCACCACGGCGAGCGGGCAGCCCTCCACGAGCATGCCCACGAGGTCACCCGGCGTGCCGAACTCCGCCCAGAACGCCAGGGGAGTGGCGGCGATGATCGCCCTCAGCCGCGCAGTGTCCTGCCCGGGCCCGTGGGGCACGCGGACGCCGTCGCGTACCAGCGAGTCGTCCGGCCTCGGCAGCGTGACCTGCAGGACGTCGGCCCGCAGCGACCGGCTGCGCACGGTGACGCACTCCTGCAGCCGCGCCGCCATCCGTTTGCCGAGCCCGGTGTCGGGCAGCCCGCCGAGCAGCCGTACGGCCGTGTCGCGCACCGCCGCCGCGCGGTCGGAGAGGGCCGCGTCGAGAAACGGCTCGTCGTCCTGGGTGAGGTGGCGGCCCAGCACCGTGAGGAACACCGAGCGCAGGTCGGCCGGCTCGGTGCGCCACGTTGTCGTGAGCGCCGCGCGCGCCGCCGCGGGATCCTGCGTGAGCGCCCGTTCGAACCACGCCTGGCGTCGCGCGGGAGTGCCGAACTGCCAGGCGTCGTCGCTGTCGTCCTCGACCTCGGCGACCAGGAACGCCCAGTCGGTGTTGCGCTCGCCCAGCCACGCCCCGACGGGCCCCGCCACCTCCGCGAGCGGCGCCCGCAACGACACCCGCGCCCGCGCCGCGTCCGCCAGCGCCGGCAGCAGCTCCGGCCCCACCCGCAACCCCCGCCCGGCCGCCGTGTGCAGCCACTCCTCGAGCAGCTCGGGCCGGTTCGCGTGCAGCAACCGCGCCAGCCGCTCCCGCGCGAGCGGCGAGACGAACCGCCGCCCGTCGGGCTTGGCCGGCTCTTCGCGGCGCGCGTCGGCCACGGGAAGGCGGCCCGCACGGCGGTAGTTGGTGAGCAACGCCGCGGCGGCGAGGACGGCGTCGGCCTGATCTTCGGCCTTGCCCGCGACCTCCCGCACCTCGGCCGGCAGCCCGCTCACGTCGAGACTCCGGCGGCGCGTGCCCAGCAGCGCCGTGCCGACGAGGTCTTCCCACGCCTTCACCGGCCCACCACCGCCTCGGTTTTTCCGCCGGCACACAACGGCAGACGACCCGCACCCCGCCCCGCTGCGACGGTGGGCGCTGAGGAAACGCCGGTCGCCGCTGCGGAGCGCGGGTGCGGCTGCGGGAGGTGCGTTCCCGAGCCGGTGGCCGGCCGGGTTGGCCGGACTGGGCGGGCCGGGAATCGTTGTCGGGCCGCGCTTGCCGGACGGTTCCTGGGCTCGGTCGGGCAGGTGTTTGCGAGGAACATTGCCGGCCTGCGTTGTGTGGGGTGTGCTGCTGGCCTGGGCCGGTTGGTCGGGCGCGCCGGGAATTGTTGCCCGGCGGCGCCTGCTGGACGGCTCCCGGCCTCGGTCGAGTACGTGGCTGCGAGGTGCGCTGCTGGCCTGGGCTGATTGGTCGGGCGCGCCGGCAATTGCTGCCCGGCCGTGCCTGCCGGACGGCTCCCGGCCTCGGGCGGGCACGTGGTTGCGAGGTGTGCTGCCGGCCTGGGCCGGCTGGTCGGGCGCATCGGCAGCAGCCCGCCGGTCGGGGCCTTCGGGCGAAGCCTTGGCGCGGCGGGGTTCGCGTGGTGCGAAGGCCGCGCCGCCGGCACAGCGGGGCGGCGAGGATGCCGTCGTGGCGCGGGCTGATGTGCTTGCGGTGCCAAGGTTTTCGGTCTCTCCCACAGTGTCGTAGTCACAGGCGCACCACGCCGTTCGGGTGCCAGCACGTCAGGGGGCGCAGGCCGGCCGGGGTCAGTTCGGCCGCGAGGGTCACCGGGTGTTCCGCGGCGAGGGCCAGCAGGGGCCACGGGTCGATGCCCGGCAGCAGGGGCAGGGCGGCACCGTCCACATCGGACAGGGCCCAGCCGCCGTCGTGGCGGGCGGGGGTGAGGTCGGACAGGAGCACGGGCCAGCGGTCGAGCCACGGGTCCACGGCGAGGGCTTCGGCGAACGCCGCCAAGGCGTCGGCGACGGTGTCGCCGCGGGGGACCGGGGTCGGGACGGCCTCGGTGCGGTCGGCGACGAGCGCGCGCAAAGGCAGCGCGCCCGGGTGGAAGGCGAGCTCGCCGGGGACGACGTAGCCCGGGGGCAGCGAGCTGTCCAACGGGCGCCCGGGCGGGGCGAAGGACAGGACCAGCGCCACGCGCCCCGAATGGCGGCCGCGCAGCCAGGTGCGGCGGGTGCGGAGGTTGTCCTGTTCGTCGTCGACCGCGCCGGTCACGAGCCACTGGTCGGCGAGGCGTTCGCCCGACTCCAGCACCTGCGCGGTGCCCGCCGAGAACCCCAGGCGCGTGCGCACGGTTTCGGCTAGCGCCGAAGGCAGCTCGTCCAGGCGAAGCGCAGCGCCCGCCAGCACGTACAGCAGCGACAGCTCGGCCAGCAGGTCACCCGGCCAGTCGCGGCCGCGCCCGACCAGCCCGGCCGCGCGCCGCAGGCCGCCGGCCAGGCCCGGTGCCTGGGCGTCGATCATCCGCGCGGCCACCGCGCGCAGCTGCTCAGCACCGCCTCCGAAGCCACCGCCGCCTTCGAAACCGCCGCCCTCGAACGCACTGCGTTCGAAACTCGCGAAGCCGGCACCAACACGGTCGGTCAGCCAGCCACGTAGCTCCGCCGCGCCCGCGGTGACCCGCGCGAGCCGCTCCTGCGCCCGTTTGGCGGCGGCTTCCAGGTCCTTCGGCGCGTCCGGTTTGCGTTCCGCGCGCGACGCCCGCGCCTCTCGTTCGGCAAGCCACCTGGCGACATCGGGTTCCTCGGCAGCAGACGGCACCTGCTCCGCCGACCACAGCAGCAGCAACCCCAGCGCGTGCTTGCACGGGAACTTCCGCGACGGGCACGTGCACTTGAACGCCGGCCCCGCCAGCTCGACCACCGTGCGGTACGGCTTCTCGCCACTGCCCTTGCACGAACCCCACACAGCGCGCGCCGAAGCGCCCGCACCCGACCACTTCGCCGGCACCGCGAGCCCGCGCCCGGCCTTGGCCGACGCCGGGTCCGGCGCGAGTCCGGCGACTTGCTCGGGACTCCAGCGCGCTGCCACCTGTTCGGCCACGTTTCCCTTGCCGCTCCGTGTTTCCGACCCCCGTGAGGGGCTGACCGGAGAAGCATCTCATCCGCCACCGACAGTTTCCGACACCTGCCGGGCCGCGATGAAAAACGCCGGACCGCACAACGGCGATCCGGCGTTTCAGCGTGCCAAACGAGCAAGCAGGGTCAGGACTTGACCGCACCCCGCCAGCGCACGGTCGGGCGCAGCCGCTCGGAGTTCACGCGGTGCTTGTTCGTGCCGACGATGTCGAACATCGACTCGATCAGCGTGTCCGACAGCAGGTGCGGCTGCAGGCCGAGCTCGACGAGCCCGGTGTGCTTCACGTTGTAGTAGTGCTCGGGCTGCTCGACGCGCGGGTTCTCGAGGTTCTCGATCTGCACCGGGCCGGGGAAGCAGTTCGCGACGATGTCGGCGATCTGCGCCACCGAGTAGCTCTCGGTCATCTGGTTGAACACGCGGAACTCACCGCGGTCGGCCGGGTTCTCCACGGCCAGGCGGATGCACTCCACGGTGTCGCGCACGTCGATCAGGCCGCGGGTCTGGCCGCCCTTGCCGTAGACGGTCAGCGGCTGGCCCAGCACCGCCTGGATCACGAAGCGGTTCAGCACGGTGCCGAACACCGCGTCGTAGTCGAACCGGGTCGCCAGGCGCGGGTCGAGCGTGGTCTGCGCCGTCTGCTGGCCGTACACGACACCCTGGTTGAGGTCGGTGGCGCGCAGGTCCCAGATGCGGCAAGCGAACTCGATGTTGTGGGAGTCGTGCACCTTCGACAGGTGGTAGAAGGAGCCCGGCTTCTTCGGGTAGAGCATGCGGTCCTTGCGGCCGTTGTGCTCGACCTCGAGCCAGCCCTCTTCGATGTCGATGTTGGGCGTGCCGTACTCGCCCATCGTGCCGAGCTTCACCAGGTGGATGTCCGGGTTGATCTCGGCGATCGCGTAGAGCAGGTTCAGGTTGCCGACGACGTTGTTCTGCTGCGTGTAGACGGCGTGTTCGCGGTCGATCATCGAGTACGGCGCGGACCGCTGCTCGGCGAAGTGGACGATCGAATCGGGAGCGAAGTCGCGCACGGCCGAATAGGTGAACTCGGCGTCGCACAGGTCGCCTTCGAACAGGGCGATCTTTTTGCCCGAAACCTCCTCCCACGCCGCGATGCGCGTGGGCAGGTCTTCGATCGAGACGAGACTGTCGGCTTCGAGCTCCACGTCGTACTTGCGCCGGGCGTAGTTGTCCAGAACAGCCACTTCGTGGCCTTTGTCCGACAAGTGCAATGCCGTGGGCCAGCCGAGATAGCCGTCGCCGCCGAGAACCAGCACTCGCATTGAAGAAGCCTTTCCGTATCGTTTACGCGACAAGCACGCTGATTCCTCTTTGTACATGACGCCTTGAACACGTCCGAACCTATCGACCGGGTGCTGATGATCACCTGGCAGACAGCTGTGAATCTACTGTGCGTCGGGGGGCCGGACGGCAGGCGGATCGGCCCGAGGGGAGACTGGGGGACATGACGACGGTAACCAACCCGGTGGAGCCTCGCACGACAGAGGATTCACCTCGGCCCCGGCGTCGCCTTGCCGGAAGGTTCTTCCGCGCGGCCACCAGTTCGGTCGCGGCGACTTTGCTCAGCCAGGCGGCGTTGCTCACGGTGCTCGCGATCGGCGGTGCTCCGTGGCTGGCCAGCGCGTTCGCGTTCGCCGCGGGCGCGGTGCTGAACTTCTTCCTCACCCGCCGCTGGGTCTGGGGCCGCCGCGGCAAGCCGGCCCTCGGGCACGAGCTGCTGCCCTACGTCGTCGTCATCTCGCTCGGCGGGTTCGCCTCCGTGGGGCTCACCACGCTCACCGGTCACCTGCTCGCGCCGCTGAACCTGCCGCACGCCTGGTGGGTCGTTTTCATCGACGGTGCGTACGTGCTCAGTTACGCACTGGTTTTCGTGGTGAAGTTCACGATGCTCGACCGCTTCGTGTTCGCCCGCGGCGCAGCACGTACCCCCGCCACCACGTCCCCGTCATGACCCGCGCGTAGTTCGCGCCGTAGACGACGCTGCCGCCCTTCTTGCTCTTGCCGGCCTTGCGCAGCCGCATGCTCATCGGCCGTTCGAGCACCCGGGCGTCGCGCGCGGTGACTCCCAGCAACAGTTCCGAAGACTGGTACTGCGGCTCGTTGAGCGGAACAGCGCACGCGAGCTCCGCGCGCATGGACCGGAAACCGAAGGACGTGTCGGTGATCTTCCGCCACGTCAGCGCCGAAGCCAGCCACGCGAACACGCGCACGCCGAGCCAGCGCATGCGGCTGTCGGCCTCTTCGTGGCCCAGCCGCCGCGATCCCGTGACGAAGTCGGCGGTGTCGTCGAGCAGTGGTGCGACCAGTTCCGCCATTTCGCTGTTGTCGTACTGGCCGTCGCCGTCGGTCGTCACCACGTAGCGCGCGCCGCGTTCGGCCGCGAGGTGGTAACCGAGGCGCAAAGCCGCGCCCTGGCCCCGGTTCGTCGGCGCGACGCATACGTAGGCGCCGTGTTCCTCGGCGATGGCGGCGGTGTCGTCGCTGCCGCCGTCGACGACCACGAGCACGTCGACCGGCAGGCCGAGGCACTCGTCGGGCATCTTCTCGAGCACCTGGCCGATTCCGCCGGCCTCGTTGTACGCGGCGATCACCACGGTCAGCTCCGAAAGCTTCGCGCCCGGGTGCCGGTCGTCGAAATCCTTGACCGCGCCCACATCCACTGCGTCCGGGTACGCGGCGAGGCGTCGCCGGCTCGCGGCCGTGAGCGTGGTGAAGCCCAATGCGCCCGCGACGGGCAGCAGCACGAGCGCCGGCAGCTGGTAGCGCCAGGAGAACTCGAACACGGCCGACGCGAACAGGAGGAACAGCCCGGACCCCGCGGCGAGCAGCGCGCCGCTGCGGGCCTTGTCGCGCGGTTTCTTGCGGCGCAGCAAGGTGAGCAGGCCGAGTAGGGCGAAGAACCCGAGCACGGCGCCGGGCACGAAGCCGCCGTTGATCTGGTAGTCGCGCAGGAAAGTCGCGATCGGCTCGTTCACGCTCGGGTTCACGCCGTCGTACTGCTGCGTGATCATCGCGATGTCGGCTGGTTCGTTCCACTCCGGGTACGTCTGCTGGAACTGCCAGCGGTCGATCGGCACGTCGTTGATCGCCGTGCTGCGCGTGAACCGGAAGCTCTTCGAGAAGTCGCTCAGGATCGCCTTCGTGACGTCCCACCACTGGGCCTTGAGCACGTCGATCGAGAACTCGTGCGCCAGCACGGTGCGGTCGGCGCCCGGGGGCAGCGGGCCCGGCCACGCCGGGTCGAGGTCGGCGTGTGTGTAGTTGTCCACCAGGCGGGTGGACACGTCTTCGGTGGGGCAGAACACCTGGATCTCGGGCGCCAGGTGCAGGTTCGCGCAGTCGGCGACGGCGGCGGTGCGCCCGTAGAGCATGCTGCCCGAAGGTCCGGTCAGTCCCCACTTTCCGGTCTGCGCCTTGACTTCCGCGGCGTAGGGCACGATCACGACGAGCATCGCCAGCACGCCGATGCCGGCGTTGCGCCAGCCGCGCCACGTCCGCCACGCGCTTCCGGCGCTGAGCACGTACAGCAGGAACGGCACCGCGAGCGCGACGCCGATCAGCCGCACCAGCACGGCGAACCCGACCACGAGACCCGCGAGCGCGATCCGCCGCCAGTTCGGCGCGCCCTTCGCCAGCAGGAGCCACAACAGCCCCAGCAGCAACGCTTCGAAGAGCACCTCGGACATGATGTTCTGCTCGATCTGCAGCTGGTAAGCGTCCAGCAGCAGCGGGGCCATCGCGAGCGCCGAGACCCAGCGGCGCGCGCCGAGCCGGCGGGCCAGCGCGTAGATCCCCACCGCGATCGCCAGTCCGCCCACGTGCTGCACGGCCGCGACCCACGACAGCCCGCCGACCGCCAGCAGCGGCCGCAGAATCAGGTCGTAGCCGATCGGGTTGAGCTGGTCGGCGCGCAGCGCGTGCAGGTTGTCCAGGTACCGGTACGAGTCGATGTACAGCAGCGCCGGCCGGTAGGCCACCCACGTGAGCACGCGCAGGACCGTGCCCGCGACGAGCAGAAGGAGCAGGAAGGCGTGGCGGCGGAGGAACAGGCTCACGGGGTCGCTTTCAGGTCCAGTTCCGAGAAGTACTTCCAAGCGGTGGCGAGACCGTCGGCGAGCGAGATCGCCGGGGTGAAGCCGATCGTCCCGGCGCTGGCGGACACGTCGACGACGACCGCGGGCATCTCGCCCTTCGGCGCGGCCACGTGTTCCACGGGCAGCTCGGCACCCGTCACGTCGCGCACGGTCTGCACCATTTCCAGCACCGACACGGAGTGCCCGGCGCCGACGATCGCCCGTCCGGAGTAACCGCTTTCGAGCGCGAGCGCGATGGCGCGCACCACGTCGTCCACGTGCACGAGGTCGCGGCGCTGCTCGCCCGTGCCGTACACGCGCACGCCCTCGCCCGCCATCGCGGCGCGCATCATGCGCGGCACGAAGCTGTCCTTGTGCGACATGCCGGGGCCGTAGACGTTGGTGAACCGCAAGGCGCACGTCGTCATGCCGTACGCGCCGGAGTAGCCCGACAGCAGCATCTCGCACGCGGCTTTCGTGGCGCCGTAGGGCGTGAGCGGCCGCGTGGGCAGGTCCACGGTGATGGTCGAGGTGCCGACGTCGCCGATCACGGCGTTGGTGGAGGCGAGCACGAAGGTCTGCACCCCGCGTTCGCGCGCGAGCTCCAGCAGTCCGTGGGTCACGGCGACGTTCTCGGTGAACGTGTCGTCGGGCAGCTCCACCGACTTCAGCACCGACGTGAGCGCCGCGAGGTGGACGATGGCGCCCGTACCCGCGGTGACGGCGGCTTCGCGGGTCTCCGCGTCGCGAAGATCGCCGGTGACCACGCGCACGCCCTCGTCTTCGGTGACGTACGGGACTCGGTCCACGACGGTGACGGGGTAGCCGCGATCACGCAGCTCGCGCACGGCCGCGCGGCCGATGAAGCCGCTGCCACCGGTGACGACGACGGGTGTCCTTTCAGGACCGTTCTCCAGCACCATGGCGCACAACCTACCTCCGCAGCCTGTGAGCCAGGACAGCGGACGAGCGCGCCCGGGCCGATCGGTCCCGGATGTCCGGTAGGTCCGCCCGCTCCTGGCGCCCGCGTGTGGCCACCCCCAGTGACCACACACGGACGCCCGTCTCGTTTTCGCGACATCCCGTGCGTCGGAGTGTAGCGTTGACAGGACGGTTGATGTCAAGTTTTCGTGACAGCTATGCTTCAGGTCGTCACGAGCGGAGGACGGTTGGGGGACTGATGACCGGGACGCCGGACACCGGGGACGCGGCGAGCGGTCCCGACGAGGAGACCAGCTTCGCCGAACGGCTCGCGAACTTGATCTCGATGGTGCACCCGCCGGACCGCAAGCCCTACTCCTACCGCGAGATCGCGCAGGGGGTCGCCGAGCTCACCGGGGTGAGCATGTCGGCCACCCACGTGCAGCAGCTCGCCGTCGGGGCGCGGCGCGACCCGAAGCGCTCGCACATCCAGGCGCTGGCGCGGTTCTTCGGCGTGCCCGTCACCTACTTCTTCGACGACGACGTGGCCGAGCGCGTCGACGGGCAGATCGCCGACGTCGTCGCGTGGCGCGACACCGGCGCCCGCGACCTCGCGCAGCGCGCGATGCGCCTCTCCGAACGCGACCGCGACACCGTGTCGGCGCTCGTGGACCAGCTCAACAGCTACGACGCCGGGCGCGAGCGCTCCCGCCGCGGGCGCAAACCCGAGTAGCTATGCTGATCATCGCCGGGGCGCCGCGGTGCTCCCGGCTGGTCCAGCCGCCGAGCGCACCGGGAGGGGTCATCGACCCGAGCCTGAGGGCACGCGCTCGCACCCGAGTGCGTGAGCTGCTGCGCGACGTGCCGCCGCCTCGCCCGTGGTCGATGAACGCGTGGGTCGACGAGCTGGAACGCGGCCGTGGTCGCGACATCGACCTGGTGGCGGTCGAGTACGAGCCGGGCCGGCCCTCGGGCGCCTGGCAGCGGCGCGCGGACTACGACCTCATCGCCTACACCGCCGGCACCTCGCCGTTGCACCAGGACCACATCATCGCCCACGAGCTCGCACACCTGCTGTGCGAGCACCGCGGGTCCTGCGTGATGTCCGACGCCGAGGCCGTGACGCTGGCGCCCGACCTCAGCGCCCACACGCTGTCGCACCTGCTCACACGCGTGACGACCGACGTCGACGAGTACGAGGCCGAGCTCATCGCCGTGCTGCTGATGAGCGCGGCGACGGCCGAGGACGAACCGCTCAGGCCGGGTGCGTCCGGGCGCTCGGCCGATCGCGCGCGGCGGCTCGCGTCGCTGCTCGGGTAGCGGCCGGATGATCGACGCGCTGTTCTTCGGGGTCGGGCTCGTCGCCGTGGCCGCCGGGATCTGGCGCGCCGTGCGGGCGCGGCGCACCGGCGCGGGCGCCGGGCTGGCCACGAGCCTGATCGCACTCGGTCTCGCGTTGTTCTTGCTGGCCGACAGCGCGCAGGCGATCGAAAGCCGGATCTACCCGAGCCTCGGGCGGCTGCTGTCGAACCTCGCGACGATGGTGGCCGCGTACGGCATCGAGGTCACCGTCGCCGAGATCGGTGGTGTGGCAGGGAAACGGCGCCGCAGCCGGCTCGCCGCGCTCGTGGTCGCGCTGGTCGTGCTCGTGGTGGCGTTCTTCTCGACCCGCGGCCTGCCGGTGGGCATCGGCCTGTTCGACGAGCTGTACCGGACCAATCCGACGCTGGTCGCCTACATCGTGGTCTACACGCTCTACCTCGGGTTCGCGGTGGTGGACATCGCGATCGTGTCGGCGGGCGCGGTCCGCGCGGGCGCCGGCGCGTTGCGGGCCGGACTCGGGCTGATGCTCGTGGCGTGCGTGTTCGCGCTGGCCTACCTCGCGGGCAAGATCGTCGATCTCGTCGCCGACGTGACCGCCGAGCACCCGGTCGCGGTGGTCTGCCGGGGCGCGTTCTCGACGGTCGACTGCGCGCTGGCCGTGGGCTTCCCGGCGATCTCGGTGCTGCTCATCGTGGTCGGCCTGACCGTGCCGGCGATCCCCGCGGCCGGGCGCGCGGTGCGCGACGCGCGGACGCGGGCCGAGCTGCGCCTGCTGCGCGAGCACCTCGCCGAGCGGTTCCCCGACGTCGTGCGCCTCGGCCGCGCGGGCGCGACCGGGCGCGAGCGGCTGCTGACGGTGCTGAGCGAGATCAACGACGGCCTGCTGCTCGCCGGCATCCCGCCGTCGGCTCCGCCCGAGGTGGCGGCCGACCTGCTGCGTGAGGGCGGCGGCGACGCCGTGGCGGGCCCGGCGGGCGACGTCGAGGGCGACACCGCGTTCGCCGCCGACGTGGCGCGGCTGCGGGCTATCGCGCGGACGCTGCGAGCGGAGCGGTCAGCCGGAGCTGCCAGCCCTGTGCGGTGAGCACGACCAGGTGCAGCGCCTCGGCGCGAGCGGTCACCGGCAGGAGCTGCTCCACGCGCCGCGTCACCTCGGTGTTCTGCTCGTCGCTGCCGCCCATCGCGACCGTGAGGTGGGCCGGCGGGCGCGGGCCGAAGCGGCCGCCGTACGGCTCGACGCCAGGCCAGCGGTCGCACACGGCGTCGGCGAGCGGCTGCAGCGCCGGGGCCGCCGCGGCGACGAACCCGGGCGCGACCACCACCTCGCCCAGTGCGACGTCCATCGCCTCGTGGGCGGCCGCCAGCGCGGTCACGGCGGCGTCGACCTCGTCCGTGAGCTTGGTGGCGCGCAGGAACGGGTAGAGCGCCGTGACGTGCGGGGGCAGGCCGGGCCGCACGAGCGTGGGGCTGACCGCGACGGCGGCCTCGAGCAGGCCGGCCGCGGCGGGGAGCTCGACGACGAGGGCACTGGTTCCGGGAGCGGGCACGAGGTGATCTTCCCGCACCCGCGCCCTATCGAGAAATTGAGGCTTACCTACGTTCTCGGGCGTACCCGAATGGGAACCCTAAGTCTTCCCCAAGTTTTCCGCTGCATTGTGGGCCGGGCCCTACACTCGGTGAATGAAGATCGTCCTATGGACCGCATTGTGCGGATTGTGTGCCCTCGCCGGCCACGTGCTCCTGGGCGTCGTGGCTGTTTCCCTGCTCCTGGCCTGTGTTCCCGTGCGCCGGGAAGTCGGCCGGGGAGCCGAAGAAAGAGAATTGATCACCACCCGCGGCTGATATTCGCCGAGTCGCCCTGCAATTGCAATTCAGCGGTAATAACCGTCCACGGGCAGGCGGGCTTCGTCGAACAACGCGGGGCCCTGCAGTTCGAAACTCGCGCCGGGCGCGGGCGGTTTGAGGGTGGCCAGCTGCTGCGTGGACAGCGCGAAGACCACCCGGCCGAGTCCTGATCGTTCGATGGCGCCCGTGCACATCCCGCACGGCTGGCAGCTCGTGTACATCGTCGTCAGCGCGGCCGCCTCGGGGCTGAGCTCGCGCGCGGCCCAGCGCGCGAGCTTCAGCTCGGGGTGCGCGGTGATGTCCCGGTCCGTGAGCGACGTGTTCCACTCCTCGACGAGCACCTTGCCGTCGGCGGTGGCGAGCAGCGAGCCGAACGGCGGATTCCCACTGGCCCGCGCCGTGGCAGCAAGCTCGATCGCATGGCGGAGCAGGGCCTCGGTCATCGTGGTCCCCTTTCGCGGGAGTGCTGCTTCCAGGCGTCCGCGACGGCCGCGAGCGCCCGCCAGGCCGCCGAGGGCCGCCGGGTCTCTTCAGGGTCGCCCGAGAACGGGTCGAACACCACGTCTTCGGCGCCGAGTCGCCGAAGTTCCTCCAGATCGCCCACGACCTGCTCCAGCGTGCCCTCGCCCGCGAGCCGGTCGGCAGGCGGCGCGTCGGTGAGCCGCAGGACGATCCGCGGCGCGAACCCGGGCACCGGTCTGCCCTCGGCGCCGGCGAGGTCCCGCAGCCGGCCGAGCGCGTCGCGCACCCACGGCAGCCGGAAGCGCAGCGGGTGCCACGCGTCGCCGAAGCGCACCGAACGGCGCAGGGCGGCGTCACTGCCACCGCCGATCCACAGGGGCACCCGGCCGGCGCGGTAGTCGTCCTCGTCGGCCCACGCGGCGCGGATGGTCGCCAGGTGCGCGTCGGTCAGCGCGCCGCGACGTTCGAACGGCACGCCGAGCGCCGCGTACTCCTCGCGCGCCCAGCCGACGCCCACGCCGAGCACGAACCGGCCGCCGCTGAGATCCGCCAGGTTCGCGACCATGCGCGCGGTGAGCAGCGGGTGCCGGTAGGGGAGGATCAGCACGGTGGTGCCCAGCCGCACGTTCGCCGTCGCGCCCGCCAGCCACGACAACGTCGTGAACGGCTCGTAGAACGGCGCGGGGTACTGGGCCGCGACGTCGGGCGTGATGGCGACGTGGTCGGACACCATCAGCAGGTCGTAGCCGAGCCCTTCGCCGGTCTGCGCCCACGCGCGCAGCACACCGGGGTCGGCGCCGGGGCCGAAGTTCGGGATGTTCACACCGAGTCGCACGCCACCAACGCTATCGGCGCGGACCCGACCGGTGAAGGGAATCCGTCCGGCATATCGGCCCGATGGCCGTGGATCTGCCGGTAGATTGCGGGAATGGCCGAGACTCTCGACGACACCGACTGGGCGATTCTCGCCGAGCTGCAGCAGGACGGCCGGCTCGCGCTCACCGAGCTGGGCAAACGCGTGAGCCTCAGCGCCTCGGCGGCCACCGAACGGGTGCGGCGGCTCGAGGCGCTCGGCGTGATCACCGGCTACCGCGCCGAGGTCGACCTCGGCAAGGTCGGGTTCGGCGTGCTGGCCGTGGTGCGGCTGAAGTTCCCCGGCAACCGCCACGAGCCGCTGCACCGGCTGCTGGCCGACCGCGCCGAGCTGCTCGAGTGCCTGCGCACGACCGGCGACGACTGCTACACGCTGAAGGTCGCCGCCACGTCCATGGCGCATCTCGAGCAGCTCATGGGGGAGCTGGCTCGGTTCGGCAGCACGACCACGAACGTCGTCTACAGCCAGACGCTGCCGTACCGGGGGCCGCGCAAACCCGCCTGAGGAAATTTCCCGCCGATTTGTCGAAGCGCGCCCGCCCCCTCCGACGCGTCCGTGAAGGGGCGCACCGAGCGTCCCCTCCGAGCGAAGGAGACGACATGGGCACGGAGATCGACGTCCGGTGGGAAGGCGTGCTGGCGGGGACGCCGGAGCAGGTGTGGGACGCGTTCACCGCGCACACCGGCGGCTGGCTGTGGGAGATCGCCTACGAGCCGCGCCCCGGCGGGGCCGAGCGCGGCCTGACGCCGACCGGCGGCACTGTCGTCGAGTGGGACCCGGCGCGGCGGTTCGTGACGCGCGCCGACTCCGCCGACGGGTGGTTCAACCAGCTCGACTACGACCTCGAGCCCCGCGGCGCCGGCTCGCTGCTGCGCTACCGGCACCGCTCGGTGCTCGGCGAGGACCACGACGTGCAGCTCGACTCGTGCCTGCACCACACGAAGTTCTACTACCACTCGCTCACCGAGTACGTCCGCCACTTCGCGGGCCGCGACGCGACGTACGTGTCGGCAGGCGCGCCGGAGTCCTCGGCCGACGGCGGGTTCGCGGCGGTGTGCGACGCGCTCGGCGTGGGTGACGCGGCTGTCGGCGACCGGGTCGTGGCCGCGGGACCGACGCGGATCGACGGCGTCGTCGACTACCGCACCGACCGCTTCCTCGGCATCCGGACGTCCGGCGCGCTCTACCGCGTCTACGGCCGCGACGCGTGGGGCTGGCCGGTCGCCGTCGGGGCCCACGTCTTCGGCGGCCCGGCGGACCCGGAAGTGGCCTGGACCACTTGGCTGGCCAGTGTTTTCCCCGCGGGAACGGACGAATAGCCCGGGTCGCCGAGTGTTCACCCGCGCGTCGTTGATGGCGGCGCACGGCCTCGCCTAGCGTCGTGCCGTCTTCGACCTATGCGGAGGAACGCATGTCCACTGGGGATCTCAGCCGGCGTAACTTGTTGCGTGTGAGTGGTGTCGTGGCGGCCGGAGCGGCGATGGGCATGCTGCCCGGCGTCGCGTTCGCGGCTCCCGCCCCGGGCACGGCGCAGCAGACCAAGACGGTCACGGGCACGTTCAAGCCCGACGTGCCGGACTGGTACTACCTGCCCGTCGACGTGCCCCGCGGGGTCAAGCAGATCGATGTCGTCTACTCCTACGACCGGCCGACCGTGCCCGCCGGCGTGCGCGGAAACGCCTGTGACATCGGCATGTTCGGCCCCGAGGGCCACGACCTCGGCAACACCCGCGGCTTCCGCGGCTGGTCCGGCGGGTTCCGCGACCGCTTCTCGATCAGCGCTTCCGACGCCACGCCCGGTTACGTTGCCGGCCCGATCAAGCAGGGCCGCTGGCACGTGATCCTCGGCCCGTACACCGTGGCGCCGCAGGGCATGAACTACCGCGTGGACATCACGCTGACGTTCGGCGCGGACGACAAGCCGTTCAAGCCGAACCCCGCGCCGGAGACGGCTCCGGCGCGCCAGCGCGGCAAGTCCTGGTACCGCGGCGACTGCCACCTGCACACCGTCCACTCCGACGGCAGGCGCACGCCGGACCAGCTCGTCGCCGACGCCCGCGCGGCCGGGCTCGACTTCATCGTCTCCACCGACCACAACACCAAGAGCTCGCAGCTGATCTGGGGCGACTACGCCACCGACGACCTGCTGATCCTCAACGGCGAAGAGGTCACGACGCGCTCGGGCCACTGGCCCGCGATCGGCCTGCCCGCCGGCACGTGGATCGACTGGCGCTACCGCGCGTCCGACGCGGCGGACTTCCGGCACTTCACCGACCAGGTGCACCGCGCGGGCGGCCTGGTCACCGCGGCGCACCCGTTCGCGAACTGCTTCGGCTGCACGTACGAGTTCGCCTACGAGATCGCCGACCTCGTCGAGGTCTGGAACGGGCCCTGGACGGCCGACGACGAGGCCAGCGTCACGCACTGGGACGGCCTGCTGCGCGGCGGCCGCTGGATCCCCGCGATCGGCGACTCCGACGCGCACAACCCGGACCAGATCGTGGCCCTGCCGCACACCGTGGTGAAGGCGAACAGCCTCCGCCGCGCCGACCTGCTGGCCGGCCTCAAGGCGGGCCAGACGTGGCTGGCCGAGTCGAAAGACGTGAACCTGGAGTTCGGCGTGTCCGGCGGCGGGCGCAGCGCGGGCATCGGCGAGCGGCTCACGGCCGGCACCGGCACCGCGGTCACGGTGAGCGCGACGGTGACCGGCGCGCCGGGCACCACCGTCACGTTCCTCGACCAGCTCGGCCCCGAGCACGTCGAGACGGTGCCCGCCGGCGGCACCGCCACCGTGACGTGGACCACCTACCCGCGCTACAGCCGGTGGGTGCGCGTCGAGGTGCGGCGTCCGTCGGGCGGCCCGAACACCACCACACCGAACGCGATGGTCGCCATGTCCAACCCGATCTTCCTGGGTGCCGCCGACGGCAAGTGATCCCGGCCCGTCCTCCTTCACCCACACACGGGCCCTACCGGTCCTCCGGGCAGAATTGTCCGAACAGGTCTCGGCGAAGGGTGGGGGAGGACGGGTGCGCGGGTGCGGGGTCAAGGCGGCGATCGCTGCGGTCGTCGTGGTCCTCGTGGCCGTGGTCGTCGTGGTGGTGGTGCTGTCGCGGGGCAGCGTCGCGACACCCGGGTGCACGGTCACTTTGCCGCAGGAGCCGGGTCAGCAGGATCCGACGCAGTACACGCTGCAGCCCGAGCAGATGAGCAACGCGGCGACGATCGCGGCGGTGGCCTCGAAGGAGGGGCTGCCGTCGCACGCCGTCACGGTCGCGCTGGCCACCGCGTTGCAGGAGTCGAAGCTGCGCAACCTCAGCGGCGGTGACCGCGACTCGGTCGGCCTGTTCCAGCAGCGCCCGAGCCAGGGCTGGGGCACACCGGCGCAGCTGCAGGACCCGGTCTACGCGGCCACGGCGTTCTACGAGAAGTTGGCCAAGCTCTCGGGCTGGGAGTCGATGCCCATCACCGAGGCGGCGCAGGCGGTGCAGCGCTCCGCCGCACCCAACGCCTACGCCCAGTGGGAACCCGTCGCGCGCGCCGCGGCGAGCGCGCTGACCGGCCAGATCCCGGCCGCGCTGACCTGCCGCAACATCACCGTCGGCCCCGCCACCGCCGACCTCGTGAAGACCGCCAGCGCCGAGCTGGGCACGGCCCGCCTCAGCGGCGCCCACCCGGCCGCCCAGGGCTGGGCGATCAGCACCTGGCTGGTCGCCCGCGCCGCCACGGTGGGCGTCGACAAGGTCACCTTCGCCGGCCAAGCCTGGACGGCCGAGTCGGGTGCGTGGACGGCCGACCCGTCCGTCGGGCAGAACCTGACGTTGCACCAGGTGCCGGCCACGCCGCCCAGCTCGCGCTGACTGTCTACTTCGGACGCCGGATCAGCCCGCTGTCGGGCGTCTTGAACTTCGCGATCAGGTTGCCCTTCTTGTCGATCTACCCGCGCTGCACCATCTCCTCACGCGAGAGGTGCCGCTGCAGCGGCGTCGCGATCGGCCCGGGGTGCAACGCGAACTCGCGGATTCTCTGCTGCTTGGCCAACGCGTCGAGCTGGACAGCGAACAAGACATTCGAAGACTTGACCTGGCAAGTGCTGGCCGAGCCTGGTTTCCAGCTTCTCGACCAGGCAAAAAAGGAGGAGAGGTTCTGGTCTATCCCCGCGGGCGGTACTGCCGGCAGTAGTGCGAAGGGCGCCTCGACGGTGGTCGAGGCGCCCTTCGCGGCGATGGAAGTGGTCAGCCGCCCAGCTTCTTCACGATCTCGCTCATGTCCGTGACCTGGTCGGCCGGCGGAGCCGTGATGGTGACGGGGGCGCCCCAGTCGCTGTACTTGAGCGTGACCTTGCCTATGCCGGTTGTGCCCGCGCCAGCACCCGCGGCCTGCATCAGCGCGGTCTCGTCGAAGGTGATCTCCCGCGGGAGCTGGTTCTTGTCCACCCAGAGCTCGGCGGGGAGCATGACGTGCTTGCCCTTGAGCTGCTGGTCGACCTTGGCCCTGGCCGCGGCCGGCATCGACACGGTGAACTGGTCCAGCGCCTTGTCGAGATCGAGGTCCATTTTGTAGTGGTTCACTTTCTCGCCGTCCAGAGTGGTCTGGTCGGAGCTGAGGATCTGGCCGGCTTCTGCGATGCGGTCGAGCAGCTCGGTCGGGTCGCTCGCCTGGGAGGTCGAACCCAAGGTGCCCGACATCGCCTGCGAAAGCGGGTCGCTCGCACCTGGCGTGATCTTGATCCACGGCTTGTCGGTGCCGATCTGGCTCGCCTCACCCGGGGGAATTTTCAGGTACAGGCTCTTGTCGACGGCCCGCACCTCGACCTGCTGGCCTTCGACGGTCTCAGTCAGCGAAAGCTCGATGTTGCCCGGCTGGAACAAGTAGTCGCCTGAGCCGTGACCGTCTTGCCTCCCGCGTTCATCTCCATCGAGACCTTCGCCGACTTTGACTTCTGCGTGCCCTGCTTCGAGGCGGTTACCAGCTCCAGCACGTTCTTGAACGGTGCGGCGAGCCCCAGCTCCGGCTTGTCGCCGGGGGCCGATGCCGTCCCGGTCTGGCTCTTGGCACCACAGCCTGTCAGCACGAGCGCCAGCGCGGCGCCTCCGGCGACGACGAAAGTGGTCTTGCGCATGCAGTCCCCCTGGGAGGTTATTGGTTCACCCGCACTATCGCCGGATTGGGCTAGCGGTTACGCCGTTTCGGTCACGATTCGGGGCGCCATTCGACCCGAAGACGCCCAGATCGTTGGATTCCCGGCAATACGGCAGCTCCAAGCCCGACCGGACCTGGCCGGGCTTACACCTCATGACCTCGTCGATGCTGACCGAGGTATCGACCAGCCGGGACGCGCTCGGTCCGGTCTGCGTGCGGGTGTTCGAGGATATGCGCTCCGGGAAGCTGAAGATCACCGAACGCAAGCTCATCCTGGACATGGCTGCTGGCGCGTTGAATGTTCTTCTGCACACCGGGGTGCTCCGGGGCAGGCTCTTTTCGGCAGTGCGAGGGTCAGTTGTAGGTGATTTGGGTGGTTCCGCTGGCGCTGGTCCAAGTGACGGTGCCGTGTTGGAAGCCGTAGCGGCGGCCGGCGGGCACGCCGTATTCTTCGCTCAATTTAATTATCAGAGGAGTACTCGTTTTGTTCCATTCGGATAACTTCGGGTACATTCCTGCTAGGTCAGCTTCTGGATTTTCCGTGAGAGACCACCTTTCTCTCGAGTAAACGATACCGGCGGTATCGCTATCGTCCAAAAATTCGTCGCTGATCAGCCACGTGTTTCTCGCGAACGATCGTTTCTGAGAGCAGGGCCGCGCGAAGTCGCGCGGTTCGATCATGTCGACTGACTCGACAGGGCCGGAAGCGGTTCGCGTACTCGCGGCAAGCCTTGCGCTGCGCCCGGACTGCTGCGGTTCCGTCGAAGGAAGGGCGGCGGTCGAGGCGTCGGTGGTCAATCGCGGGTACGTCGGTGACGCTCAGGGGTAGTCCTTTTAGCCCGTTGTGTCGCCGGGTCCTGCCGCAGTCCGGTGAGCAATAGCGTGATCATGCGCCGGGTGTAGTCGATGTGCGACGGGCCGGGCGTGCACAGGTGTGCGACCGCGCGCAGGAGATCCATCGCGCTCGCTCCGTCCCCCATCGCCCCCGTGACTCGCGCGCCCTGCAAAAGCTCGTCGAGTGACGACTCCAGTCGTTCCAGCAGTTGTGCGCCGCGCCATCCTGGACCACTTCGACCTCGTCGGGGCCGCCGTACCGGGGCTCGCCGGGCGCGTCGACCGCGGCCGGGTCGCCGTCGCCGGGCACTCGATGGGCGGGCAGACGGCGAGTATGCTCCTCGGCGCACACGTGGTGGAGGACGGCGACACCGTCCGCGCGTTCGACGACCGGGTCAAGGCGGGCGTCCTCCTCGCATCGACAGGCGCCGGGGACGATCACCTCACGGACATGGCGAAGCGGTTCACCGCACTGCGGACGGCCGGGTTCGAGAAAATGACGACGCCCACGCTCGTGATCGTCGGCGACCGGGACGACTCGCCCGAGCTCACCGACCGAGGGCCGGGCTACCACGCCGACGCCTACCACCAAGCACCCGGACCGAAGTCGCTGCTCACCCTGCACGGGGGCGAGCACATGCTCGGCGGCGTCACCGGCTACGACACCGTCGAGACCACCGACGAGGACCCGGAACGCGTGGCCGTGATCCAGCGGATGAGCTGGGCATTCCTGCGCGACGCCCTCACGTCCGACACCTCGGCGTGGCCGGCGGCAGCGGCCGCGTTCGCGCGCCTCGACGCGATCGGTCGGCTGGAGAGCAAGTGACCACCACACCTGTTCGGCCCTCCGGTAGCAGGCGTCGAAATGCCAGCCGGACACGTCACGAAAGAGGCGTTTGACCGGCTGTCAGGGACAGCTGGGACGGGGTTGCAGGGACGTGTCCCACCTGTCCTGACCAATGTTTTCGCAGCTAGAGCGTGAGCGTGAGGTGTGCCGTTGCTGGGACGGATCGGGATGGCTGGGCCACGTTCTCTACGTCACATGTAGGTGAACAAAAGACCATCCGCCTCGGCGGTCGTGTCATGCACACGGGGATTCCGCACATCTCGACTTCTTCTGGATCCAGGCCGTGGTCAGTTGAGCCGGCCGATGGTGAGTGTGACGCTGTCTTGGTTCCGGTCGGGGAAGCCCCAGGCATCATTGGCGAAGGCGTAGAAGTATCCGTCCGCGGTGACTTCGCTACGCACTGACCGCCGGCCATCGCGTCGATGTCGGCCTTTGTCTCTTTGCTCGGTTACTTTCGGCCGGGACGTCGAAGCCACCGCACCACGCTTCGACAGCTCGCGCCAGATGTTGCCGACATCACCAGTCGGAGACTACGTCCAGGCGGGATCACGGCCGGTCAGGCCGAGGATGCGGTCCAAGGTGGGTGCGTCGGCCGGCACGGCGACCTCCGGTCCGTACATGCCCATCTCCCGCCCCTGCTCCACGCCGGCGAACACCGTGTCGTGCAGGTGCGCCAGCAGGTCGGCGGGCAGTTCCAGCCGCTGCCCGGTCGCGGCCGCCAGGTCCCAGCCGTGCAGGGCCAGCTCGCCGACGATCATGTCGCCCATGACGGGCGCGGGCAGCGTGTGCGGAGTGCCCATGCTCGTCTCGCCCGCCCAGGCGCTCGGCGGCGCCCACGACGATGTGATGTCGTCCAGCAGGGCGAGCAGGCGGCCGCGCCAGTCGCCGGCAGCCAGGTCCACATCGGACTCGGCGGCCGCCGGCTGCGGAACGGACTCCTTGCGGCCGGCGCCGGCGAGCGACGGGCCCCAGAACAGGAGGTGGTTGACCAGTGCCCGCACGTCGTATTCCGTGCACGGAGTCTTGTTGGAGAGCTGGTCGTCGGTGATGGTGCGGGCGACCGCGGCCATGGCCTCGGCCGCGTTGGATAGTTGTGACATGGCGGCGACGGTAGGCGGCGCGGGCCGGAGGGGTATTGAACAAAGGCGACATACACTCTGCCTTGTGGAGCGGGATGTTCGTGAGCTGCGGAGTGGGTGGACCACGTATCAGCGCCACGCGTTCCACGACCCGTCGCCGGCGCTCGCGCCATGGGTGGAGCGGTACTGGGAGGCTCGCTGGGACTACGCCGAGCCCTACCGGCAGAAGATCGTGCCGTACCCGAACGTGCACCTGTCGTTCGGCGGCGGCCGCGCGGATGTCAACGGCGTGTGCAGCGGCTACCGGATCAAGGTCCTAGGGGGCCGCGACCACGTCTTCGGCGTCGCGTTCCGGGCGGGCTGCTTCCGCTCGTTCCTCGGTGCCTCCGTTTCGACGATCACCGACCGCGTCGTCCCGGCGACCGAGGTGTTCGGCCCGGATCTGCCCACGACGCTCGACGTGCCGACCGTGGATGCGTTCCTGCTGAAACACCTGCCGGACGACGATCCCCGGGTGCGCCAGGCGGTGGCCGCAGTCGAGCTGATCGCCAAGGACAAGGCCGTGACCAGGGTCGAACGCCTCGCCGACGAGCTTGGGCTGAGCATGCGGGGGCTACAACGGCTGTTCGCGGAGTACGTCGGCATCGGGCCCAAGTGGGTGATCCGCCGCTACCGCCTGCACGAGGTGACCGCACGCATGGCCGCCGGCGGGGCGATCGACTGGGCCGCGCTGGCGGCGGATCTCGGCTACGCCGACCAGGGCCACTTCATCCGCGACTTCAAGAGCATGTTCGGCGAGCCACCGACCTGGTACGCGCAGAGGTATTAGTCCGCCTCCCCGGATTTGAGTGTGGGTCGCGTCCCGGCGCGCGTGCGGGCGGCAGGTGGATGGTGCAGGGGACATGCCCACCTGTCCCGACCGATGTTTTCGGAGCAGGAGCGTGCGCGTGAGGTGTGCCATTGCTGGGACGGGTCGGGACGGCTGGGCCGGGTTCGCCCAGGTCGCATGTAGGTGAACAAAAGAGCATCCGCCTTGGCGTGCTTGCGGTTTCTTCGGCGATGCCCCGAGTTTCGGGGCGGAATGGCGGCACGTCCACAAGGTGAGCCGATGAAGGATTTGGCAACACCGGCGCAGGTTGCCGATCGGCTGGGCTGCGTGCGTCCTCGAAATCGATACGGCACCAGAACAACCGCTCCGACCGACCACCGCGTGCCACGTCGACGATGACGGCAGGAGGTGGAGCAGAGTCGGAGCAGGTCACCCATCCGGCTCTCGTGGACGAAGCGACTTTCCTCGCGATCCAGGGCATGCGTGCGGCCCGGCCGAGCGGGGACGGCTGCACCAGGACGTACGTGCTGGCCAAATACACCTGGCCGCAGGCTTGGGTGGCGTATGCAGGCTTCTCTGAACCAATGCTGGCTGCTAGCCGCTCAGAGAGTCCCCGTCGACGTGTCGATGGATGCTGCGAAGGCTGCCAGGCCAGCGAAGTCGTTGTTCCGCAGACCGATCCGCGGATTGACGTGGTGGAGCAAGGCGGGTGCGCGGTGGTTGGCAGCCACGTATGCATGATCCGCGTCGCCCTGCTCGTCGTCCACCCAAGCGAACGGCCGGCCGTCAGCGTAGGCGACCAACGGCTCGGACTTCCAATGAACGCCGTCAGCGCGCTCGTTGAGCAGGGCCTTGCCGAAGTCGACGAATGGCAACTCAGGTAGACCAAGCACACGTCCGATCCACTTGTTCGCGTCACTCATCCAAGTTGTGGCCCAGCAGATGTCGTAGTCGAGAGCAAGCAGCGCTCGCCCGTGATCAGGGTTGAGCCATAGCCGCGGTGGCCTCATGTGGGTCCCAGTCTTCTGGGTTCTCCAACTGGCCCACCCTCCTGCGGCACGTGGAGGGTGATGTAGCCCTCGGGGCACTTCTCGGGCTTGGCCGCATACGGGCTCAGGGGTCCGTCGACGTCGAGGAACAGCAACGGCCGACTCATGGCACCCCCGACTTCGCGCTCCCGATCTACTGCGCCGCCATAGCGTATCCAGCGCGACGCGGACCTCGGGTGTTTCCTGGATTCAGCCGCGCGGGCGCACATGATGACGGCGATGCCGGCGAGGCGGATTAGGGCGCTGATGACGTCGAAGCGGCTGGGCCGGTAGTTATCGGCGATGACGCCTCAGAGCAGAGAGCCGGCGACGAAGGCTTCGCCGTCGGCAGCGAGGTGGTGTAGAGCCATTTGTGCCATGGATCGGCGTTGGGGTCCGCGCCAGAGCGGAGCATCGCCGCCATCATCGGGTGGTTGTCCACATCGACCAGGGACTGCACCGCCGCGAAGCCGCGCGCGCGGGCGGCGCGGTAGGCCGCGAGCAGGAGTTGGTCCACGTAGCGGTGACCGCGCTGCTCAGGTAGGACACCGATGAGCACGATCATGCCCACCCCTGGATCACCTTCCCGTTGGGCCAGGCCCACGAACCCGACCGGCACACCGCCGGTCGTCTCGGCGTACAGCCACGACTGGGCGTCCGCGGCAGAAGCGTGGTGGTCCAGGAACGTGGTGACCCACTGCTGGGGCTGGTGCCGGCCGAACACCAGGGCGTCGGTTCGGTCCAGGGTCTGGACCACGCACCGCCCGATCACGGATATGAACGCCTCCTGCCCGATCCGCGACATCGGCTCCAGTCGCAGGCCGACGGGCTCGGGCAGCGCTTGGCCGGTATCGGCCCACCGGAAGCCCTCTTTCTCCTGGAACAACTCGAACCCGCACGCCTGCGCGACGTCGCGGCGAGCGGCGTGGTCGGAGCTCACCGCGACGGGCAGGTAGACCGAGACGCCCTGCGGAGCCGCGTCCACGGCTGCGGTCACCGCGGCCCGTGCGGCACCCAGCCCGCCCTCTGCCCAGGACAGCCGAGCCACCGCGTACTCGAGGGGCTCGCGCTCGAAGATCTCCGCCCGCCCCAACACCGCCGACGCCTGTTCCACACCGTCGCGCTCCACCACAAAACGCGCGATCGGCCTCAACGTCGATCCCGGCCTGACCTGCGAGGGATCAAGAGTGACCCGACGAACCTCACCCAATGGACAACTCCCGTCTCCTGATGCGCCGGCCAGGCCTATCCAACACCTGCGCAGCCGAGCGTCACGGTCACCTTCTGGTAAGCCACGACGAGGTCCAGCGCGACGATCTCCCCGTCGAGCACGACGTCGCGCAGCCGGGCGACGTCGTGCTCGCATGATCTCGGGGAAGCTGTTGTGTCACGATCATGGCTTCGAGGCTAGGAACTCACTCCAGGTCAAGTTCGCGTGGCGAGAGTGGGCTCCGCCGCGCCCTCGGGTACGTGGTCCGTGCGTCGGCGGGTGGCGATCGCGAGGCCCGCCAAGGACGTCGCGACGCCGGTGCCGAGGATCAGCAGCCAGCCGCGCCGGAAGGCCGCGAGGTCCTGTGTGCCGGCGTAGATCGCGACGAGCACGGCGGTGCCGAGCACCGTGCCGATCTGGCGGCTGGTGTTGATCATCGAGGAACCCGCGCCCCAGCGGGCCGCGGGCAGGACCGTGGCGACGATGCCGGAGACGCTCGGCATGGTGAGGCCCACGCCGGCGCCGGTCAGGAGCTGCCCGGGCAGCATCGCCGTCAGGTAGGCCGGTTCGGATCCCATGCGCAGCAGCCACACCGTCACGCCGAGCGCCATGGCCAGGCCGCCGGCCGCGATCACCGGCCCGGGGCCCGTGCGGTGCGCGAGGCGGCCCGCGAGCTGCGACATCGGCACGACCACGAGCGGGCCGGGCGCCAGCGACAAGCCCGCCACGAGGATCGAGTCGTGCCACTGCGACGTCAGGAACAGCACGTTGCCGAACAGCATCGCGCCGAAGCCCGCCGAGTACACGGCGACCGCGAGGCACGCCAGCCACAGCGTCGGCACGCGCAGCGCCGGCAGGTCGAGCACCGGCACGGCGTGGCGCGCGGAGCGCCACGGGACCCACGCCAGCGCCACCGCGGCGACGACGAACGCGATCAGCACGGCCGGCGAACCCCAGCCGCGGTCGGGCGCCTCGACCAGTGCGTACGCGAGCGCCCCGACGCCGACGAGCAGGCCGAGCGCGCCGAGGAAGTCGGGCACTCCGGTGGTGCCGTCGCGAGTTTCGCGCAGCACCCGCGGGCCGAACACGAGCGTGAGCACCCCGATCGGCAGGTTCACCAGGAACACCCAGCGCCAAGACGCTTCCACCAGCAGGCCGCCGACCGGCGGACCGAGCGCCGCGGCCACCGCGCCGATCGACGCCCACACCCCGACCGCCATCGAGCGCCGGTGGGGTGGGAACGCGGTGAGCAGCAGGGCCAGCGCGGTCGGCATCACCAGCGCCGCGCCCACCGCCTGTAGCGCGCGGAACGCCACGAGCAGCTCGATCGACGTCGCCGCCGCGCACGCGGCCGAGGCAAGGGTGAACACCGCGACGCCCAGCAGGAACAGCCGCCGGCGGCCGTAGCGGTCGGCCAGCCGGCCCGCCGGGGCGAGGAAGGCGGCGAAGAGCACGGTGTAGCCGTTGAGCACCCACGACGTCGTCGCGAGGTCGGCGCCGGTGAAGGCCGTGCGGATGGCCGGGAACGCGACCGTGACGATGAACAGGTCGAGGCTCGCCAGGAACGTCGCGGCCGAGACCACGAGCAGGACCGCGCCGGGACGGACCGGGGCTGGGGACATGGACGGGCTCCCGTCGAGCTCGGTTGGCAAAGGCAACCTAGCTGGCGGGAGTCGGTCCTCACAAGAGACTGTGCTGGTTGTTACCTGCTGGGCTCAGTCGGCGACGGAGTCGTAGAGCCGCTGGATGTCGTCGTCGAAGTACGCGCTGTAGGACACGTCCGCGGTGTCGCCGCCCTGCTCGTAGCCGCCGATCACGCCGACCACCGTGCCGAGCCCGGTCGCGGGGTCGGCCGCCGTGACCCACGGGCCGCCGCTGGTGCCGTCGGGGAAGCCGGGGCATTCCACGCGCTGCTGGTAGGTGTCGGACTGGGTCGTGGTGTTCGCACAGACGACCGGGGCGTCGGCCGTGTCCGGGTAGCCGGTGAGCGTGATGGGGTTCGTGAAGCCCCGGTCGACGCCGAGCTGGTTCGCTCCGGTCAGGCTTTCCAGCGACGCGGCGGTGCCGGGCTGGGCGACGGTGAGGAACGCGAAGTCGAGGTCCTGGTCGGCCGAGGCCGTCCAGCCCGCCGGCACGGCCGCGGCGGTCACCGTCCAGCTGCCGTAGGGGGCGACGCCGTCGTGGTAACCGGGCTCGAACGTCAGGCCCTCGGTACCGCCGCCGAGGCAGTGCGCGGCGGTGAGGACGAGGTCGCCGGCGGGGCTGTGGACCACGCTGGCGGAGCAGAAGTGCTTGCCCCCGGAGAACAACGCGCCGACCGCGTCGGTGGCCGCAGGTGCAGGTGCAGGTGCAGGCGACGAGGGCACGGCCGCACTCGCGACGGTGTCGCTGCCGAGCAGCCCGCCGGAGTCCGCGACCGAGGCGGACACCGCCGCGCCGCCCGTCAGCACCAGCACCGCGGCGGCCGACACCGCCAGCGCCGCCCGGGAAACGTTGATCACCACCCGTCCAGGTCAGCACGCTTTCAGGCGCAAAGCACGCCGAGCGCCCGGATGCACAGCAACCTCACAGCGGTGCCGAACGGTGGTGCCGGCCCGGGGGATCCCACCGCCGGGATCCCCCGGGTCCGGCTCAGAAGCGCGTCACCAGCAGTGTCACGCCCGCTTCGCCGCCGCAGTCGACCAGGACCGGCCCGACCCCCGAGCCGATCAGGTCCGACACGCGGGCGGTGGCCCGGTAGTGCGCCGGGTTCGGGTCGGCGACGCGAATGTCGACGAGCGCCGGATGGTCCGGCAGCCCGCCCAGCACGGACTTCAGCCCGGTGCCGCCGCCGCAGTTCCCGGTGATCGTGACTTCCTGGCCCCGTGCGGTGGCCGGGTTGGGGCTCACGTGCACGGTGGCCCGCGCGCCCTCCGGCGGCTGGTCGCCGCTCGCCGACGCGGTGGTGATCCCGATCGTGCCCGCCGCCGCCAGCGTCACGGCCACGGCCGCAACCAGCACCGCTTTCCTGTTCCCCACAGCGTTCTCCCTCCTCGGGTGTCCACTTCGGACATCGGCCGGACGGCCCCACGGCGCGGGACCTTCCGGGCTAGACGCCCGGGGTGACGGCGGAGGTTCTCCGTGTGGTCCGGATCACCGAAGATCGTCGAGGAACGCAGTGAGCACGGCCTCGTACGCCTCCGGGGTCTCGTCCTGCGGGGTGTGGCCGGCGCCGGGCAGCATCTGCACTTCGCCGCGCCACAACCGGGGCGAGGTGACGGTGCGCAGGTACTCGAGGTTCACCAGCTGCTCCTCGGCGCCGTGCAGGATCGCCACCGGCACGCGGGAGCCGGCGACGATCGCGCGCTCGTCGGCGTTCTCGACGCTCTGCAGGCTGCGGCCGAGCGCCGCGCGCGCCTCGGGGTCGGTGGCGAGGATGTGGGCGACCGCCGCGTCGACCGGCAGGGACGAGCCGAGCGCGAGCTGGCTGCGGGCGTACGCCGTCGCGTCCTCTCGGGACACTTCGCCGGTGAACCCGGTGGCCACGGCCGGGTTCGGCAGGAACGCCGTGGCGAGGTCGGTCGGCGACGCGACCGGCGGTGTGCCGTGCACGACGATCCCGCGCGCACCGGGCAGCCGCGTCGAGGCCGAGAGGGCGATGTGCCCGCCGAGGCTCCAGCCGACGAGCACGGCGTCGCCGCCGCCCGCCGCTTCGGCGAAGTCCGCGACCACGCGGGCGTAACCGGGGATCGAGTAGGTGGCCGGGTCCTGGGCGCGCGCGGACTTGCCGTGGCCCGGCAGGTCGAGTGCGAGCACGCGGAACCGCCGTCCGAAGGGGCCGTCGAGCACCCGCGCCCACGCCGCCGAGGACGAGGAGTTGCCGTGCACGAACACCACGGCGGGGCCGGAACCGGGACTGGTGCGATAGGCGATCCGCTGCCTGCCCGCGTCGAGGGTTTCCATGCGGCGAACGCTAGGCCGGGTGGCGTCCGCGCGGTAGCGGCCGCACGGCGGATCGTCCGGCGCTACGATGGCGTGAATCATCGCCGGAGCCCCGCAGGGTGGTCGTTTCGTGGCAGAAGCCGGACAGACGCGGCAGCCCGGGGAGCGCCTGAGCCCGCGAGTGGCCAAGCAGGTTCGCGACCTCATCATGAGCGGCGCCGTGCGCGGCGGCGAACGGCTGCGCACCGAGCACCTCGCCGAACAGCTCGGCGTGAGCGCCACTCCGGTGCGCGAAGCGCTGATGTCGCTCACCGGCGAGGGCATGGTCGACTTCCGGCCCGGCCGCGGCTTCAGCGTGGTGCCGGTGACGCGCCAGGACGTGACCGACCTCTACGACACGCAGGCCTACCTCTCCGGCGAGCTCGCGGCCCGCGCGGCGGGGCGGCTCACCGCCGCGGACCTCGCCGGCCTGGCCGAGCTGCAGGACGAGCTGGAACGCGCCGTGGCCGCCGGAGATCTCGACGCCACCGAACGCGCCGACTTCGAGCTGCACCGCCGCGTGAACCGCGCCGCCGCCGCACCGAAGCTCACCTGGATGCTGTCGCTGACGCTGCGGTATGTGCCGTTCACCGCCTACGCCGACATCCCCGGCTGGCCGCTCGCCGCGCGTGACGGCCACGAGCCGATCCTCGCCGCGCTGCGCGAAGGGGCCACCGCGCCGGCGCGCGCCGCGATGAGCGCGCACATTCGGCTCGCCGGCGATCTGCTCCTCGACTTCCTCGCGGCGCAGGGCGTGCTGGCGGGCGAGTGACGAATCCGCACTGGGCACACCGCCGGAGTTTTCTATAGAATCCGCCGCGAAGGCGGTTCCCGGTCGAAGGAGACTCGGTGCAAGAGCGCAACGTGCTGTACATCGGCGGCGAGTGGGTCCCGGCGGCGGGAGCCGCCACGATCGCCGTCGAGAACCCGGCCACCGAACAGGTGCAGGCGCAGATCCCGGAAGGCTCGGCCGACGACGTCGACCGAGCGGTGCGGGCGGCGCGTGAGGCTTTCCCGGCGTGGTCGGCCACCACGCGGGCCGAGCGCGCGGAGCTGCTGCGCAAGCTCCACGAAGGACTCGCCAAGCGCGCCGAGGAGATCGGCGAGACGATCGCGCGCGACGTCGGCACGCCGCTGCGCATCGCCACGCGCATCCAGGCCGCGCTGCCGCAGACCGACGTGCAGACGTACGTGGACCTGCTCGGCGAAGACGCGCCGGAGGAGAAGGTCGGCAACTCGCTGATCGTGCGCGAGGCTGCCGGGGTCGTCGCGGCGATCACGCCGTGGAACTACCCGCTGCACCAGATCACCTGCAAGATCGCGCCCGCGCTGGCCGCGGGCTGCACCGTGGTCGTCAAGCCCAGCGAGGTCGCGCCGCTGAGCGCCTACCAGCTGTTCGACGCGATCCACGAGGCTGGCTTCCCGGCCGGCGTGGTCAACCTGGTCACCGGCTTCGGCCCGGTGGTCGGCGAGGCGCTCGCGACGCACCCGGAGGTCGACGTCGTGTCGTTCACCGGTTCCGTGCGCGCCGGCACGCGCGTGGCCGAGGTCGCCGCGCGCTCGGTCAAGCGCGTGACGCTGGAGCTGGGTGGCAAGTCCGCCAACGTGATCCTCGACGACGCCGACCTGGCCACGGCCGTGAAGGTGGGTGTCTCCAACGCTTTCCTCAACGCCGGCCAGACCTGCACCGCGTGGACGCGCATGCTCGTGCCGCGCGAGAAGCACGAGGAAGCCGTTGCGCTGGCGAAGAAGTTCGCCGAGGGCTTCACCCCCGGCGACCCGCTGGACGCGAAGACGAAGCTCGGCCCGCTGGTGTCGGCCGCGCAACGCGAGCGCGTGCGGGAGTTCATCGCGAAGGGCGTCTCCGAAGGCGCGACGCTGGTGACCGGCGGCGCCGAGACCCCCGAAGGGCTCGACACCGGCTACTTCGTGCGGCCGACCGTGTTCGCGGGCGTGGACCCGGACTCGACGATCGCGCAGGAGGAGATCTTCGGCCCCGTGTTGTCGATCATCCCGTTCGATGACGAGGAAGACGCGCTGCGGATCGCCAACAACTCGAAGTACGGCCTGCACGGCGCGGTGTGGTCCGGGGACCAGGACCGCGCGCTGGCGTTCGCGCGCCGCGTGCGCACGGGCCAGATCGACGTGAACGGCGGCGCCTACAACCCGCTGGCGCCCTTCGGCGGCTACAAGGCCTCCGGCGTCGGCCGCGAGATGGGCCGCCCCGCGCTCGACGAGTTCACCGAGATCAAGTCCATCCAGCTCTGAACCAGTTCTCAAGCGCGACGAAGGAGAAGACACCGTGGTCAAAGCCGTGGTCGTGCGCGAGCCGGGTGCCGTGCCCGAGGTCCGCGACATCGTGCTGCCGCCCGTCGGACCGGCCGACGTGCGGGTGCGGATCGCCGCCGCCGGCGTCTGCCACTCCGACCTCTCGATGGTCGACGGCACGCTGAAACCGCAGTACCCGTTCGTGCCCGGGCACGAAGCTTCGGGCATCGTCGCCGAGACCGGCGCGGAGGTCACGCACGTGAAGCCCGGCGACCGCGTCGTGCTCAACTGGGCCGCGGCGTGCCGCGAATGCTGGTTCTGCCAGGCCGGGGAACCGTGGCTGTGCTCCACGATCGAAGGCATCACGACCTTGCCGCGTGGCGAGGTCGACGGCGAGCCGCTCAACGTCGTGCTCGGCGTCGGCGGCTTCGCCGAGGAGACGGTGCTGCCCGGCAAGTCCGTGGTGCCGCTGCCCGACGGGGTGCCGCTCGACCTGGCGGCGCTGATGGGCTGCGCGGTGCTCACGGGCGTCGGCGCCGTGCGCAACACCGCGAAGGTCCGCAGCGGGCAGTCGGTGCTCGTGATCGGCCTCGGCGGCATCGGGCTGTGCGCGGTGCTGGGCGCGAAGCTCGCGGGCGCGTCGCCGATCATCGCCGTGGACGTCTCGCCGGAGAAGGAAGAGCTGGCCCGCGCGGCGGGCGCGACGCACTTCCTGCTGAGCGAGGAGAAGCTCGCCAAGCAGGTGCGCGGCCTCACCGAGGGCCGCGGTGCCGACCACGCCTTCGAGTGCGTGGGCGCGGCCGCGACGATCCGCACGGCGTGGAGTTCGGTGCGTCGCGGCGGGCACTGCACGGTGGTCGGCGTCGGGCGGCGCGACCAGGAGGTGGTCTTCAACCCGTTGGAGATCTTCCACTTCGCGCGCACGCTCACCAGCACCGTCTACGGGGCGTCCGACCCGGACCGCGACATCCCGGTGCTCGCCGAAGAGGTGCGCGCCGGTGAGCTGAACCTGGAAAGCCTGGTGACGCACCGCATCTCTCTCGACGAGGTGCCCGAGGCGTTCGACCGGATGCGCGCGGGCCAGGGCGCCCGCTCGCTGATCCGGATCGCGGCGGAGGCCTGATGGGGGAGCTCGACACCGAGGAACAGGCCATTGTGGACACAGTGGCCGAGTTCGTCGACCGCGACGTGCGCCCGGTGGCGCGCGACCTCGAGCACTCGGACACCTACCCCGAGGCGCTGATCGAGCGCATGAAGGAGCTCGGCGTCTTCGGGCTGGCCATCCCGGAACCCTACGGCGAGGTCAAGGTGTCCACGCCGTGCTACGCGCTCGTCACGGCGGAGCTCGCGCGTGGCTGGATGAGCCTCGCGGGCGCGATGGGCGGCCACACCGTCGTCGCGAAGCTGCTGCTCATGTACGGCACGGAAGAGCAGAAGCAGAAGTACCTGCCGCGCATGGCGACCGGTGAGCTGCGGGCCGCGATGGCGCTCACCGAGCCGGGTGGCGGCTCCGACCTGCAGGCGATGCGCACGCGCGCCCGCCGGGTCGACGACGGGTACGTGGTCGACGGAACCAAGACGTGGATCACCAACGCGCGCCGCGCCGGCCTCGTCGCGTTGCTGTGCAAGACGGATCCCGAGGCCGAGCCCCGGCATCGGGGCATCAGCGTGCTGCTGATGGAGAAGGTGCCCGGCTTCGAGGTCTCGCGCGACCTGGGCAAGCTCGGGTACAAGGGCGTGGAGACGTGTGAACTGTCCTTTTCGGACTGTCACGTGCCCGCGTCGGCGTTGCTGGGCGGGGAAGAGGGCCGCGGCTTCGCGCAGATGATGCGCGGCCTGGAGATCGGCCGGATCCAGGTCGCCTCGCGCGCGCTCGGTGTGGGCCGGGCCGCGTTCGACGACGCGTTCCGCTACGCGCAGGAACGCGAATCGTTCGGCAAGCCGATCTGGAAGCACCAGGCGGTGGGCAACCACCTCGCCGGCATGGCGACGAAGCTGACGGCCGCGCGGCAGCTCATCCTGCACGCCGCGCGCCAGTACGACTCCGGCGCGCGCTCCGACCTCGAGGCCGGCATGGCGAAGCTGTTCTGCTCCGAGGCCGCGATGGAGGTGGCGCTCGACGCCATCCGCGTGCACGGCGCCTACGGCTACTCCACCGAGTTCGACGTGGAGCGCTACTTCCGCGACGCCCCGCTGATGATCGTCGGCGAGGGCACCAACGAGATCCAGCAGGACGTGATCGTGCGCCAGCTGATCGCCCGCGGTGGTCTCTGACCGGCCGCGGGCGATCGGCGCGTCAGTCCGCGACGTCCAGCGCGGCGCGGATGATGTTGTCGGTGTCGATGCCGTGGTGGCGGTACACGCTCTCCAGGTCGCCCGACTGCCCGAACCGCGTCACACCCAGGTGCGCGGCCCGCACGCGGTGCACGTTGGCCAGGAACGCGAGCGTGTGCGGGTGCCCGTCGAGCACCGTCACCATCGGCGCGGAGCGCTCGGACGGCAGCGCCGAGTCGAGGATCCACGTGTCGGCGGTGTCCTGGCCCGAGCGCGCCTGCAGCGCGCGGAAGAGCAGGCCCGCGCTCGTCACGCACACGACGTCGGCGTGCTTGCCCAGCGCGTCGAGGCGGTCGGCGGCGGCCAGCGCCTCGGTGACCATCGCGCCCATCGCCACGATCGTCACGTCCGGGCGCGCGACCGCGGCCGTGCGGATCGGGTAGGCGCCGGCCACGACCTGGCGGCGGCGGCGTTCACGCGCGGCCGGGTCGGTGGGCACCGCGGCCAGGTTCTGCTCCACGGGCCGGGTCGAGAGCCGCAGGTACGCCGACGTGCCGTCGGGCCGGCCGAGGCGCGCCAGCGAAGCCAGCAGCGTCCACTCGACGTCGATCGCGAACGCCGGCTCGTAGGTGATGCAGCCCGGCTGCTCGAGCCCGACCGACGGTGTGGTCACCGACTGGTGCGCACCGCCTTCCGGCGCCAGCGTGACGCCCGAGGGCGTGCCGACGAGGATCGACTGCCCGCCGCCGTAGATGCCGAACGACCACGGTTCCAGCGCACGCTCCACGAAGGGGTCGTAGAGCACGCCGATGGGCAGCAACGGCCGGCCCCAGCGCGACCACGTGGTGCCCAGCTCGCCCAGTGCGCTCACCAGGTTCACCTCGGCGATGCCCAGCTCCAGGTGCTGTCCGGTGGGCCGCTCGCGCCAGTGCAGGATGGTCTCGGGGTCGTCGGCGAACCAGTCCACGCGCTCCTGCGGCGACCACACGCCGACCTTGTTGACCCAGCCGCCGAGGTTGGTGCTCGACGAGACGTCGGGGCACAGCGTCACCACGAGCTTCGCGGCTTCGGGTGCTTCCCGCGTCAGGTCGAGCAGCGCGCGGCCGAGCGCCGCCTGCGTGGTCGTGCGGCCCGACGGCGTCCGGCCGATGTCGGTGGGAATGGCCGGAACCTCGTGGGCGACAACGGGTTCGCGGTGCAGCCTGGTCGCTGTTTCGGCGCACAGCCGAGCCGCGGCCGAGCCTTCGGGGAACTTGTGCCACGGGTCGTCGAGCGACGTGCCGACGCGCTCGGCGAGCTGCCCGAGCTGCTCGGCCGTGAGCAGCGACGAGTGGTTCTGCGGGTGGCCCTCGCTCGCGAGGCCGAAGCCCTTGACGGTGTAGGCGAAGATCACCGTGGGGCGGCGGTCGTCGATGGCGTCGAACGAGTCGAGCAGCGCCGACAGATCGTGGCCGCCGAGGTTGCGGATCGCCGCGTGCAGCGTCTCGTCGTCGAGCGAGTCCAGCAGCGGGGCCAGCTCGGCCGACGCGAGGCGCTCGCGCAGCTGGGCCGGCGTGCAGCGCAGCAGGCGCTGGTACTCGGGGTTGGGCATGTCATCGATGCGCCGGCGCAGGGCCTCGCCGCCCGGGCGCTCGAACAGCTCCTGCAGCAGGCGGCCGTACTTGACGGTGAGCACCTGCCAGCCCGCCGCGTCGAACATGCCCTGCAAGCGCGTGGCGCCGATGTTGGGCACCACGCGGTCGAGCGACTGGCGGTTGAGGTCGACGATCCACACGACCTCGCCGAGCTCCTGGACGTTCGGGTCGAGGATCGACTCCCAGACCGCGCCCTCGTCGAGCTCCGCGTCGCCGACGAGCGAGTACTGGCGGCCGGTGCCCGCGCCGCCCGTGGTCGACTCGACGTAACGCCGCGCCAGCGCGCCCCAGATCGGCGCGGTGGCGCCGATGCCGACCGAGCCCGTGGAGTAGTCGACCTGGTCGGGGTCCTTCGAGCGCGACGGGTAGCTCTGCAGGCCGCCGAACTCGCGCAGCGACGTCAGGTACTTCTCGTCGAGACCGTCGAGCAGGTAGTTGATCGCGTGGAGCAAGGGGGAGGCGTGCGGCTTCACCGACACCCGGTCCTCGGCACGCAGCCGCGCGAACCACAGTGCGGTCATGATCGAGACCATCGACGCGCTGGAGGCCTGGTGGCCGCCGACCTTGAGCCCGGTCGGGTTCGGGCGCACGCGGTTGGCGTGGTCGATGATCGCGGTCGAAAGCCAGAGCACGCGGTCCTGCACCTCGCGCAGGACTTCCGTGTCCGCTGCGGTTCCCGGTGTGCGCTCGGCGGCTGGACTGCTCACGACGACAACGACCTCTCTGCGATCTTCTTGGGCGTAACGCGGTCTTCAGTCCAACAGAGCTGGGTATGCTGCACAACCGATGGTCTATTCAGTGAGCAGAACGCCCAGAATCGCGCCTCAGCGCGCCGAGAGGACTGCGCATCATGCCCAGTGGCCAGCGGCTCGACGCCACCGACGCCCGGATCCTGCTCGCGCTCAACCGCAACCCGCGCGCCACCGCGGTCGCGCTGGCCGACGAGCTCGGGCTCTCGCGCAACACCGTGCAAAGCCGCCTCGCGCGGCTGGAACAGGGCGATTCGCTGCGCTCGGTCGAGCACCGGATCGACCCCGCGGCGCTCGGCTACCCGCTCACGGCGTTCGTGACCGTGCAGGTCACGCAGCGGCTGCTCGACGAGGTCGGCCGCGCGCTGGCCGCCGTGCCGGAGGTGCTGCAGGTGCGCGGGCTGACCGGGCAGTCCGACCTGCTGGTGCACGTCGTGGCCCGGGAGGCCGACGACCTCTACCGCATCGCGGGGCAGATGCTCGAGATCCCCGGCGTGGAGCGCACGCACAACGCGCTCGTGATGCGCGAGATGGTGCCCTACCGGATCACACCGCTGCTGGAGCGTGCCGTGGCCGGGAAGTGAGCCGCGAGGGCACACTGGAGCCGTGAACGATCTTGTCGCGCGGGCGCGGGAGCTGCGGCCCCTGCTCACCGCCGAGGCCGCGCAGGGGGAGACCGACCGCAGGCTCACCGACAAATCCGTGCGAGCACTCGACGACGCCGGCCTGTTCCGGCTCGGCACGCCGGCGCGCTTCGGCGGCCACGAGGCGAGCCTGCGGACGCTCCTCGACATCGGCGCGGAAGCGGGCGAGGCGGACGGCGCGACGTCGTGGGTGCTCACGCTCGTGAACGCGTGTGGGTGGGTGGTGAGTCTCTTCCCGGAGCGAGCGCAGGAGGACGTTTTCGGGGCGGACGCGCGGGCGAAGATCGCGGGCGCGCTCGCGCCGACCGCCCGGGCCGAGCGGGTGCCCGGCGGGTACCGCGTCGGCGGGCGCTGGCCGTACGCGTCGGGGATCGCGCACGCGGGCTGGGCGCTGCTCGGGATTCCCGTGGGGGACAGCGGCGAACCCGCGATGGCGCTCGTGCCGGCGCGCGACTACGGCATCGAGCACACGTGGGCCGTCGCCGGCATGCGCGGCACGGGCAGTGACACCGTGGTCGCGGACGAGCTCTTCGTGCCCGAGCACCGCGTCGTGCGCACGGCCGCGCTTCTGGAACGTGTTTCAGTCTTCGCGCCGTACCTGACCGTGGTGCTGGCGGCGCCGCAGCTGGGGCTCGGCCGGGCCGCGCTGCGCCTGGTGCGCGAGGCCGCGTCGGCAAAAGGTGTGACCGGAACCGCCTATGCGCGCCAAGCCGACTCGGCGGTGTTCCAGGTGCGCTTCGCCGAAGCCGCGTTGAAAATCGACACCGCGCACCTGCACTCCGCGCGGGCCGCGGACGACGTCGACGCGGCCCTCTCGAGCGGCGAACCGATGACCGAACTGGCGCGGGCGCGGGTGCACGGGGACATCGGACTGGCCGTGCAGAGCGTCGTCGACGCGATCGGGATTCTCGTGGCGGCGCACGGCACGGGAGGGTTCGCCGACGGGCACCCGTTGCAGCGCATCTGGCGCGATGCGAACTTCGCACTGACCCACGCGATGGCACAGCCGGCGGTGAACCACGAGATCTACGGCAAGGCGCTGCTCGGTGTCCGGCCGAACATCACCGCGATGCTCTGAGTCTGCGCTAGGCCTTGGCGTCGTCGGCCGTGTGGTCGCGCTTGCGCATGAGGATCGACCGGTGGATCCAGACGAGCACCGGGATCGTGACGAGGCCCCACAGGAACATGCCGGTGCTGCCGGCCAGCAGCCCGACCACGATCATCAACACCACGGTGACGTCGGCGAGGATCAAGGTGGTGAGCCACGCGCGTGACCGCACGGGCGGGGCGCCGGCGCTCAGGGCCGCGACGAAGTCGGGGTCGCTCGCGGCCAGCTCTTCTTCGATCTTCCGCAGTGCACTGCGGTCACGATGGGGAAGCATGACCCCCTCCTCAGGACGGATCGGGCCGGGTGATCGCCCCTACCAGTTCAGTCCTCCGGCCCACCCCACGTCAAGCGCCGCTTTTCCAGGAATAATCGCCAAACCGGACGGGCGGTGCGGTGCTCCGTGGCCCGAAGGCCACCTGCTCCCTGTAGAACACTTCCGGCGGCCAGGCGGATTTCGTTGCAAACTGAAACACGTTCTAATACTGTCGGGAGTCGTGAGACACGGCATTGTGCTCTTCACGAGCGACCGCGGGATCACCCCCGCGGCGGCGGCGCAGGCGGCCGAATCGGCCGGGTTCGACACCTTCTACGTCCCCGAGCACACGCACATCCCGGTCAAGCGCACGGCCGCGCACCCGCGCACCGGCGACGCGAGCCTGCCCGACGACCGGTACCTGCGCACGCTCGACCCGTGGGTCTCGCTCGCCACCGCGGCCTCGGTCACCACGCGCATCCGCCTGGCCACGGCGGTCGCACTCCCGGTGGAGAGCGACCCGATCACGCTCGCCAAGGCGATCGCCACGCTGGACCACCTCTCGGGTGGGAGAGTCACGCTCGGCGTCGGGTTCGGGTGGAACACCGACGAGCTGGCCGACCACGGCGTGCCCGCGGGCACGCGCCGCGCCGTGCTGCGCGAGTACCTCGACGCGATGCGTGCCTTGTGGACCGACGAGGTCGCGAGCCACGACGGCGAGCACGTGGCGTTCGGTCCGAGCTGGGCGTGGCCGAAACCGGTGCAGGAGCGGGTTCCCGTGCTCGTGGGCGCGGCCGGAACCGAGCGCACGTTCCGCTGGATCGCGCGCTCGGCCGACGGCTGGCTCACCACACCGTCCGAAGTGGACGTCGAGGAGAACGTCGGGCTGCTGCGTGAGATCTGGCGCGCCGAGGGTCGCACCGGCGAGCCGCAGGTGGCCGCGCTCGGCCCGCGGCCCGATCCCGAAGGCCTCGCGCGGCTCGAGGCGGCCGGGGTCACGGAGGTGGTCTTCGGGCTGCCGGACCGCGAGCCGGGCGAGGTCGTGGCCTGGCTCGGGCGGCTCGCGGGCAAACTCGATCACGGAACCCTCATCCGGCCCTGACAAGTTCCTGACCGGTTCGGCCCGCCGTTCTGCCAGCCTGGCGCGGTGCTGAAGAGAGTGTGGGCGACCGCGGTCGCCACCGGCTCGATCCTCGTGCTCGCCTCGAGTACGGCGGTCGCCGCCCCGAGCCCCGGGTCCGACGGCGTCGGCGACCCGCTGTTCCCGCAGGACGGCAACGGCGGCTACCGCGTGAGCCACTACGACGTCGCGCTGGACTACGACCCCGCGAAACCCGATTTCCTCACCGGCGACACGGCGGCCGACGCCGTCGCCACCCAGGACCTGAGCCGTTTCGACCTCGATCTCGAGGGCTTCACCGTGCAGAGCGTGACGGTGGCGGGCGCGCCCGCGGCCTTCACCCGCACCGGCGAGCACGAGCTCGTGATCACGCCCGCCGAACCCCTGCGGCGCGGGCAGTCCTTTCGGGTGCGGGTGCTCTACCAGGGCACGCCGGGCTTCTTCTGGATGACGGCCGACGACGCGGGCGCGGTGCACGCGTTCGGCGAGCCGCATTCAGCGTCGAGCTGGTACCCGGTGAACGACCACCCGTCGGACAAGGCGACGTTCCACCTCGCCGTGACGATGCCGGACCTGCCTGGCTGGGCCGTGGTGGGCAACGGGGTGCCCGCGCCGCCGGTGGTGCGCGGCGGGCGCAAGACGTTCTCGTGGACCGAGGACCACCCCGTGGCTTCGTACCTGACGGGCGTGGTGATCGACCGGATGACCGTCCACACGGGACACCTTGCCGACGGCACCCCGGTCGTCGACGCGTACACCACGGGCACGGAGGCCGCGAAGCCGTTCGAGGACCGGCTGCCCGAGGTGCTCGGCTTTCTTTCCAGCCGCTTCGGCGAG
Organism: Amycolatopsis sp. DSM 110486; assembly: GCF_019468465.1. Classification (NCBI taxonomy): domain Bacteria; kingdom Bacillati; phylum Actinomycetota; class Actinomycetes; order Pseudonocardiales; family Pseudonocardiaceae; genus Amycolatopsis; species Amycolatopsis sp. DSM 110486. The sequence continues at coordinate 10,458,133 of NZ_CP080519.1, read as the reverse complement.
TACCCGTTGTCCTCGGCGGGCGGGATCTTCTACCCCGGCGACACCGGTGGCGGGTTCGAACTGCAGGACCGGCCGGTATACCCGGGCGGAGTCCCACCGGAGCGGTTCACCGACATCGTGCACGAGCAGGCGCACCAGTGGTTCGGCGACAGCGTCTCGGTGGCGCGCTGGTCCGACATCTGCCTCAAGGAGTGCTTCGCCACCTACGCGGAATGGCTGTGGCGGGAGGCGAAGGAGGGCCACGACCTCGACGCCGACTACCGCGCCGCGCTCACCGGCGCCGCCGCCGACCCGGACTTCTGGAAGATCCCCCTCGCGGACCCGGGCGACGGGTTCTACGGCGGCTCCTACACCGTCGGCCCGCTCATGCTGCACGCGTTGCGCCGCACCGTCGGCGACCCCGTGTTCTTCCGGACCCTGCGCGATTTCCTCGGCCGGCACCGCGACGCCAACGCCTCCTGGGCCGACTTCGAACACCTCGCGGCCCACGAGTACGGCCACGACCTCACCGGTTTCTTCACCGCGTGGGCCCACAGCACCGTGATCCCGCCCGAGCCCTACCTCCACCCCGGAACCCTGAAGGACCAAGCATGAGCTGGTGCAAGGCGCTCGCACTCGTCGCGAGCGGAGCGGCGGCGCTCGGCATGGCGCAGCCGTCGGCGATCGGCGCGGACGGCGTCGGCGACCCGTACTTCCCGCAGGACGGCAACGGCGGTTACGACGTCTCGCGCTACGACGTGAAGGTGTCCTACGATCCCGCGAACCCCGGTTCCTTCACCGGCGACACCACGGTCCACGCGGCCGCGCGCCAGGACCTCGACCGGTTCGACCTCGATCTGGAGGGCTTCACGGTCTCGGCGGTGACCGTGAACGGCGTGCCGGCCAAGGCGATCGCCCGGTCGGGCGCGCACGAGCTGGTGATCACGCCGCGCACGCGGGTGCGGCGCGGCAGCACCTTCGCCGTGCGCGTCGTGTACTCGGGCCCGCCGGTGGGCGCGAGCTGGCACCGGCTCGTGGGCGGCGGCATCGACGTGAGCGGCGAGCCGCACTCGGCCACGGCGTGGTTCCCCTTGAACGACCACCCCTCGGACAAGGCGGCGCTGCACCTGGAGGCGACCGTGCCGACCGGGTGGACGGTGGTGGGCAACGGGCTGCCCGGCCCGACGACCACGAACGCCGGCCACACGACGTTCCGCTGGCACGAGGACCACCCGATCGTCTCCTACGCCACGACAATGGCGATCGACAAGTTCACCGTGCACACCTCGAAGCTCGCCGACGGCACTCCCGTGATCACCGCGTATGGGCAGAACACGAGCATCCTCCCCGACTCCGAGGCGCTCCTGCCGAAGATCATGGGCTTCCTGACCGACACGTTCGGCCCGTACCCGTTCGACTCGACCGGCGCGATCGTCGTCGAGCCGGAGGCCACCGAGGGCAGCCTCGCGCTGGAGACGCAGACCCGCCCGACCTACGACGGCGCGTTCTTCGACGCGTCGGCCGTGCACGAGCTGGCGCACCAGTGGTTCGGCGACGCGGTGTCCTTTTCGGACTGGCGCGACGGCTGCCTGGCCGAATGCTTCGCCCAGTACGCGGGGCAGCTGTGGGACGAAGCCGAGAACGGGGCCGACCTCGACGAGAGCTACCGCTCGATCGTCGAGCAGAACGCGGGCGACGCGGCCTACTGGCAGGTGCCGATCTACGACCCGGGCAAGGACCGGCCGCTCGACTACGCCCTGTACGACCGCGGCTCGCTCATGCTTCACGCGCTGCGCCGCACGATGGGCGACGACAAGTTCTTCGGCCTGCTGAAGCACTGGATCGCCGCGCACCGCGACGGCAACGCGTCCTGGCCCGACTTCGAGCACTTCGCGTCGGCGCAGGCGGGGCAGGACCTGTCGGGCTTCTTCACCGCGTGGGCGCACAGCTCCGTGATCCCGCCGGCCCAATACCTGTACCCGGGCTCGCTCGCGCGCTGAGCGGGGAGAACTTCACTCGAAAAGGTGACGTGCGTCCCCACGCGTCATTCTGTTCACCGGATGGCCTCTCGGTGGGTGTGGCGGTGACCGGCCGGCACGCCCCCCGACTGGCCGGTCACCGCTGTACGCATCCGGCATTCGGGTGCCGCCCGGCGAGGCGATTGGCGCGCCCCGGCGCGGGCCGCGACACTGGGCCGGTGCAGAGCCCGACCGCCTCCGGATCACCGAGCCCCGACGTTTCGCCCGAGCTGGCCGAGCTGGCCGCCGCCTACGGCGTGGCGACCCACTACGAGAACTCCGACCGCGTGGAAGTCCGGGTCGAGGCCGAGGTGGTCGTCGCCGTCCTCGCACAGTTCGACGTGGACGCCTCGAGCGCGGAGTCGATCCGCCGGGCACTGGAGCGCGTCCGGGAGTCCCGGGCGTCGGCCGACCTGCCGCCCACGATCGTCGTACGCGCCGGTGACAGGCGCGAGCTGGGCCGCGAGGTCACCGTCGAGCTGGAGGACGGCACGACTCGCGACGTCGGCACCACGCTGCCGGCCGACCTGCCGCTGGGCTGGCACCACGTCGTCGCCGGCGAGCGCCGGGTGCCGCTGGCCGTGGTCCCGGCGAAGCTGCCCGAGGTGCCCGCCGCGTGGGGCTGGATGCTGCAGCTCTACGCCCTGCACTCGGCCGGGTCGTGGGGGATGGGCGACTTCGGCGACCTCCGGACCACGGCCACGCGCTCGGCCGCCGAGCTCGGCGCGGGTGTGCTGCTGGTCAACCCGGTGCAGGCGTTCAGCCCCGCGCACCCCGTGGAGCGCTCGCCGTACTCGCCGTCGAGCAGGCGCTTCGCGAACCCCGTGTACCTGCGGGTCACCGACACCGAGGCGTTCGCCAAGGCCGACGAGGCCACGCGCACGAAGGTGCTGGCCCTGGCCCCGGACGCGGTTCCGGACCTGATCGACTACGACGCCGTGTGGGACGCCAAGCGCACCGCGCTCGAGCTGCTGCGCCCGCACCACCCGCGGCCCGTCGAGCTCCGCGGCGATCTGCGCGACTTCGCGACGTTCGGCGCGCTGGCCGAGGTGCACGGCGCCGACTGGCGCGAGTGGCCCGAGGCCCTGCGCGACCCGGCGAGCACCGAGGTGGCCGCGGCCCGCGAGAAGCTGGCCGACCGCGTCGAGTTCCACGGCTGGCTCCAGCAGCTGTGCCACGAGCAGCTCGACGAGGTCCGTCTCGCGGCGCGTGAGGCCGGGATGACGGTGGGTGTCGTGCACGACCTGCCCGTCGGCGTGCACCCCGGCGGCGCCGACACGTGGGCGCTGCGCGACGTGTTTGCGGCGCGTGTGCGCGTGGGCGCGCCGCCCGACGCGTTCAACCAGCAGGGCCAGGACTGGAACCTCCCGCCGTGGCGGCCCGACCGCCTCGCCGAGGCCGGGTACGCGCCGTTCCGCGACGTCATCCGCGGCGTGTTGCAGCACGCCGACGGCATCCGCGTGGACCACATCGCCGGACTGTGGCGCCTGTGGTGGATCCCGCCGGGCGAGCCCGCCGGCCGCGGCACCTACGTGCACTACGACGCCGAGGCGATGCTCGGCGTGCTCGCGCTGGAGGCCCACCGCGCCGGCGCCGTGGTGGTCGGTGAGGACCTCGGCACGGTCGAGGAGACCGTCACCGAGACCATGCACGAACGCGGCGTGCTCAGCTCCGCCGTGCTGTGGTTCCAGCGCGACTGGGACGCACCGGGCAAACCGTTCGTCCGCCCTGCGGACTGGGACCCGCACGCGATGGCGAGCATCTCGACCCACGACCTGCCCACCGTGTCCGGCTGGCTCGAAGCGGAGCACGTGCGCGTCCGGGCCGAGCTGGGCCTGCTCGACCGGCCCGTGGAGCAGGAGTACACGGAGGCGGCGGCCGAACGCAGCGCGCTGCTCGACCTCGTTGCGCGCGAAGGCATCCCCGCCGACGACCCGGTGGTGGCCTTGCACACGCTCCTGGCCTCGGCGGCGTCACGCCTGGTGCTCACCTCACCTGCCGACGTGGTTGGCGAACGGCGCCAGCCCAACCTGCCCGGGACGATCGACCAGTACCCTAACTGGCGGATCCCGCTCCCCGTCAGTGTCGACGGGTTCTTCGCCGACGCGCGGGTGCGTGCGGCGGTCGCCCCGCTCAAGGCCGCCCGCCCGCTCCCGTAACCGCCCGGGCCGGCCTTCGTGGTTCGAGACCCGCCCGCGCGGGTAAGTCAGTCTTCCCCGAGAAACCCGACAAACCGATGTCCCCCAAGGAGAGTCCCGTGCGTCCCTGGCCCGGAAGGCCCTACCCGCTCGGCGCCACCTACGACGGGGTGGGCACGAACTTCGCCCTGTTCTCCGAGGTCGCCGAGTACGTGGAGCTCTGCCTGTTCGACGAGGACGGCACGGAAACGCGTTCGCGCCTGGAGGAGGTCGACGGGTTCGTCCACCACGGCTACCTGCTCGGCATCGGTCCCGGCCAGCGCTACGGCTTCCGCGTGCACGGCCCGTACGACCCTGACCGCGGCCTGCGCTGCAACCCGAACAAGGTCCTGATCGACCCGTACGCCAAGGCGCTTTCGCGTGGCGTCGACTGGTCGGAGGCGCTGTTCGGGTACGAGTTCGACAACCCGGAGACGCGCAACGACCAGGACTCGGCCGGGCACGTGCCGTACTCGCTGGTGGTGAGCCCGTTCTTCGACTGGGCCAACGACCGCGCACCGCGCACGCCCTACCACGAGACTGTGATCTACGAAGCGCACGTGCGCGGCATGACGATGACGCACCCGTTCGTGCCCGACCGCCTGCGCGGCACGTATGCCGGCCTCGCGCACCCCGCCGTGATCGAGCACCTGAAGAAGCTCGGCGTCACGGCGGTGGAGCTCATGCCGGTGCACCAGTTCGTGACCGACCACGGCCTGGACCAGAAGGGCCTGCGCAACTACTGGGGCTACAACACCATCGGCTTCTTCGCGCCCCACGACGCCTACGCGGCGATGCCGGGGCAGGGCGGGCAGGTGCAGGAGTTCAAGGGCATGGTCCGTGCCCTGCACGAAGCCAACATCGAGGTGATCCTCGACGTCGTCTACAACCACACCGCCGAGGGCAACCACCTCGGGCCGACGCTGTCCATGCGCGGCATCGACAACGAGGCCTACTATCGGCTGGTCGAGGACGAGCCGAAGTACTACATGGACTACACGGGCACGGGCAACTCGCTCAACGTCCGCAACCCCCACACGTTGCAGCTGATCATGGACTCGCTGCGCTACTGGGTCACCGAGATGCACGTGGACGGGTTCCGCTTCGACCTCGCCTCCGCGCTGGCGCGCGAGTTCTACGACGTCGACCGCCTGTCCACGTTCTTCGAGCTCGTGCAGCAGGACCCGATCGTGAGCCAGGTCAAGCTCATCGCCGAGCCGTGGGACGTCGGCCCCGGTGGCTACCAGGTGGGCAACTTCCCGCCACTGTGGACGGAGTGGAACGGGCAGTACCGCGACACCGTGCGCGACTTCTGGCGCGGCGAACCCTCGACGCTGGGGGAGTTCGCCTCCCGCATCACGGGCTCGTCGGACCTCTACCAGGACGACGGCCGGCGGCCGTTCGCGTCGATCAACTTCGTCACCGCCCACGACGGCTTCACCCTCGAGGACCTGGTGTCCTACAACGAGAAGCACAACGAAGCCAACGGCGAGGACAACCGCGACGGCGCCGACGACAACCGGTCGTGGAACTGCGGCGTGGAGGGCCCGACCGAGGACGAGGAGGTCCTCGCGTTGCGCGCCCGTCAGCGCCGCAACCTGCTCGCCACCGTGCTGCTGTCCCAGGGCGTGCCGATGCTGCTGCACGGCGACGAGCTGGGCCGCACGCAACGGGGCAACAACAACGCCTACTGCCAGGACTCCGAACTGTCCTGGATGGACTGGGCGCTCGCCAAGGAGAACGCCGACCTCGTCGACTTCACCGCGGCGCTCACCGCGTTCCGCAAACGCCACCCGGTGTTCCGCCGCCGCCGGTTCTTCCAGGGCAAGCCGGTGCGCAAGGGCGAGGAGCTCGGCGACATCGCCTGGTTCACCCCGGCCGGCGAGGAGATGACCGAGCAGAACTGGGACGACGGCTTCGGCAAGTCCGTGGTCATCTTCCTCAACGGCGAGGGCATCTCCGACCTCGACCCGCGCGGCATGGCGGTGGTCGACGAGTCGTTCCTGCTCGCGTTCAACGCGCACTACGAGGACATCGCGATGACCTTGCCCGCCAACGGGTACGGCACCGAGTGGACGGTCGTCGTCGACACGGCCACCGGCCAGGTCGGACAGTCCGATGTGGACCCGGTGCCCGGTGGCGGCAAGCACACGCTCTCCGCGCGGTCGCTCGTGGTGCTGCAGCGCACCGGCCGGGAGGAGCAGGCGTGAACGCGCCGTCCTCGACGTACCGGGTGCAGCTGCGCCCGGAGTTCACCTTCACCGACGCCGCCGGGATCGTCGACTACCTGCGGGCCCTGGGCGCGGGTGCGCTCTACGCGTCGCCGGTGCTCGACGCGACCACCGGCTCCGCGCACGGCTACGACGTGGTCGACCCGACCCGCGCGCGGCCGGAGCTGGGCGGTGAGGAAGCCCGCCAGGTGCTGGTGGCGCGGCTGAGGTCCGCCGGGCTCAAGCTCGTGGTCGACATCGTGCCGAACCACATGTCCGTGGAGGTCCCGAAGCTCAACCGCTGGTGGTGGGACGTGCTCCGCCACGGGCAGGCGTCGGAGTACGCGGGGTTCTTCGACATCGACTGGAGCCACGGCAAGGTGCTGCTGCCCGTGCTCGGCGAGGACGCGGCCGTCGCCGAGCTGACCGTGGACCGCTCCGGTGACGACGACGAACTGGTCTACTACGACCACCGCTTCCCGATCGCGCCCGGCACCGGCGAGGGCACGCCGCAGGAGGTGCACGCGCGCCAGCACTACGAGCTCGTCGGCTGGCGCCGCGGCAACGCCGAGCTGAACTACCGCCGCTTCTTCGACATCACCAACCTCGCGGCCGTCACGGTCGAGAAGGCCGAGGTGTTCGCCGAGACCCACGGCGAGGTGCTGCGCTGGGTGGCCGACGGCGACGTCGCCGGCCTGCGCGTGGACCACCCGGACGGCCTGGCCGACCCGGGCGGCTACCTGCGCCGCCTGCGCGCGGGCGCGCCCGACGCGTGGCTGGTCGTGGAGAAGATCCTGCACCCGGGCGAGGCCCTGCCGCAGAGCTGGCCGGTCGACGGCACCACCGGCTACGACGCGCTCAACGAGATCACCGGCGTCTTCGTGGACCCGGCCGCGAAACCGGTGTTCACGCGGCTCGTGGGTGAGCTGGGCGGACGTACCGATTACCTCGCCGTGGAAGAGGAAGCGCGGCGCCTGGTCACCGACCGGATCCTCGTGGCCGAGGTGCACCGCATCGCGGGCCTGGTCGAGGGGATCGAGCCGGACGCCGCGCGCGCCGCGGTGGCCGAGGTGATGATCGCCTTCGGCGTCTACCGCTCCTACCTGCCGGAGGGCACCGCCGAGTGGACGGGCGCCGTCGAGCGCGCACGCTCGCGCCGGCCCGACCTGGGCGAAGCCCTGACCGCGCTGGACACGCAGGTCCGCGCGGAACCCGGCGGCGAGCTGGCGACGCGCGTCCAGCAGACGTCGGGCATGGTCGTGGCCAAGGGCACCGAGGACACGACCTTCTACCGCTTCACCCGCTTCGCCGCGCTCAACGAGGTCGGCGGCGACCCCGACCGCTTCGGGCGCGGCGTGGCCGAGTTCCACGAGCTGGCCGCGGGGCGCGCCGCCGGACGTCCGGCGAGCATGACCACGCTGACCACGCACGACACCAAGCGCTCCGAGGACACGCGGGCGCGGCAGGCGGCGTTGTCCGAGCTGGCCGAGGAGTTCGGCGCCGCCGTGCGCCGCTGGACGAAGCGCCGCGGCATCGACGAGCCGGCGTTGAACCTGCTGGCCTGGCAGACGCTCGTGGGCGCGTGGCCGATCGCGCCCGAGCGCCTGCGCGACTACCTCGACAAGGCGGCGAAGGAGTCGAAGCTCCGCACCACCTGGACCGACCACGACGAGGCGTTCGAGCAGGCCGTCGCCGCGTGGCCCGAGCAGGTGCTCGGCGACGCCGAGCTGGTGGCCGAGGTCGAGGAGTTCGTCGGGAAGCTGCGCGGTCCGGGCTGGGTGACCTCGCTGGGCCAGAAACTGGTGCAGCTGGCCGGGCCGGGCGTGCCGGATGTCTACCAGGGCACCGAGTTGTGGGACTTCTCGCTCGTGGACCCGGACAACCGGCGCGAGGTCGACTACGGCGCGCGCCGCGAGATCCTCGAGCGCGTGCTGGCCGGCGAGCAGCCGGAGGTCGACGAATCCGGTGCCGCGAAGCTGCTCCTGGTCCACCGGACGCTGACGCTGCGGCGCGAACGGCCCGAGCTGTTCACCGGCTACCGGCCGCTGAAGGCCGAGGGCGCGGTCGCCGAGCACCTGCTGGCGTTCCAGCGCGGCGAGGACCTGGCGGTGGCCGTGACGCGGCTGCCCGTCGGGCTCGAGAAGTCCGGCGGCTGGCGCGACACCGTGCTGCCGCTGACCGACGGCTTCTGGACCGACGTGCTCACCGGCCGCGCGGTCGGCGACGCGCCCATGGCCGCGACGCTGTTCGACAAGTACCCGGTGGCTCTTCTGGTGCGAGGGGATTCCTGAATGTTCACCGTGTGGGCGCCCGCCGCGGAGCGCGTGCGGGTGCGGGTCGACGGCTCTGACCACGAGATGCGCCAAACCGCCGGCGGCTGGTGGCAGGCCAAAGTCACCGGTACCGACTACGCCTTCCTCCTCGGCGACGACGACAAGCCGCTGCCGGACCCGCGTTCGCTGCGCCAGCCGGCCGGCGTCCACGAGGCTTCGCGCGTGTACGACCACGCCGAGTTCGAGTGGACCGACGGCGCGTGGACGGGTCGTCGGCTGCCCGGCGGCGTCGTGTACGAGCTGCACCTGGGCACCTTCACCGAGGGCGGCACGTTCGACTCGGCGATCGAGCGGCTCGGCCACCTCGTGGACCTCGGCATCACGCACGTCGAGCTGCTGCCGGTGAACTCGTTCGACGGCACGGCCGGCTGGGGCTACGACGGCGTGCTGTGGGGCGCGGTGCACGAGCCCTACGGCGGACCGGACGGCCTCAAGCGGTTCGTCGACGCGTGCCACTCCCGCGGCCTCGCCGTGGTGCTGGACGTCGTCTACAACCACCTGGGTCCCTCTGGCGCCTACCTCGACCGCTTCGGCCCGTACTTCGCCGGCCACACGGACTGGGGTGCGGGCCTCAACCTCGACGGCCCGGGCTCCGACGAGGTGCGCCGCTACGTGCTCGACAACGCGCTGGGCTGGCTACGCGACTTCCACGTGGACGCGCTGCGACTCGACGCCGTGCACGCGCTGGTGGACAAGCGCGCCACGCACCTGCTGGAGGAGCTGGCCGCCGAGGTCGGCGAGCTGTCCGCGGCCGTGCGACGCCCGCTCACCCTGATCGCCGAGTCGGACCAGAACGACCCGCGGCTCGTCACCCCGCGTGAAGGGGGCGGCTACGGCGTGCACGCGCAGTGGTCCGACGACCTGCACCACACGCTGCACGTCCGCATCACCGGCGAGACCTCCGGTTACTACGCGGACTTCGCCGCGCCCGGCGCGCTCGCGAAAACGTTGCGCGAGGTGTTCTTCCACGCCGGAACCTGGTCGTCGTTCCGCGAACGCACCCACGGCCGTCCGGTGGACACGCGCAAGGTGCCGGGCGACCGGTTCCTCGCGTACCTGCAGAACCACGACCAGATCGGCAACCGCGCCACCGGCGACCGGCTCTCGGCCACCGTCGCGCCGGGCCTGATCGCGGCCGCGGCCGCGGTGGTGTTCTGCTCGCCGTACACGCCGATGGTGTTCATGGGCGAGGAGTGGGCGGCGAGCACGCCGTGGCAGTTCTTCGCTTCCTTCCCCGACCCGGAGCTGGCCGAGGCCGTGCGCACGGGCCGGCGGCGCGAGTTCGGCCGCCACGGCTGGGGCGAGGCCGACGTGCCGGACCCGATGGACCCGGCGACCGTCGCGCGCTCGCGGCTCGACTGGTCCGAGCCGGAGCAGCCGGCGCACCAGGAGATGCTGCGGACCTACCGCATGCTGATCCGGCTCCGGCGCGAACGGCCCGAGCTGGCCAACCCGAGCCTCGACGGATTCGTCGTGCGGGCGGCACCGGACGATTCGTGGCTCGTGCTGCACCGCGGCGCACTGAGGCTCGTCTGCAACTTCGGCGAAACCACGGCGACCGTCCCACTGGCCGGGACGCCGGGGGAGGTCCTGGCGTCCTGGGACACGCCGGAGTTCGACCATGCCGGTGAATCCGTGCGGTTGCCTCCCGCGTCTTTCGTGCTGGTGGCGACCTCCTGACCGGCGTTTACGCGGGAAATCCGGCACTTTCCCCGGAAAGTTCAGCCGGGTAGCCGGACCCGCGGGACGGGCCGGTTTGGGAGGATCTCCCCATGGCAACACGACCCGCTTCCGACACCCAGGTCCTGGCCGGCCGCCCCTTTCCGCTCGGCGCTCACCCGGAAGCCGGAGGGGTGCGGTTCGCCGTCACCTCGGCGGTGGCCGACGCAGTGGAGGTCTGCCTCCTCGGTGACGACGGCACCGAGCGCCGCATCGAGCTGACCGAGCGGACGTTCGGTGTGTGGCACGGGCTGGTCCCGGGCGTCACGCCGGGGCAGCGCTACGGCTACCGCGTGCACGGCCCGTACGACCCGGGACGAGGGCTGCGCTGCAACCCGGCGAAGCTGCTCGTGGACCCATACGCGCACCGGATCAGCGGCCGGCTGACCGACCTCGCGGCCGCGCAGGGGTTCGTGGGCGACCCGGACCGCGGTCCCGCGTCCACTGTGGACTCACTCGGCAACGTGCCGCTGTCGGTGGTCACCTCGCCCGGCGGGCCGGACACGGGCGTGAGGCCCGAGGTGCCGTTCGAGGAGTCGGTGATCTACGAGCTCCACGTGAAGGGGTTCACCGAGCTGCACCCGTTCATCCCGGAAGCGCTGCGTGGCACCTACCTGGGTCTCGCGCACCCGGTGGCGATCGAGCACCTCACCCGGCTCGGCGTGACCACAGTGGAGCTGCTGCCGGTGCACGCGTTCGCCGACGAACCGTCGCTGGTGAGCGCGGGCCGGCACAACTACTGGGGCTACTCGCCGCTGGGCTACTTCGCCCCGCACCCGGGGTACGCGAGCGAACCCGGCCGCGAGATCGAGGAGTTCCGGACGATGGTGGCGGCGCTGCACGCGGCCAACATCGAGGTGATCGTCGACGTCGTGTTCAACCACACCTGCGAGGGCGGCCCCGACGGGCCCACGCTGTTCCTGCGCGGGCTCGACGCGCCGGCGTACTACCTGCACACCAAGCGCGGGCAGATGGCCGACATCACCGGCTGCGGCAACACCCTCGACTCGGGCTCGCCGACCGTGGTCCGGCTCGTCACCGACTCGCTGCGGTACTGGACGCAGGAGCTCGGCGTGGACGGCTTCCGGTTCGACCTCGCGAGCACGCTGGGCCGCCCGCGCGGCGGCATGTTCGACCGCGACTCCACCATGCTCACGGCCATCACCACCGACCCGGTCCTCTCGCGGTGCAAGCTCATCGCCGAACCCTGGGACGCGACGGGGGAGGGCTACCGCGTCGGCGACTTCGGCGCCCAGTGGGCCGAATGGAACGGCCGCTATCGCGACACCTTGCGCGACTTCTGGCGTGGGGTCACGGGTGTGCGCGACCTCGCGTTCCGGCTCTCGGGTTCGTCGGACCTCTACGACCACAACCTGCGCCGGCCGTGGCAGTCGGTCAACTTCGTGACCGCCCACGACGGCTTCACGTTGCGGGATCTGGTGTCCTACAACGAAAAGCACAACGAGGACAACGGCGAGGACAACCGCGACGGCACCACCGACAACCGCTCGTGGAACCACGGCGTGGAGGGCGAGACCGCCGACCAGTCCATCGTCGCGCTGCGCACCCGCCAGGCGCGCAACCTCTTCGCCACGTTGCTGCTGTCCACCGGCACGCCGATGTTCGTCGCGGGCGACGAGATGTGGCGGACCCAGGGCGGCAACAACAACGCCTACTGCCTCGACGACGAGACGTCGTGGGTCGACTGGACGCCCTCGGCCGCGTCAGAGCCGATGCTCGCCTTCGCCCGGCGCGTGGTGCGCCTGCGCGCGAGCAGCCCCGCGCTGCGCCAGCCGGAGTTCTTCGAAGGCCGCACCACGCCGACCGGCAAACCGGACCTCATCTGGTTCCGGCCCGACGGCGAGGAGTTCGACGAGATCGACTGGTTCGACGAGAGCCGCCGCACGCTGTGCATGTGGATCGACGGGTCCAACTCCCAGGCCCGCAACCGCGAGGGCGAGCTCGTCACCGACCACTCGTGGCTGCTGATCCTGCACGCCGGCGAGGACGATGTGGAGGTGGTGCTGCCCGGACCCGAGTACGGTGCCACCTACAAACCCACGCTCGACACGGGCACGGCCGACGGCAGCCCCGCGTACGTCGGGGTGCTGGAACCGAAGAGCCGCATCGTCGTGGCGGCCCGGTCGTTGCAGCTGCTCCGAGCGCCGCGGGACTTCGTGTCGGGCCCCCAGCCGCTTTAGCGCGGGGACCCGGCGGTCCCCGAGGTGCATCGATCAAGAGGTTTCGCAGAAATCGGTCAAGAGATCACTCTCACCTCGGATCGCCGGAATCCCCCTCGTCATCCGGATCGTTGGATGTTGAAATCCAGCGTGGCTATCCCCGAGGAGAAGTGCATGAGCGACGACGGCACCGGATCCGAGCCCGGTCTGCGTATCGGACTGGTCGCGGAGTCGACGAAAACCGAGACCCGCGTCGCGCTGACGCCGGACACCGTGCGCAAGGCCATCGGCCTGGGTTACCGCGTGCTGGTGGAGTCCGGGGCCGGCGTGCGATCGGGGTTCGACGACGAGGCCTACCTGTCCGCGGGCGCCGAGGTGTCGGCCGATCCGGTGTGGGACGCGGACGTCGTCGTCACCATCAACGCGCCCGACCCGGGCGAAATCGAGAACTTGCGCCCGGGCACGACCCTGGTGTCGATGCTGGCTCCGGCGCTGGAGCCGGACCGGCTGGCGGCGCTGGCCGCCCGCGGCGTCACGGCGCTCGCGATGGACGCGGTTCCGCGGATTTCGCGGGCGCAGTCTCTGGACGTGCTCAGCTCGATGGCGAACATCGCCGGCTACCGCGCCGTGATCGAGGCCGCGCACGTGTTCGGCCGGTTTTTCACGGGCCAGGTCACCGCGGCCGGGAAGGTGCCGCCGGCGAAGGTGCTGGTGGCGGGAGCCGGGGTCGCCGGGCTCGCGGCGATCGCCGCGGCCAACAGCCTGGGTGCCGTGGTCCGCGCGACCGACCCGCGGCCGGAGGTGGCCGACCAGGTCCGTTCGCTCGGTGGCGAGTACCTCGCCGTCGAGGTCGAGCAGGAGGCCAGTACCGACGGGTATGCGAAGGCGACCTCGGAGGCCTACGACCGGCGGGCGGCGGAGATCTACTCCGAGCAGGCCGCGGACGTGGACATCGTCATCACGACCGCGCTCATCCCTGGCCGGCCCGCGCCGAAGCTGCTCACGGCCGAGCAGGTCGCGTCGATGAAGCCGGGCAGCGTCGTCGTCGACATGGCCGCCGCGCAGGGCGGCAACGTCGCCGGCACCGAGGCCGGCGAGGTCGTGACGACCGACAACGGGGTCACGCTCATCGGCTACACGGACCTGCCGGGACGGCTGCCCACGCAGGCCTCACAGCTCTACGGCACCAACGTGGTCAACCTGCTGAAGCTGCTCACGCCCGAGAAGGACGGCCGGCTCGCCCTCGACTTCGAGGACGTGGTGCAGCGCGGGCTGACCGTGGTCCGCGACGGTGAGGTGTTGTGGCCGCCGCCGAAGGTGTCGGTGAGCGCGGCACCGCCGCCCGCACCCGCCCCGCAGGCTGCGGCACAGCCGGAGAAGCCCAAGTCGCCGTGGGCCCGGGCGGTGGTCGCGGTGATCGGCGCGGTGGTCCTGTTCCTGGCGTCGGCGTTCGCCCCGCCGGAGCTGGCCGGGCACCTGACGGTGTTCGTGCTCGCCATCGTGATCGGCTTCTACGTGATCGGCAACGTGCACCACGCGCTGCACACGCCGTTGATGTCGGTGACCAACGCGATCTCGGGGATCATCGTCGTCGGCGCGATCCTGCAGATCTCCGGCGGCGGGATCGCCACCACCATCCTGGCCGCCGCCGCCGTGCTGCTGGCCGCCATCAACGTCGTCGGTGGGTTCATGGTGACCCGCCGGATGCTGTCGATGTTCTCGAGGAGCTGAGTGACCAGTGCACGCTGAAACGTGGAAGTCGGCGGCGTACCTGATCGCCGCCCTGTTGTTCGTGGCCAGCCTCGCGGGGCTCGCCAAGCACGAGACCTCGCGCCGCGGGGTCTGGTTCGGGATCGCCGGCATGGCGATCGCACTGGTCGCGACCGCGGCCACCGCGCTGGGCCTGGCCTCAGGCCTCGGCATCACGCTGCTGCTCATCGCGCTCGTGATCGGCGCGGCGATCGGAGTGTGGCGGGCGCGCGTGGTCGAGATGACCGGCATGCCCGAGCTGATCGCGCTGATGCACAGCTTCGTCGGCCTGGCCGCGGTGCTGGTCGGCTGGAACGGGTTCCTCGAGGTCGAGGGGAACGACGCACAGACGGAGCTCGTGGGGTCGCTGCTGGGCATCCACCACGCCGAGGTCGTGATCGGCGTGTTCATCGGCGCCGTGACGTTCACCGGCTCGATCATCGCCTTCCTCAAACTGTCGGCGCGGATCCCGTCCAAGCCGCTGCAGCTGCCGGGCAAGAACGTGCTCAACCTCGGCGCGCTGGTCGCGTTCGCGGTGCTCACCGTGTTCTTCGTGATCACCCCCGCCACGTGGCTGCTCGTGGTGGTCACGGTGCTCGCGCTGGCGCTGGGCGTCCACTTGGTCGCCTCGATCGGCGGCGGCGACATGCCGGTGGTCGTGTCGATGCTCAACTCGTACTCGGGCTGGGCCGCGGCCGCGTCGGGCTTCCTGCTGGGCAACGACTTGCTGATCATCACCGGCGCGCTCGTCGGCTCTTCCGGTGCCTACCTGTCCTACGTGATGTGCAAGGCGATGAACCGTTCGTTCATCTCCGTCATCGCGGGTGGCTTCGGCGCGCCGGCGACCAGCGGCCCGGCGGAGGTCACGGGCGAGCACCGCGAGATCGACGCCGCCGGGGTGGCCGAGCTGCTGTCGAACGCGAGCTCGGTGGTCATCACGCCGGGTTACGGCATGGCGGTCGCGCAGGCGCAGTCGCCGGTGGCCGAGCTGACGCGGCGGCTGCGCGAGCAGGGTGTGAACGTCCGGTTCGGGGTGCACCCCGTCGCCGGCCGGCTGCCCGGGCACATGAACGTGCTGCTCGCCGAGGCGAAGGTGCCCTACGACATCGTCCTGGAGATGGACGAGATCAACGACGACCTCGCCGACACCGACGTCGTGCTCGTGATCGGGGCCAACGACACGGTGAACCCGTCGGCCGCGGAGGACCCGGGCAGCCCGATCGCCGGCATGCCGGTGCTGCGGGTCTGGGAAGCCGGCAACGTCGTGGTGTTCAAGCGGTCCATGGCACCGGGCTACGCGGGCGTGCAGAACCCGTTGTTCTTCCGCGACAACAGCCAGATGCTCTTCGGCGACGCCAAGGAGCGCGTGCAGGACATCCTCGCCGCGCTCCCGGCCCGCGTCGGGTAGCACCCCGAGCAGTCCCACCCGACACCTGCGCCGCCGGCTCCCGGAGCCGGCGGCGCGGTCGTGTGCGGAGCCCATTGTGGACAGTCGGGCGCGAACCACCGCGCGGCGACTCGCGCCTGATTGTGAACGGCGCTCGACTTCCGTGTTACGGGGAAACCGCGAAAACCAGGCGCGGGTGATTGTTCCGGCGTTCGAGTTGCGATCGAACCGAACGTGTGGGAACGGCGAAAACTTCGTCCGGCCGGAGCCGTTTCGCCCGACCGGGTGGCGGGTACAACCGTAAAAGGCCCCGCTGTCAAGGGCTTTGAGGGACTCAGGCACACTGACCGTGCTCGCGTTCGCGGGGGATCAGCGCAGTCAAAAGAGGGGCGTTGCCATGACCGGCCGGCTCGGTATCGACGACGTCAGCCCCACGGTCAGCTGCGGCCGGTACCCGGCCAAAGCCGTTGTGGGGGAACACTTTCCGGTGTCCGCGACGGTGTGGCGTGAAGGTCACGACGCCGTGTCGGCCACCGTCGCGTGGCGCGGTCCTGGCGACCGCGTGTCGCGGCAGACGCGGATGGCCGAGCGCGGCAAGGGACTGGACCTCTTCGCCGCGGTGATCGTGCCCGACACCGAGGGCCTGTGGACCTACCGCGTCGACGCGTGGAGCGACCCGTGGGCCACGTGGGAACACGCCGTGGAGGTCAAGATCGCGGCGGGGCAAGGGCCCGAGGACCTCGCCAACGACCTCGAGAACGGCGCGCGCCTGCTCGAGCGCGTGTCCCGCCGGCCCGAGCGCAGGGCCGAGCGCGCGTTGCTCGCCGGCGCAGCCACCGATCTGCGCGACGCCGGCCGCGACCTCGCCGAGCGCGTGGGCGCCGCGCTTTCGCCCGAAGTGCGTCACTTGATGCACGAATTCCCCGTGCGGGAACTGATCACCAAGGGCAAACCGCTGAAGCTGTGGGTCGACCGCAAGCGCGCGGCCTTCGGTTCCTGGTACGAGGTCTTCCCGCGTTCCACCGGCGGGGTCGACGAGTACGGCAACGCCGTCCACGGCACCTTCGCCACCGCCGCGCGTTCACTCGACCGGGTTGCGGACATGGGCTTCGACGTGGTGTACCTGCCGCCGATCCACCCGATCGGGCGAGTGAACCGCAAGGGCCCCAACAACACGCTCGTCGCCACGCCCGAGGACGTCGGCTCGCCGTGGGCCATCGGCGCCGACGAGGGCGGGCACGACGCGATCCACCCGGACCTCGGCACGTTCGAGGACTTCGACGCCTTCGTCGCCCGCGCCGACGAGCTCGGCATGGAGGTGGCGCTCGACCTCGCGCTGCAGGCCGCGCCCGACCACCCGTGGGTGCTCAAGCACCCGGAGTTCTTCACCACCCGCCCGGACGGCACGATCGCCTACGCCGAGAACCCGCCGAAGAAGTACCAGGACATCTACCCGGTCAACTTCGACAACGACCCGCGCGGCGTCTACGACGAGGTGCTCCGCGTCGTGCTCCACTGGGTGTCGCACGGGGTGCGCATCTTCCGGGTCGACAACCCGCACACCAAGCCGCCGGACTTCTGGGCGTGGCTCATCCAGTCGGTCAAGGACGCGCACCCGGACGTGCTGTTCCTGGCCGAGGCGTTCACGCGCCCGGCGCGGCTGTGGGGCCTGGCGAAGCTCGGCTTCACCCAGAGCTACACCTACTTCACCTGGCGTACGAGCAAGGAGGAGCTGACCGAGTTCGGGACCGACCTGGTCGAACACTGGAACGAGGGCCGCCCCAACCTGTTCGTGAACACCCCGGACATCCTCCACGAGTCGCTGCAGCACGGCGGCCCGGGAATGTTCGCGCTGCGGGCGGCGCTGGCCGCCACGCTGTCGCCGACGTGGGGCGTCTACTCCGGGTACGAGCTCTACGAGCACAAGCCGGTGCGCGAGGGCAGCGAGGAGTACCTCGACTCGGAGAAGTACCAATTGCGTCCGCGCGACTTCGAGCGGGCGCTGGCCGAAGGCCGCTCGCTGGAGCCGTGGATCACGAAGCTCAACACCATCCGCAAGACCCATCCGGCGTTGCAGGGCATGCGGACCCTGCGGTTCCACCACGTCGACAACGGCGCGCTGCTCGCCTACTCCAAACAGGACCCGGCGACCGGCGACACCGTCGTCACAGTGGTGAACCTCGATCCGCACGGTGCGCAGGAAGGCACCCTGTGGCTCGACCTGGAGTCGCTCGGCTTCGACTGGCACGAGCGGCTCATCGCCCACGACGAGGTCACCGGGGAGACCTGGGACTGGGGCCAGGCGAACTTCGTCCGGCTCGAACCGTGGCGTGCGGTCGCGCACGTGGTCGCGGTCCGACGCCGGCTCGCGGCATAGCCGTGCTTCTGGTTCCCGATCCGACCACAGCCACGGCGGGAACGGTTGCCACACGCAGTAACGCTCAGTTGGGTGCCCGCCTACTTTTGGTCGGATCGGGAACGGGGCCCTGAACGATTTTTTGCAGCCACCCTGCACGCACGGCACGCGGCAGGGACGATCGAACGTACCGCCGGAACGCGGGACGAGGTGGAGTTTGATGGACGACGAGAGCCGGCCCGACGCAGCTCTGGGCCTGGACGGTGTTCCGCACACGGGTGAGGCGATGACCGCCGAGGGCCTGCTCGTGGAACCGCAGGCCGACGAGTTCGCACACGCCGAAGCGGCGCCGCGCGACCCGCACTGGTTCAAGGGCGCCGTGTTCTACGAGGTGCTCGTGCGCGCCTTCACCGACTCGAACGGGGACGGCACGGGCGACCTGCGCGGCCTCGCGAGCCGGCTGGACTACCTGGAGTGGCTCGGCGTCGACTGCCTGTGGCTGCCGCCGTTCTACGCTTCGCCGCTGCGCGACGGCGGTTACGACATCAGCGACTTCCGCTCGGTGCTGCCGGAGTTCGGCACCGTCGAGGACTTCGTGTACCTGCTCGGCGAAGCGCACAAGCGCGGCATCCGGGTCATCACCGACCTGGTGCTGAACCACACCTCCGACGCGCACCCGTGGTTCCAGCAGTCGCGTTCGGACCCGGACGGCCCGTACGGCGACTACTACGTGTGGAGCGACGACGACTCGCGCTACGCCGACGCGCGCATCATCTTCGTCGACACCGAGACGTCGAACTGGACCTACGACCCGGTGCGCGGCCAGTTCTACTGGCACCGCTTCTTCAGCCACCAGCCGGATCTCAACTACGAGAACCCGGCCGTGCAGGAAGCGATGATCGACGTGCTGCGGTTCTGGCTCGACCTCGGCATCGACGGGTTCCGGCTCGACGCCGTGCCGTACCTGTTCGAGCAGGAGGGCACCAACTGCGAGAACCTGCCGCGCACGCACGAGTTCCTCAAGCACTGCCGCAAGGTCGTCGACGACGAGTTCCCCGGCCGGATCCTGCTGGCCGAGGCGAACCAGTGGCCCTCGGACGTGGTCGAGTACTTCGGCGACCAGGCGGTCGGTGGCGACGAGTGCCACATGGCGTTCCACTTCCCGCTGATGCCGCGCATCTTCATGGCCGTGCGGCGCGAGTCGCGGTTCCCGATCTCGGAGATCCTGCTGCAGACCCCGCAGATCCCGAGCGGCACGCAGTGGGGCATCTTCCTGCGCAACCACGACGAGCTCACGCTCGAGATGGTGTCGGACGAAGAGCGCGACTACATGTACTCCGAGTACGCCAAGGACCCGCGGATGAAGGCCAACATCGGCATCCGCAGGCGCCTGGCGCCGCTGCTGGACAACGACCGCAACCAGCAGGAGCTGTTCACGGCGATGCTGCTGTCGCTGCCGGGCTCGCCCGTTCTGTACTACGGTGACGAGATCGGTATGGGAGACAACATCTGGCTCGGCGACCGCGACGCGGTCCGCACGCCGATGCAGTGGACCCCGGACCGCAACGCCGGCTTCTCCTCGTGCGACCCCGGCCGCATCTACCTGCCGGTGATCATGGACCCGGTCTACGGCCATCAGGCCGTCAATGTCGAGGCCCAGTCGAACAACGCGTCCTCGCTGCTGAACTGGACACGGCGGATGATCGAGGTGCGCAAGCAGCACCACGCGTTCGCCGAGGGCGACTTCGTGGACCTCGGCGGGTCCAACCCGAGCGTGCTGGCGTACAAGCGCGAGTGGCGTCGCCCCGACGGGTGCATGGACGTGGTGTTGTGCGTGAACAACCTGTCGCGGTTCCCGCAGCCGGTGGAGCTCGACCTGTCCGGTCACCGCGGGTCCGTGCCGGTGGAGCTCACCGGCGGGGTGCGATTCCCGGAGGTCGGTGAACTGCCGTACCTGCTCACGCTGCCCGGTCACGGGTTCTACTGGTTCCAGCTCCTCGAGCGGGAAGCCGAAGGCGAAATGAGGTGAGTGCCTTGACCGACCACGGGCACCTGGTGGAGCAGCTCGTCGCCGAGCTGCCGGCCTGGCTTCCGGCGCAGCGGTGGTTCGCGGGCAAGGACCGGCCGATCACGGCCGTCCGCGCGCTCGCGTCCACCGAGTTGGTCGAAGGCGACCCGCAGCTGCTGCACGTGGTCGTCGAGGTGGTGCAGGGCGAGCGGTCCGAGCCCTACCAGCTGCTGGTCGGGCGCCGCTCGCACCCGCCGGAGATCTCGTCGTCGGCGTGGCTCGGCGCCGATGGCGGCCTCAACTTCTACGAGGCGAGCGGCGACGCGGACCTCACCGCGGTGCTGCTCGACCACATCGTTGCCGGCGACCGCGTCGGCCCACTGGTGTTCGAGCACGAGCCCGGCGCGCAGCTGACCGGCGGGCTGCGCGCGCGGCCCATCACCTCCGAGCAGAGCAACACGTCGCTGGTGTACGGCGGGCAGTACATCCTCAAGCTGTTCCGCAAGCTCAGCCCCGGGACGAACAAGGACCTGCTGCTGCACCGCGCGCTGCAGAAGGCGGGCTGCGAGCACATCGCCGAGGTCGTCGGCTCGATCACCGGCGAGCTCGCCGGTGAGCCGGCGACGATCGCGATGCTGCAGGTGTTCCTGCCCGACGCCGTCGACGGCTGGGCCATGGCCACCACGAGCGTGCGCGACCTGATGGCCGAGCCGGAGCTGCGCCCGGACGAGGTCGGCGGCGACTTCGCCGGCGAAGCCGAGCGCCTCGGCGCGGCGGTGGCGCACGTGCACACCGACCTCGCGGCGGCGCTGGGCGCGCACCCGGTGGACGAGTCCGAGCTCGCCCGCACGGTGGCGGGCATGACCGAGCGGCTCGACCGCGTCGCGCGCGACGTCCCGGAGCTGGCCGAGCACGCACCCGCACTGCACAAGGTGTTCGCCGCGCTGCACGAGCTGCCACCGGGCCGGCCGGAGATCTCGATGCAGTACATCCACGGCGACCTGCACCTGGGCCAGGTGCTGCGCACGGTCGGCGGCTGGCTGCTGCTCGACTTCGAGGGCGAGCCGGCCGCGCCGCTGGAGGAGCGGCACGCGCTGCGCTCGCCGCTGCGCGACGTCGCGGGCATGCTGCGCTCGTTCGACTACGCGGCCCGGCAGCTGCTGGTCGGGCAGCCGGAAGACCCGGCCACGACGGAGCGCGCGCTCGAGTGGGCGCTCCGCAACCGCACGGCTTTTTGCGACGGGTACGCCGGGGCCGCGGGCCCGATCGGCGACCCGCGCGAGCACGGAGAGCTGCTTCGTGCGTTCGAACTCGACAAAGCGGTGTACGAAGTGGCCTACGAGCACGCGAACCGGCCCGACTGGCTGGCCGTGCCCATGGCGGCGATCGCCCGCATCGCCCACGGAGGTGTGTGAAGACGTGAACGCGGTTTCCAGGGATCTGCCCGCGGCGGCTCCGTCCCCGCAGGACATCGACCGGCTGCTGGCCGGCTCGCACCACGACCCGCACTCGGTGCTCGGCGTGCACGCCCAAGGCACGGTGGGCATCGGCAGCACGAGCCCCGGCACCGTCGTGGCGCGCGCCTTGGTGCCGGGGGCGAAGTCCGTCTCCGTGCTGGCGGGAGACCGGCGGTTCCCGCTGGAGCGCGTGGCCGACGCGTTGTTCGCGGCCCCGCTGCCCGAGCACCCGGGCGACTACCGCCTCGAGGTCGACTACGACGGGCACACCGTGGTCACCGACGACCCGTACCGCTGGCTGCCCACCGTCGGCGAGCTCGACCTGCACCTCATCGGCGAAGGCCGGCACGAACGGCTGTGGGACGTCCTCGGCGCTCACGTGCGCGACTACGACACGCCCCACGGCGCGGTCGGAGGCGTGTCGTTCGCGGTGTGGGCGCCGACCGCGCGTGGCGTGCGGGTGATCGGCGACTTCAACGGCTGGGAGGGCCGCGGGCACGCGATGCGCTCGCTCGGCTCGTCGGGCGTGTGGGAGCTGTTCGTGCCCGACGTGCCGGTCGGCTCCTGCTACAAGTTCCGGATCCTCAGCGCCGACGGGCACTGGCACGAGAAGGCCGACCCGATGGCGTTCGCCACCGAGGTGCCGCCCGCGACCGCGTCGAAGGTCACGAAGTCGGCCTACACCTGGGCCGACGACGAGTGGACCGCGCGGCGCGAGGCGACGAACTGGGCCGACGCCCCGATGAGCGTCTACGAGGTCCACCTCGGCTCGTGGCGGCCCGGGCTGAACTACCGCGAGCTGGCCGACCAGCTCGCCGACTACGTGAGCGACACCGGCTTCACCCACGTCGAGTTCCTGCCCGTGGCGGAGCACCCCTTCGGCGGTTCGTGGGGCTACCAGGTCACCTCGTACTACGCGCCGACCTCGCGGTTCGGCTCGCCCGACGACTTCCGCTACCTCGTGGACCACCTGCACCAGCGGGGGATCGGCGTGCTCGTGGACTGGGTGCCCGCACACTTCCCGCGCGACATCTGGGCGCTCGCGCGCTTCGACGGCAGCCCGCTCTACGAGCACGAGGACCCGCGCCGAGGCGAGCAGCCCGACTGGGGCACGCTCGTGTTCAACTTCGGCCGCAACGAGGTGCGCAACTTCCTCGTGGCCAACGCGCTGTACTGGCTGGAGGAGTTCCACCTCGACGGCCTGCGCGTGGACGCCGTCGCGTCGATGCTCTACCTCGACTACTCGCGCAAGGACGGCGAGTGGCTGCCCAACGAGTACGGCGGCCGCGAAAACCTCGACGCCGTGCGGTTCCTGCAGGAGCTGAACGCGACCGTCTACAGGCGACACCCGGGTGTGGTGATGGTGGCCGAGGAGTCCACGGCGTGGCCGGGCGTCACGCGGCCGACGCACCTCGGCGGGCTCGGCTTCGGCTTCAAGTGGAACATGGGCTGGATGCACGACACGCTGCGCTACCTCGGCCACGAGCCGATCCACCGCGCGTACCACCACAACGAGATGACGTTCTCACTCGTCTACGCGTGGAGCGAGAACTTCGTGCTGCCGCTCTCGCACGACGAAGTGGTGCACGGCAAGGGTTCCCTGTGGCAGCGCATGCCGGGCGACGACTGGAACAAGGCGGCGGGCCTGCGTTCGCTGCTGGCCTTCATGTGGGCCCACCCGGGCAAGCAGCTGCTGTTCATGGGCGGCGAGTTCGGGCAGCCGCGGGAGTGGTCGGAGTCGCGCTCGCTCGACTGGCACCTGCTGGAGCAGCCGCTGCACCGCGGGGTGCAGGACCTGCTGCGCCGGCTCAACGACATCTACCGGTCCACGGCCGCGCTCTTCAGCGGTGACGTGCGGCCGGAGGGTTTCCAGTGGATCGACGCCAACGACTCGGCCGGCAACGTTCTGAGCTACCTGCGCATCGGCTCCGACGGCTCGCGGCTGGCGTGCATCGCGAACTTCGCGGGAGTGCCGCACCACGACTACCGCGTGGGCCTGCCCGCCGCCGGGCGCTGGACCGAGCTGCTGAACACCGACGCCGAGGTCTACGGCGGGTCCGGGGTCGGCAACCTGGGCGCGGTCGAGGCGGTCGCCAAGCCGTGGCACGGCCTGCCGGCGTCGGCGGTGCTGCAGCTGCCGCCGAACGGTGTCCTGTGGCTGTTGGAGGAGGCCACGGTTACCGCCTAGTGATGCTGTCGGAAAATTCCTCACGTTAATCCTTGCCGGTGAACAACCGGTCGGGTTAGCTTTGTTGTGATCCACAACAAACCCGGGGTGGCGCCGCCAGGCCGCCCCTCGAGTGACGAGGGATGACGACGATGAAGTCTCTGAAGACGTCTGCCCGGTGGCGGCTGCTGGCGATTCCGGCGGCATTGGCGGTGGCCGGCGCCGTGACGCTCACGGCGACACCGGCCGGCAACGCGGCTCCGGCGAGCCCGGCCGCCGCGTTCACCGACGACTTCGACGGGCCCGCGGGCAGCCCGGCCGACGGCTCGAAGTGGAACTACGAGACCGGCGACAACGTGAACAACCACGAGCGCGAGTGGTACACCTCCGGTGCGGCCAACGCGGCGCTCGACGGTCAGGGTCACCTGGTGATCACGGCGAAGAAGGAGAGTTCGGGCAACAACTGCTGGTACGGCCCGTGCGAGTACACCTCGGCGCGGCTCAACACGTCCGGCAAGTTCTCCACGAGCTCCGGCCACGTCGAGGTCCGCATGAAGCTCCCGCGCGGGCAGGGCATGTGGCCCG
This sequence comes from Amycolatopsis sp. DSM 110486, assembly GCF_019468465.1. Taxonomy (NCBI): domain Bacteria; kingdom Bacillati; phylum Actinomycetota; class Actinomycetes; order Pseudonocardiales; family Pseudonocardiaceae; genus Amycolatopsis; species Amycolatopsis sp. DSM 110486. Next base: position 10,433,808 of record NZ_CP080519.1, on the reverse strand, counting down.
CCTTCTGGATGCTCGGCGGCGGCAACTGGCCGACGGACGGCGAGATCGACGTCATGGAGAACATCGGCAAGGAGCCGAACACCGTGCACGGCACGATCCACGGCCCGGGCTACTCCGGCGCCAACGGCATCGGCGCGGCCTACAACGGGCCGAACTTCTCCGACGACTTCCACACCTACGCGGTGGACTGGTCCACGAACAAGATCGTGTGGTCGGTGGACGGCAACGCCTACGAGACGCGCACGCCGGCCGACCTGAACGGCAACAAGTGGGTCTACGACCACCCGTTCTTCCTGATCCTCAATCTCGCCGTGGGCGGCGACTGGCCCGGTGACCCGGACGGTGGCACGCAGTTCCCGCAGCAGCTCGTGGTCGACTACGTGCACGTGACCTGAGCGTCCACTTCGGACGTTTCACCCGGGCGGTTCACGCCACCGGACGCCTCCGCGAATTCGGGCCGCGGCGGCGGGCGGAGATCAGGCGGGCGCGGATCTCCGCGGCTTCGCCCGGCTCGACTTGCGGCGAGCCGGGCGAAGCTCCGGAAACCCGGCCGCCCGGGGTGATCAGACCTGGCCCGGGCCGGGGTTTTCCGTTGCGGCGGCAGGAAACCCCGGCTCGGGCCGGAACCACGTCCGCGGTTCTCTGGACCTAAAGCCAGCCGCGAGCTTTCGCGTTCATGCCGGCCTGGAACCGGGTCGTGGCGTTGAGCTCGGTCATCAGCCGCTGCACCCGCCGCTGCGTGGTGCGGGGGCTCCAGCCGAGGGCGCGGCCGATGCCGGCGTCGGTCTGACCGGCGGCGAGCAAGGTGAGCAGTGTCGTCGTTTCGGGATCGCGATCCGGGGCCGGGTCGGTGAAGGCCTCGCCCATCGGCACGGCGCGGTCCCACTCCGCTTCGAACAGCGTGACGAGCGCGTCGAGCAGGGCCGAGGCGTGGATGATGTAGGCCGCGTCCACGACGTGCGGTGACGAGCTGATCGGGATCACCGCGACCTCCTCGTCCGCCATCACCATCTTGATCGGCAGCTGCGGGCGCACGCGCGAGCGTTCGCCGTGGGTGCCGCTGACGAGGATGTCGTTCTGCAGCCGGCCGGGGAAGGCGATCGCCTCGCGGTCGTAGATCACGCGGAAGACGATGCCGGCCTTGAGCCGCTGCCGTTCCAGGTCGAGGTTCTCCCCGGGCACGCTGACGTACGGCGGCCGGTCGAACCCGCGGATCTGCGTGCGGGCCTCGTCCTGCAGCCGTCGCACGCGGACGTCGATGTTCTCCGCGCCGGTCACGACCTCGACGAGCTCGGCGGGGTGGGTGAACCGGCTGGCTTCGCGGTGCACGGCCATGAGGTCCTCGATGGCCGCGCGGGCGCTGCGCAGCTCGGCCGCGCGTTCGGCCGCGAGCGCACCCAGTGCGATGTCGGGGGCCGCGGCGAGGTAGCGCGGGGGGCGCCCGGGCACCCGGCTCGCCATGCCGCTCGCGGTGAGCCGCGAGAGCGCCCGCGCCACCTGCTGGGCGGAAAGTCCGCATTGTTCCACCAGGTCCACGGCCCGAGTGCGCGGATGGCCGAGCAGTGCCGTGTAGACACGCGCGTCGGTGGCCGGGACGCCGAGCGCGTCGAGGTCCCGCAGCTGCTGGCGGGAACCCGCCACCTGGCGACTATTGGTCATGGTGGCTATCTTGCGCCACCGCTGCCACGGCTGGGAAATTGATCCGATCACTGGCCGACCGCACAGTGTTTCCCCGCCAACGACCCTGTGAACTCCCCGTCCCCCCGACCCGAAAGGGAGCCAGGTGCCCCGCGCCCGAACGATCCCGTTTCGCCGTGTCCTGACCGCTGTCACCGCAGCCGTGACCCTCACCGGTCTCGCCGTCGCACCGGCCACCGCCGCACCCGAGCCCGATCAGCCACCACCGTCGAGACACGTCGCGATGCCCGACGGCGGCGCCATCACCGTCGCCCCCGACGGCACCGCGACCCGCGCCGACGCCCACGGCAAAACGCTCGGCAAGACCGTGCTCGCGCTGCCGCAGGGCACTTCCGCCCTCGGCTCGCTGGCCCCGACCGACGACGCCGTGCGCGCCGCCTTCACCCAGGGCGCCACGCCCGAGCAGCCGAGTGACGTCCTCGTGCAGCTCGCCGCGTCCACCGCCGTGACCGGCGCCCCGCTCGCGGCCGGTCGCCGCGCGGCCAAGACGTCGGACAACGGCGTCAACGCGGCCCTGTCCGCGGTCGGCGCGACCTCCGTCGAACCGGTCTTCCCCGACGCCACCGACGTGCCCGCGCTGGCCACGACCGTGCTCGTGCACCTGGCCGACAGCTTGCACACCGATGCCGCCGTGCAGAAGCTCGCCGCCACGCCCGGTGTGGTGAGCGCGCAGCCCGACCGTCGCGTTTCGGCGATGTCCACCGGCCCCGTGCCCTTGCCCCAGCCGGCAGTCAAAGCGGCGAAACTGCCGCAGGCGCACCAAAAGCCGCCGACCGGCCTGCCCTCGAACTACGGCGTGACGTCGTCGGCGCAGAGCTACCTCAACGCGGGCGGCACCAACGCCCTCGGCGCGTACAGCCTGCTGCACGGGAAGCTCCCGGGCAGCGGCGAGATCATCACCAACGTCTCCCTCGGTGACCTCACCGACCAGGGCATGGCCGACGCGGGCGACACCTACGTCCGCAACTACGGCCCGACCACGGTCGTGCAGGGCGGCCAGCGCTACCTCGACGTGCCGTCGATGCCGCTGATCCCCACCTACACCGCCGACTCCTCGGGCCGGCTCGACCCGCTCGGGTCTGTGGAGAACGAGGATCCCGCGCTCGGCGAGGTGCTGCTCGACTTCGGCGTGATGGCCCCGCTGCCGCACGACGCGCAGCGCGCCGGCGCCCAGGGCGACGGCTTCACCGACCTGCTCGGCATCGCGCCCGGCGCGCAGTACCGGCTGGTGGTGCCGCAGGAGCCGACGCTCGACCAGATCTCCGTGGCGCTGCTGGCCGCCGCGCGCCAGACGCCGCGGCCGGACGTGATCACCGCGAGCCTCGGCGTCGGCACCGACAGCGCGGGCTTCCCTGGCCGCTACCTCGAAGACGACCCGGTGGCGCAGGCCGTGATCTCGACGATCGTGAAGCAGTACCACATCGTCGTCACGATCTCCTCCAACGACGGCACGCGCCTCTACACCCCGGCCGCGGTCGGCCCGGACGGCGGCAGCACGCCCACCGACGTGACCAAGGACGCCCGCGACACCACGGACATCGCGGACGACCAGTTCTCCACCACACCGACGAAGGTGGTCGACAGCGGCGCGATCGCGGTCGGTGGCACCACGCTGGACGACACGCTCGCCGTGCCGCAGCAAGCCGGTGGCGCGGCCGCGCACAACCCGACCTTCGCCACCACCCGCACCGACGGGGCCGGGAACTTCTCCTCGGGCTTCGGCACGCGCGTGGACGTTTCCGCGCCCAGCGACGGCATCCTCGTCGTGGAGCACACGCAGCGCGGCGGCGCGCAGGACGTGACGCCGGTGCTCAACGGCGGCACGTCGGCGTCCGCGCCGATGACCGCGGCCGCGGCGGCGGTGGTGCTGCAGGCGGCGAAGCTGGCCGGCCGGTCACTGAGCCCGGCCGACGTCCGGTCGGTCCTGCAGCACACGGCGCGGCCGGTCGCGTCACCGCCGCAGATGGACCGCCCGGTGACGGTCGGTCCGCAGATCGACGTGACCGCGGCCGTGCAGTCGGTGCTCGGTGATCGTCGTGGTGACCCGGCGATCACGAGGGTTTCCGTAGCGCACCGCGTGACGGTGGGCGGGCTCGGCGGTTCCTTCACCGAGAACGCCGACGGCGGCCGCATCGACCTCGACACCGGTGGCACGGGGGAGGGGCTGGTCGGCCCGGTCACCGTCGGCGCCGACGTGGTGGGTGCTCCGGCGAACGCGACCTACGCGGTGAAGATCCACGGCCACGAGTTCACCTCGGCCGTGCCCGCCGTGCGGCTGAGCCCGAAGGAAATCCTGGCGGCAGCGGGACTTCCCGTAGTGTCCACAGAGGACCGCTCGGTGCCCGTCACCTTCGAGGTCCGCTCGGGGCACCGCGTGGTGGCGTCGGCAGCGCAGACGCTCACCCTCGGCCCGACCGACGGCACCTACGCCGAGGCGCTCGCCCCGGTGGCGCCGGCGACCGTGGCCGTGGGCAAGGACGTGCGGGTGCACTACGACCTCACCGGCGTGCGGAACCTGTCGAACCCGCAGGTGGTCGTGTCCACGCTGGGGCACTGGAACCCGGTCAGCGCGCCGCTGTTCGGCACGGGGTTCGTCGCGCCGATCACCGCGACCTCCGGTGACGTGGTCGTGCCGGCTTCGGCTTTCGCCGGCGGCGCCGGGATCTACGGCATCGGGATCGTGCAGCGTTCGGTGACCGGCACCGCCGGTGACCCGACGTACGGCGAGTTCGCCGCGATCCGCGTCGGTGGCGCGGCGCAGCGGCCCGACGCGCCGATCCTCACGGCGGGAGGGACTTCCGGGCACTTCGCGGAGATCACCCGGGCCGCGCCGGCGTTCTCGCTCGGCTACGACGTGCGCGGCGTGCCGGGTGCGACCGGTGCGGCGGTGGAGGTGTCGGCTCCCGCGCCGACGTTGTACAACTCGCTCAACACCGTGACCAACGCCAACGGCGACCGGCGCGACCAGGGTGGCCCGAGCGCGGGATCCGTTGCTTATCAACAGCTCCCGGCGCGCAACGGCGTCGCGAAGCTGGACGCGGTGAAGCTCGGGCTGGGTGGTTCGGTGGCGTACGACGTGCGCGTGCTCGCCACCGATAGCCACGGCAAGGTGCTCGGCCAGGCGTCGCCGACGTCGTTCCTCGCGGTCGACGACGGCTACGCACCCGGCAACACCGTGGTGACGAGTTTCGCCGCGGCGGCCCAGGGAATGTCGTACGCCGCGCTGCGCACGCCGGGCGGTGGTGAGTCGGTGCAGGAGTACGACGCCGTGAAGGGCACGTACGGGCGGGTTCTCACGTCCGACGCGTCCGGCGACGGCGGCTACCAGGTGCTCGGCGCGGACGCTTCGGCGCACCGGCTGGCGTTGCTGCACTTCACGAACGCCGGGTGGACGCTGGAAACGTACGACACCACGTCGTTGCAGCGGGTGGCTTCCGTGACCGCGGACGGCTACTCGGTGCAGGGCGGCCGGGTGGACGCGACCCGGCACCGCGTGGCGATCCTCGCCAAGCGGACGGCGGACAACACCGACTTCGTCCTGCCGCTGACGCTGGCCGACGGCGCGCTCGGCACGCCGCTGCTCGCGGACCCGCCGGGTGCCGTGGCGGGCGCGTTCAAGATGATCGAGCTCGACCAGGCCACCGGGCTGGTCTACCTCGCCCGCACCGGCGGCGGCCCGATCTGCTTCGGCGGCGGCGCGGCCTCGATGGCGAGCGTCGACCTCGACTCGGGCGCGACGACCTTGTCGGGCGCGGGCAGCATCTGCGCGAACGCGATGGCCTACGACGACGGCGCGAACAAGCTGTACCAGCTGGTGTACCGCTCGGTGAGCCTCAACATCGTCGGCACCACCTCGCTGGGCTCGATCGCGGGCGACACGCTGACGGCGGGGGACTCGTACACCGTGCGCCAGCAGCAGGCGGCGTTCCTCGCCGTGGACGGGGTGCACCACCTCGGCCTCGTCGCGTTCCGCACGCCACCGGTGATCTCGCAGTTCGGCAAGGTGGGCGGCGTGATCACGGACAACAACGCGACGAGCCAGCTTGCGGTGATCGACCTGGCGACCGGCAAGCAGCTGTCGGTGGTGTCCGGGCTGAACTTCGTATCGGGCCCCTTCGGCGGCGAATACAACTCGCTCACCGAACGCTCGGTCCAACTCGACCCGGCGACGCGCACGGGCTGGGTGCCTTCGTACGACGGGAGGCAGCTGCAGCAGTTCCGGTACTGAGGGTTTGGTGATTGCGGTTTGGTGATTGCGGCGGGGCCGGTCCGAAATGGACCGGCCCCGCCGTGGTGCGGGTGGACAGAACGGGTGGCTTCAGGGTCGGCCGGCGGTTGGCCGCGGATCGGTGTGGCCCGGACCCGAAGGCCGCGCGGTTCGTGCTCGCTCGGTGTGGGCGCGCCGGACGCGTGCCTTCGTGGACCAGCCGTTCGCCGTGATCCGGCGACGCGGGTTAGATCGGGATCATGAACGGAGCTTTGGCGGGCAAGATCGCGGTGGTCACGGGCGCGACCCGGGGCGTGGGCAAGGGCATCGCCCTCGAGCTGGGTGCGGCGGGGGCGACGGTGTACGTCACGGGCCGCACCGCCGAACCCGGGCCGTTGCCCGGCACGCTCGCCGAGACGGCCGCCGAGGTGACCGCCCTGGGCGGCACCGGCATCGCCGTGCGGTGCGACCACCACGACGACGCCCAGGTGGAGGCGGTCTTCGCGCGCGTCGCCGAGGAAGCCGGGCGGCTCGATGTGCTTGTGAACAACGTCTTTTCCGCGCCCGACATGGCAGCCTGGCTGAACCGGCCGTTCTGGGACCTGCCGCTGACCGCGTGGGACGAGGTCCTCGGCATCGGCGCACGCTCGCACTACGTGGCGAGCGTATTCGCCGCCCCGCTCCTCTTCACCGCGGGCGGCGGCCTGATCGCCAACATCTCGTCCTCGGGCGCGGCGGCGTACCAGCAGAACACCGTCTACGGCGTCGGCAAAGCCGCGGTCGACAAGATGACCGCCGACATGGCGCTGGAACTGCGCGACCGCGGCGTCGCGGCCGTCTCGATCTGGCCGGGCCTCGTGCGCACCGAACTGCTCGCCTTCGCCGGCCGCGCCACCCCCGACGGCCGCACCGTCCTGGACATCCCGGGCGCCGGCGAGTTCGACCTCGCCGCGGCTGAGTCCCCGCGCTTCGTCGGCCGCGGCGTCGCGGCCCTCGCGGCGGACCCCACCGTGCTCACCCGCTCGGGCCGCGTCCACACCACCACGGACCTCGCCACGCACTACGCCTTCACCGACCTCGACGGCACGCTGCCGGGTGAGGTCGCCGCGTCCTGACCCGACGTCGGCGTTGGGGCGGTTGCTTTGGTGTGCCGTCGCGCGAGGTGCGGGGTGGGCTGTCGCGTCTTGGCGGGCACTCGTCGGCTCGGCCGCGCCGGTTCGTCGGGCACAGTTCGCCGCATCGGCCACGTGCGCCGGGCGAAACAGCTCGGCCTCGCTCGTGAGGGGTCCGCGGGGCGCGTGCTCTGGACCGCAGCCGAGACGGGTCGCCGGGCTCGCCGAAGCCACCGTCCCCGGGAACTTTCCAGGGACGGTGGCCGTTTGTCACCCGCCGATCCGAGGGCCGACCTCCAGCAAACGCCGCCTCACGGCCGAAAAGGGCCGGGCGAAATAACCCTCATTGAGCTGGTTTGACCGAAAAATCCCCGACATACGGCGACAGATCCCCGCAGGTTCACCGCACGGGCCGAGAGGAACACCACTCTCGACATTTGCTTAGGTTTGCCTAAGCTCACTCTGCCCGACCTGCCGGGCAGTCCTCTTGAGTCCGGAAAGGACCTTCGCCGTGAGTACCCCTGTCACTCAAGCCGCACCTGTCGCGGGTTCCGTGTCCCCCACCTTCCGGCGGCTGCACGCCGCTGCCGTAGCCCGGATCGTGTTCGGCGTGGTGTGGGCGATCGACGCCACGTTCAAGTGGCTGCCGGGCTTCGTGCACGGCCAGACGCTCGGCAAGGAGCTGGGCAAGGCCGACAAGATCACCATCCCTGTGGTGCACCAGTGGCTGGAGCTGTGGCACACCGTCGCGAGCTGGAGCCCGGCGGCGTTCGCCGTGGGTACCGCGGTGATCGAGACGCTGATCGCGCTCGGGCTGATCTTCGGGGCGTTCTCGAACCTCGTGTTCATCGGGAGCGCGGTGTTCTCGTTCGGCATCTGGTCGGCGGCCGAAGGCTTCCACCTGCCGTGGGACGCGCCGGGCATGACGGACCTCGGCCCGTCCGTCGGCTACATCTTCGCCTCGCTCGGCCTGTACTACGCGGCCGCCGGCTCCGTGTGGAGCGTGGACACGGTCCTGCGGCCGAAGCTCGGCAAGCTCTCCTGGCTGGCCGCCAAACCGGCCACCGTCTAGTCCGAGCCGCCGCCGGACCGCTCGTGGCCGAGGTCGAGCAGCTCCTCGAAGAACCCCCCGATCCGCCGTTCGCGGTCGACGAGGTGGACCTCGAGGATCCAGTGCGACGTCTGCCCGTTGCGGTCCGGCCGGCGCATCGGCCGGTCGCTGCCCGGCGCGATGTAGGACTCGATCCGCTCGCCGTCGATCGTCTCGTGGGGAAACTGGCCGACGAGATGCCCGGAGTGCGCGCCGCCGAACTCCCAGCCGGCCTCGGCGGCGAGCTTGGTGACGTGGTCGTACAGCTCGGCGCCGGTCACGTCCGGGTGGGCCTCGAAGTACTCGCGCCCGGCCTGCCACACCACGGGCAGGCTGTCGCGCAGCCGCAGCTTCACAGGGTCGTCGCCGAGCACGAACGTCCGCCCGAAGTCCGCCTCGAACTCCTCGAAGATCGGCCCGAAGTCGACGAACACGATGTCGTCCTCGGCGATCGCGCGGTCGGGCGGGTTCTCCCGGTACGGCCGCAGCGTGTTCTCGCCCGCTCGCACGATTCGCTTGTGCCAGTAGCGGTCCACGCCGAACAGTTCGGCCGCGAGGTCGCGCACCGCGTTGCTCGCCTCGGTCTCGCGCACGCCGGGCGCGAGCAGCCCGCGCCGCTCGACCTCTTCGAACAGCTCGACGGCCTTGGCCTGCGCGTCCAGCAAACGCGCCGCGCGTCGTGCCTCGTCCTCGATCAGCTCACCCATGCCCCTGACGGTAACCACCGCCGCGCGCGGCCACCAGGCGAGTCCGATTTGGGCGCCTGCGGGAGGAATCACCCGATCCGTGGCCGAACCTGGGAGAACTCCACAGGTTTCCCACGGAGCCCGGCAAGGAAAATCTCAGGTACGGGGTGTGTTCTGGTCGAGGCGGTAGCCAGGAGCGGGACGAGGCTGGAGCGGGAACATGAGCGAACAGGAGCCGGGGTCGACCGGTGAGCAGACCGGCGGTTGGCCGTACGGACACGGTGACCAGACCCAGCCGGGCGCGTACGGGCAGTACGGACAGCCGGGTGCAGCGGGTCAGCCGGGCACGCCGGGCGCGGCGGGTCAACCGGGCACGCCGGGTCAGCAGGGTCACTACGGCCCCTACGCCGGCTACAACCAAGGCTGGGCACCGCAGGGTGCGTGGGGCCAGCACCCGGGCACCCAGCAGTTCCCGCAGACCCCGTACCACCGGCCGCCGCGGCCGATGCGCAGCGCGGCGATCGCTGTCGGCGCCATCGGGCTTTCGGTGGTGCTCGGCCTGGGCATCGGGCACTTCGTGTGGACGCCCGGCTCGGAATCCGCCGGGGGCAACCAGAGCTTCGGGTCCGTGGCTCCTCCCGGGGGCACGTCGAGCACGTCGATCGACCCCAACGGGATCGCGACGAAGGTCGACCCGGGCCTGGTCGACGTGAACACCGAGCTCGGCTACCAGAGCGCCGCCGCGGCGGGCACCGGCATCGTGCTGACCTCCGACGGCGAGATCCTCACCAACAACCACGTCGTCGAAGGCGCCACCAGCATCAAGGTGACCGACATCGGCGACGGCAAGACCTACACCGCCTCCGTGCTCGGCTACGACCGCAGCCACGACATCGCGGTGATCAAGCTCAACGGCGCCTCCGGCCTGAAGACCGCGACGCTCGGCAACTCGTCCGCGGTCGCGGTCGGCGACGCCGTGGTCGGGATCGGCAACGCGGGCGGCGCCGGCGGCACCCCGGCCGTGGCGGCCGGCAAGGTCACCGCGCTGAACCAGTCGATCACCGCGTCGGACGAGTCCGCCAGCTCGTCGGAGCAGCTCACCGACCTGATCCAGGTCGACGCCGACATCCAGTCCGGCGACTCCGGCGGCCCGCTGGTCAACGCCAACGGGCAGGTGATCGGCGTCGACACCGCCGCGTCGCAGGGATTCCAGTTCAACGGCGGCCAGGGCCAGGGCGGGCTCGGCCGCGGCCGCGGCGGGCTTGGCCAGGGGCAGGGCGGACTCGGGCAGGGAGGTCTCGGGCAAGGCGGTCTCGGGCAGGGCCAAGGCGGTCTCGGCGGCCTCGGCCAGGGCGACGGCGGTCTGGGCCAGGGGCAGGGCCAGGGCGACGGCGGTCTCGGCGAAGGCGACGGCCAGCAGGGCACCTCGGGCGGGCACCAGGGCTTCGCGGTCCCGATCAACCAGGCGATCGACCTCGCCCACCAGATCATCGGCGGCAAGTCGTCCGACTCCGTCCACATCGGACAGAGCGCCTTCCTCGGCGTGTCGGTGAGCGACGCCGGCCAGGCGCAGCAGTCCCCGGGCGGGCTCGGCCAAGGTCAGGGACAGGCGCAGGGCGGCCAGGCCCAGGGCGGCTCGACCGGCGCTCAGATCCAGGACGTCGTCGCGGGCGGCCCCGCCGCCTCGGCCGGCCTCGCGGGCGGCGACGTGATCACCGCGGTCGACGGCAAGGCCGTCGACTCGGCGACCGCACTCACCACCCTCATGGACACTCACCACCCGGGCGACAAGCTCACCATCACCGTGGTGGATCAGACCGGCCAGCAGCACGACGTCTCCGTGACCCCGGTCAACGGCCCGGTCGGCTGACCTCGAGCACATCAGGAGGGGTTCCGGTCCATCACGGACCGGGACCCCTCTCGTCGTTTCGGCGGCAACTTCGCTGGCGGTCGCCCGGCGCGCACGGCATGTCGGTGACACCGGCAGGTCGGGTCGGCTGGGCGCAAGCACGCCAGGCGGGGCTCACGACCGCGGACCGGGATCCCTCCGCCGTGCAGCAACTAATTCCTCTCGGAACGAGGGAGGGGTGTCATGGACCGCGGAATGATCCACCCCGTGGCAGTCGCCAGGTGCAGGACGGCATGTTGGTGACGCCGGTCGGTCCGGGCGGCTGAGCGTAAGCACACCAGGAGGGGCTCCGGCCATCGCGAACCGGGACCCCTCCCGCCGTCGCGGCATTACCTTCCTCCCGACGCGAGCGAGCGCGCGAGGGAGGGAAGAAGCCCCCATGAACCGCAAATGGCTCACCCCGTTGCTGCTGGCGGTCGCCGGCTGCAGTACCAGCACAACCGGCCAGGCACACCCCGCCGGTGGGGCACTGCCGAACGCGGCCGACGGGCGGAACTACGCCGCCTGCGCCGACGGCAACTGCGAAGTGCTCGTGACGAAGCCGGTCGACCTTCCGGCCGGTGGGCGCGGCAACGTCGACACGCTGGCGATCACCCGCATCGGGCCCGGCGGTGTGGACTACGAGCTCAAGGGCGCGCACGGCAGCGGCTCCGGGAACCTGACCACCGGCTGTGTCTCGACGTTCTACGAGGGTGGGGGCGGGTCGGCGTGCTACTCCGGTGACGTGCCGCAGCCGGATGCGCAGACCGGGGTGCTCGCGGTGCGGCTGACGGGGGCGTCGGCGGTCGGGGCCGTGGTGCAGCTGGTTTCGGGGCCGCCCGGGCCGCCGCCGGAGTCACTCGTGCCTCACATTCCCGGTTTCGGAGGCTGAGCGCGGCCTATTCTCTTCTGCGGCACCGTCGCCGAAGCCGGGAGAGGAATCCGTGGACTCCATCAGCACCCTGTCGTACGAGCCGCTCACCCCGACCGCCTACCTCGACCGCGCAGCGGCCGCGCACGGGGAGCGGATCGCCGTGGTCGACGGTGAAGACCGCTGGACCTACACGGAGCTGCACGAGCGATGCCGCCGGCTGGCCGGGGCATTGGCGCCGCTCGCGGACGGGCGGCCGGTGGCCGTGCTGGCGCCCAACACCCACGTTCTCCTCGAGGCCAACTTCGGGGTGCCGTGGGCGGGCGTGCCGCTCGTCGCGGTGAACACGCGGCTCGCGGCGCGGGAGATCGCCTACATCCTGGAGCACTCGGGGGCGGCGGTGCTGGTGCACGACCCGGTGTTCGACGAGCTCGTCGAGGACGCCGTCGGGCTGCTGTCCGAAACCGCGCCGCGCCGGATCCGCACGGGTGAGGAGTACGAACGGCTGCTCGCGGCCGCCGAGCCGCTGGCGATCACGCCCGAGGACGAGCGGTCCGTGCTGTCGATCAACTACACCTCCGGCACCACCGGCCGGCCGAAAGGCGTGCTCTACAGCCATCGCGGCGCGTACCTGCAGGCGCTGGCGATGGTCGGGCACACCGGCCTGTCGCCCTCGGCCGTGCACCTGTGGACGCTGCCGATGTTCCACTGCAACGGCTGGTGCTTCCCGTGGGCGGTCACGGCGGCCGCGGCCACGCACGTGTGCCTGCCGAAGGTCGAGCCCGCCCGGGTGTGGCAGCTCATCCGCGAACAGGGCGTGACGCACCTCAACGGCGCGCCGACGGTGCTGTCGATGCTCGCCTACGCCCCGGAAGCGGCACCGGTCGAGACGACGGTGCGCGTCGCCACCGGGGGAGCGCCGCCGTCGCCCGCGATCCTGCGGCGCATGAGCGAGCTCGGCTTCGACGTGACGCACCTCTACGGCCTGACCGAAACCTACGGCCCGGCGATGATCTGCGACTGGCGCCCGGAGTGGAACGCGCTCGACGAGCAGGAACAGGCGCGGCTCAAGGCACGCCAGGGCGTGGGCAACATGATCTCCTGCACCGCCCGCGTGATCGCCGACGACGGCACCGACGTGCCCGCCGACGGCGCCACCGTCGGCCAGATCGCCTTGCGCGGCAACAACGTCATGCTCGGCTACCTCGACGATCCCGAAGCGACGCGCGCCGCCGTTCCCGACGGCTGGTTCCGCACCGGCGACCTCGGCGTCGTGCACCCGGACGGCTACGTCGAACTGCGCGACCGCAGCAAGGACGTGATCATCTCCGGCGGTGAGAACATCGCGTCGGTGGAGGTGGAACAGGCGATCGCCGAGCATCCGGCCGTGCTGGAGGTGGCCGTGGTCGCCGTGCCGGACGAGCGCTGGGGCGAGGTGCCCGCCGCGTACGTGACCTTGCGCGACGGCGAGAGCGCCACGGAGGCGGAAATCGTCGAGTTCGTGCGCGAGCGGCTGGCGCGGTTCAAGGCGCCGAAGTCGGTGACGTTCGGGGACCTGCCGAAGACGTCGACCGGGAAGATCCAGAAGTACGTGCTGCGCGAAAAGGCCTGGGCCGGCGTGGAGCGACGCATCCAGTGAACACCTCAGCCCAGCCGGTAGAAGCGCCACATGTCGTGGTCGATCGGCAGGGTCTCGACGCGGTCGAACCCGGCTTCGCGCGCATACGCCTCGACGGTCGAGCGGCGGATCGCGGTGCCGGTGGCGGCCGAGCTCGGGCTGCTCATGCTGTCGGGCAGGCAGATCGACACGCTGAAGCCGTACATCAGCCGCTCGACGGCGTCGCCGGGTGCGGTGAACTCGTCGGCGACCTTCATGTCGGCCACGAGCACCGTCCCGCCGAGGCCGCGCATCGCCGCGAGCGCGCGGACGGGGTAGGGCAGGTCGTGGAGGCATTCGAAGGCCATCACGAGGTCGTACGGCTCGGCCTCGACCGTGCCGATGTCCTGGCGGTGCACGGTGATCCGGTCGGCGAGGCCGGCTTCGGCGACGTTGGTCCGGGCGAGATCCACTGAGGCTTGGTCGAGGTCGTACGCGTCGACGTGGGTCTGGGGGAACGCGCGCGCCAGGGCGATCGCCGCCCAGCCGCCACCGCAGCCGATGTCGGCGACGCGCGACGGTCCGTCGGCCAGGCGCGCGAGCACGTCGGGCATCGCGGGCAACCACTGGGGCGCCAGCAGGTGCAGGAAACCCGGACGGTTGAGCGCCGCCTGAGATTCGCGCATGTCGGCGCCGTAGCCTGCCCACGGGAAGCCGTGGCCGGTGCGGAACGCCTCCGCGACCTCGGGCACGTGCCCGGCGGCGCTCACGAGCTGGCGCGCGAGCGGGCTGAGGTAGGCGAGTGAGTCCTGGTCGGCGAGCACCGTCTCGGCGCCGGGGGCGAAGCGGTAGTGCCGTTCGGTGTCGGTGCCCGTGACCTCCAGGAACCCCGACACTGCCTGCTGTTCGAGCCATTCGCGGGCGCATCGCTCGTCGGTGCCGGTCGTCTCCGCGAGCTGGGCGGGCGTGCGGTCGCCGCCGGCGAGGGAGCGGTAGTAGCCGAGGCGGTCGCCGAGCGCGATGGCGATGACGTCGGAAGTCGCGACGGCGGCGTCGAACACGCGCGCGGCCATGGCTTCAGCGGGGTCTTCGGGCATCACCCAGTATTCGCAGAGCGGTCCGAACCGGACAACGACGGGCTTTTCACCGGGGCCCGGGCTCGTGGCCCGGGCCCCGGCGGTGATCAGCGGGCGATCGCGCTGAGCAGTTCGGCGTTCGTGGTGTCGCCGGAGAGCTCCCACGCGAAGACGCCACCGAGCCCCTGCGACTTCGCGTAGCCGGCCTTGGCCGACGCCGTCGCGGGGGTGTCGTAGCTCCACCACTGCGAGCCGCACTTCGCGTAAGCGGTGCCGGCGATGAGGCCGTTGGACGGGCACGTGGTCTTGAGGACCTTGTAGTCCTCCACGCCGTCCTCACCCGTGGTGGTGCCCTTCACCGGGCCGGTCGCGGTGCCGCCGGGCTGCTTCTGCGTGACGCCGTCCCAGCCGCGGCCGTAGAACCCGAGGCCCAGCAACAGCTTCGCCGACGGCACGCCGTCACGGCGCAGCTTCTGGACGGCGGCGTCGGCGTAGAACCCCGCGGTGGGAATGCCGTAGTACGAGCGCAGCGGCGAATGCGGCGCGGTGGGACCGGTCGGGGTGGCGCCGGCGACGAAGTAGTCGTAGGTCATCACGTTGTACCAGTCGAGGTAGCGGCTCGCGCCCGCGTAGTCGGTGGCGTCGATCTTGCCGCCGGGCGTGCCGTCCGCGGTGATCGCCGCGGTCACGAGCTGCTTCCCGAACTTGGCGCGCAGCGCCTGGACGACCTTGGTGAAGGCGTCCGGGCCGCTGGCGTCGCACTCGAGGCCGCACGCGTTGGGGTACTCCCAGTCGACGTCGATGCCGTCGAAGAGCCCGGCCCAGCGCGGGTCGTTCACGAGGGCGTAGCAGGAGTCCGCGAACTTCGCGGGGTCTTTCGCCGCCTCGGTGAAGCCGGGGGAGAACGTCCAGCCGCCGAACGACCACAGGATCTTCAAGTTCGGGTGCAGCTTCTTGAGCTGCAGGAGCTGGTTGAAGCTGCCGTGCAACGCGCCGGGTTCCGCGCTGTCGGCCTGCCCGTCGACGCTCGTCGCGGCGTCGTAGGGCTGGTCGGCGTCGGCCCACTCGTCGCCGAACGCGCACTGGCCCGCGGAGACGGTGCCGAACGCGTAGTTGATGTGGGTGAGCTTCGCGGCGGAGCCGGAGGTCTCGATGTCCTTGACGTGGTAATTGCGGGCGTACACGTCCCAGTCGGCGAAGTAGGCCATGACCTTGTGGTCCTGCTGGTGGTTCGCTGCCGCTGGGGTAGGTGCCAGTGTGGTCGCCGAGCTCGGCGCCGCGAGCGAGGCGAGCACCAGGGCCACCCCGGCCCCGGCCGTGACCAGACGTCTCAGCACGATCGTTTCCCTTCGACGGGGGAAGAAGACCGCCGGACGCTAACAGGTCCAGACCAATGGGGACAGGGTTCGCCGTGAGAGCGGGCAGCAACGCGGCCCGTTTTGACCAGGTCGACGCGCGGGCACGGGCGGGGCTCCTGGTTCTGGCCCCGCTCGGGTGGTTCTGGCCCCGCTCGGGAACAGGCCGCCGCTCGAACGTGCCGCGGACGAGTCCCCGGCTTGGATCAGGCGGGCTTGACCTCGCAGCGCCACGCGCCGCCGGCGCCGCGGGTGCACGTGAGCTGCTGCTCGTCGGTCGCGCCACCGGGCCGGAGCCACGGCATCACGGTGTCGCCGGCGATGAGCGCGTCGAGCGTCTGCAGCTGCGGGTCGCGCGGCTCGGGGTGGTGCTCGTACCCGGCCCGCCCGAGCGCCAGCGCGATGGCCATCCCGAGCAGGTTGACGTCGTTCGCGTCGGTCGGCAGCTCGCCTCCCTCGGGGCGCAGCCGCACCCCGGCCTCGGGCGAGGGGACGATCGCTGCGATGTAGCTGTCGGACATCAGCCGGCACTCTCCGTTCGTGGACCTTCGGACGGGGCTCAGCCTATTTCGCCCGCTCACCGGTGTCACCGGCGACCCGCCGGGGCTCAGCCCAGCGCGCGCCGCAGCCGGGGTGCGCGCACCAGGACCCGGCACGCGTACCGGATCTGCGCCCAGTGGCCGCTCCTGGTCCGGGCGAGGTCGTGCAGCTCCGAGAGGAACAGCTCGGCGTACTCGGCCCGGCTCCCGGCCGGCAGCAGCGCCGCCGCGCACGTGGCCGTCACGCGGGAGAACGCGATCACCTGCGCCGGGCTCGCCGCCGGTCCCGCCCACCCGCGCCAGCGGGGACGCCGCGAGCCGAACCCGTGGTCGGAGAGCACGGCGGCCACGTCCGTGCGCGCCGCGCAGAGCTGGTCCACCACCTCGATCACGCAGCGGCGCGCGAGGTCGTGGTCGTCGCGCCCGGTGCCCTCGCCGACCAGCGCCAGCGCGCGCCACGCGTAGGCGCGGGCGTTGCCGAGCGCGGGTCCCAGCTCGGCGGCGCCCGCGAGGTCGCCCGTCACGTCGAGCTCGCGGCACAGGTCGTCGAGCCGCCCGCCGACGAGCGGCAGGTCGATCACGCGGTGCGAGCTGCTCAGGTAGGGAAGCAGCTTCGCTGCGACGCGATCATGGGTCCGGCCGAGCAGCCGGTCCAGCCCGAGCAGCAAGTCGAGCGGCGGGTTCACCGCGCGTCCCCCGCCAGGCCCGGGCGCAGCCGCGTCAACGCGCGCGCCGAGGTTTCCGCGCTGTGCAACGCTTCCCGAGCTGCCTCGAGGCCGTCGGGGTCGAGCCGGTAGTAGCGCCGCCGCGGCCGGCCCGCCTCCGACGGATCCGCTTCCTCCCACCGCGACCGCAGCCAGCCCGCCTTCTCGAGGCGCGCGAGGATCGGGTGGATCGTGCCGCTGGGCAGCCCGGCGACAGCGCAGATCTCGAGCCCGTACAGCTCCTGGGCGGGTTCCCGCAGCAGCGCGTGGAGCACCAGCTGGGTCGGGAGGGTCATCCGGGGACCGGCCATGCAAGAACTCTACCTAGCCCCCGTACCCGGGGGAAGCCCCGGCCGCGGCTCGGCGTCCGGGTGGGCTTCGGGAAGTGGTCTGGACATTTCACGCATTGGTCCAGACAATAGGCACCTCCCCGCCGAAGCCGGAGGTACGCGATGAGGCGTTCCCGACTGTCCGTGTTCCTGGCCGCGTTCGCCGTGGCCCTGGGTGGGCTCGTGGCCGTGCCCGGCAGTGCCGGGGCCGCGAACCTGCTGGTCAACCCCGGGTTCGACGGCGGGTCGACGGCCGGGTGGGAGTGTGCGGGCGGGGCGGCCACCGTGGCCTCGCCGGTGCGTTCGGGGGCGGGGGCGCTGGCCGTGACGGCGTCCGCGGCGGACACCGGGCAGTGCAGCCAGACAGTGTCTGTGCGGCCGAACACGACCTACGCCGTCGAGGCGTGGGTGCGGGGCAATCCGGTGTACCTGGGGGTCGCCGGAGGGCCTTCGACGTGGACGGGCTCAGGTGACTACACGCGCCTGGCGCTGTCGTTCACCACGGGCGCGAGCCAGACGTCCGCGCAGCTCTACCTGCACGGCTGGTACGGCGGCGGCACCTACTACGCCGACGACGTCAGCCTCGACGGCCCGGGCGGCGGGACCCCCGGCGCACCCGCCGCGCCGGCAGCGCCCAAGCTCGGCGCGGTCACCAGCACGTCGATCGGCCTGACGTGGACCGCGCCGGCGGGCACCGTGACCGGCTACCGCGTCTACGAGGACGGCACGCTGCGCACGGCCGTCACCGGCACTTCGGCGACGTTGACCGGGCTGTCGCCGTGCACCTCGCACAGCTACACCGTCGCCGCGTACAACACGGCGGGGGAGTCGCCGCGCAGCGCCACCGTTTCGGGCAGCACCGGCGGCTGCACCAACGCCGGCCTGCCGAAGCACGCCCTCATCGGCTACCTGCACGCCAGCTTCGCCAACGGCTCCGGCTACGTCCGCATGGCCGACGTGCCCGACGCGTGGGACATCATCGACCTCGCGTTCGGCGAGCCGACCACGCCGACGTCCGGCGACATCCGCTTCAACCGCTGCCCGGCGACTGAATGCGCCGGCGTGGAGAGCGACGCGGACTTCATCGCGGCGATCCGCGCGAAGCAGGCGCAGGGCAAGAAGGTGCTCATCTCCATCGGCGGCGAGAAGGGCCAGGTGCAGCTCACCACCGCGGCCGCGCGGGACGCGTTCGTCAGCTCCGTCTCCGCGATCATCGACAAGTACGGCCTCGACGGGCTCGACGTCGACTTCGAGGGCCACTCGCTGTCACTGAACGCGGGCGACACCGACTTCCGCAACCCGACCACCCCCGTCGTGGTCAACCTGATCTCCGCCCTCAAAACGCTGAAAGCCCGCTACGGCAGCGGGTTCGTGCTCACGATGGCGCCCGAGACGTTCTTCGTGCAGGTCGGCTACCAGTTCTACGGCGGCTCGTCGGCCGGCGACCAGCGCACCGGCGCGTACCTGCCGGTGATCAACGCCCTGCGCGACTCGCTGACCGTGCTGCACGTCCAGGACTACAACTCCGGGCCGGTCATGGGGCTGGACAACCAGTACCACACCATGGGCGGCGCCGACTTCCACATCGCGATGACCGACATGCTCAAGGCCGGCTTCCCCGTCGCCGGCGGTGCGTTCTTCCCCGGCCTGCGCGACGACCAGATCGCGCTCGGCGTCCCGGCGACCGTCAACGCGGGCAACGGCTACACCGCCCCCGCCGACGTGCAGACCGCCCTGACCTGCCTGGCGAAGGGCACCGGCTGCGGCGGCTACACCCTGCGCGGCGGCACCGTGCCGGGCCTGCGGGGGCTCATGACGTGGTCGATCAACTGGGACCACTTCTCGGGCTGGGCGTTCCAGAACGCGCACGCGCCGTTCCTGGACACGCTGCCCTGAGACAGCCTGCCTGAGACCCACGAGACATGGCGGGACGTGGGCGATCTTCGGCAGACTGGGAACCACCGGCGAAGATCGTGAGGACAACCGATGGACCTGAAACTCCGCGGCAGGCGCGCCCTGGTGACCGGCGCGTCGAAGGGCATCGGCGCGGCCGTGGCCGAGGTGCTCGCCGCCGAGGGCAGCCACCTGCACCTGGCCGCACGCAGCGGCGAGGCGCTCGAAGCCCTCGCCCGGAAGCTGCGGGAAGCGCACGGGGTCGAGGTGACCGTGCACGTCGTCGACCTGCGCGAAACGGCCGATCTCGAACGGCTCGCCGAGGCCACGGCCGACGCCGACATCCTCGTGAACAACGCCGGCGACATCCCGGCCGGCACGCTCGACCAGGTCGGCCCCGACCGGTGGCGGCACGCGTGGGACCTCAAGGTCTTCGGCTACGTCGACCTCACCCGGCTCGTCTACTCGCGGCTTCGCGAGCAGGGCCGCGGTGTGATCGTCAACGTGATCGGTGCCGGCGGTGAGCGGCCGAAGCCGGAGTACATCGCCGGCGGCACGGGCAACGCGGCGCTGATGGCCTTCACCCGGGCGCTCGGCGCCGAAGGTCCGCGCGACGGCGTGCGCGTGGTCGGCGTGAACCCCGGCCCGGTCGCGACCGAGCGGATCACCACCATGCGCGCGGCCAACGACGACGTCGACGCGAGCTTCGCCGCGCTGCCCTCGCGCCGCGTCGCCGAGCCGGGCGAGGTCGCTGACCTGGTGGCGTTCCTTGCTTCGGCCCGCGCCGACTACATCAGCGGCACCATCGTGACCATCGATGGCGGGATGTCCGCCGCGTCCTGATTCACCCGGCGGCGAAGACGTGCCGCCACCGTTCGGCCGAGTCGGCGAGGTCGCGGCCGACGTGGTCGAAGTAGTCGCCCATCGCGGCCAGCCGCGCGGCGGCGGGGGAGCCGGCCAGCAGGCCGGCGCCCTCGCGGGCAGAGGTGGCCCACGCGGTGCAGACGTCGGCTTCGCGGCGGCACGAGCGGTACCACGCGTCGTCGTCGACCCGGTAGTGCTCGCGGCTGCCGGGCTCGCTGACGCGGCGGACGAGCTCCAGCTGCTCCAGGTACGCGATCGCCTTGGACACCGACGCCGGGCTCACGCGCACGCGCGCCACGAGGTCCGTCGCGGAGAGCGTGCGCCGGTCGCTGGTGAGGAGCGTGGCGAGCACGCGGGCCGGCATGCGCGGGAGTCCGGTGTGGACCATCATCTCCGTGAACCGCTCCTCGAACCCGCTCACCGCCGGGGCGCCCGCGGGCACGCGCCGGCCCCGCTCGTGCGTGGCCTCCTGGGCGTGGTCGGCCCGGTAGCCGCGCGGGCCGCCGTTGCGCTGGACTTCCCGGCTCACAGTCGACGTCGGCCGCCCGAGCAGCCGCGCGATCTCGGCGTAGGCGAGCCCGGCTTTCAGCCCCTCGGCGACGCCTTGACGGTCCTCGTGGGTCAGACGGCTTCCCGGCATGCGCCCGAGCGTACCCCGTCATTGCAACAAGGGCGCCCCGTTGCACTCGTGACAGCCATTGCAATACAAGGAAAACCCGAGTTGACGGACCCGGTGATCAGTCGTAGTTTCCGGATCGGGAAAAGGGGGTCACCATGGACACGACGGCGTTCACCGCGGTGGAGAACAGCCTGTACCTCACGCTCGACGGCCGCGCGCTCGACGCCCGCGCACCCCGCCCGGTGCTCGGCGACCCCACGGCCGCGGGCGTCGTGGCGGCACTCGGGCACGACCCCGCGGCGGGGCCGCTGGTGAAGAGCCAGGTGTTCGACATCGCCGTGCGCTCGCGCATGCTCGACGACGTGGTGCGCTCGTTCGTCGGCCGCCACCCCGACGCCGTGGTGCTGGAGCTGGGCTGCGGGCTCGACGGCCGGATCGAACGCGTGCGGCCACCATCCACAGTGGACTGGTACGACCTCGACCTGCCCGCCGTCGTCTCAGTGCGCGAACGGCTCCTGCCGCCGCCCGCGAACGTCCACCCGGTGGCCGCCGACCTCACCGACCCGGCGTGGCTCGAGCGGATCCCGGCCGACCGGCCCGCAGTCGCGGTCGCCGACGGGCTCGTCGCCTTCCTGCCGCAGGACGCGTTCGTCGCCCTGCTCGCCGGGATCGCCGGGCGCTTCCCGACGGGCGAGATCGCGTTCAACAGCTACACGCGCTTCCACGTCTGGGCCATCAAGCACTACCGCGGTACCGGTTCCATCGCGGGCGTCGTGGCCAACCCCGGCTTCGACGACCCGCGCGCCCCGCAGCGCTGGGTGCCGCAACTGGAGCTGGTCGACGAGCAGTTCGCGTCCCGCGCGCCCGAGGTCGCGTTGCAGCCGCCGGCGCTGCGCTGGTTCACCCGGCTGGCGGCTCGCAGCACGGCGGTGGCCAGGCGGGGGACGTGCGTGCTGCGCTACCGCTTCTGACTCACGGGCCGGCGTGTCGCGGCCGACGCCGCTGCCTCACGCGTCCGGATACCGCGTATCCAGCGCGACCGCCTCCCACTCGGCCAGGTCCGCCAGCTGCTTCTCCAGCTTCGCCCTGATCCGCGTCACCGCTTCAGGCCCGAGTGGCAGCCGCAGCGGTGCGTCGGGGGTGTCGACGAGCTTCAGGATGGCCGCGGCGGCGCGGGCGGGGTCGTTGGGCTGGTGGCCGTCCTGACCGGAGAACTGGGAGCGCAGCCGGCCGGCAGGGGTGTCGGCGTAGTCGGCGATCGGGTCGGCGAACGTCATGGACCGGCCGGCGAACTCGGTGCGGAACGGGCCCGGCTCGACGATGCTGACGCGGATCCCGAGCGGCCCCACCTCGCCGGCGAGGGCTTCGGACAAGCCTTCCAGCGCGAACTTCGACGTCGCGTAGATCGCGTGGCCCGGGTTGCCGACGACGCCGCCCACCGACGAGAGCTGCACGATGTGCCCGCTGCGCCGCGCGCGCAGGTGGGGCAGGACGGCGCGCGTCACGGCGAGCACGCCGAACACGTTGGTCTCCATGACCTTGCGCGTCTGCTCGTCGGTGAGCTCTTCGAGCGCGCCGATGAGGCCGTGGCCCGCGTTGTTCACAAGGACGTCGATCTGCCCGTACTCGGCGAGCGCGGCGTCGACGGCCGAGCGGATCGACGCGGGGTCGGTCACGTCGAGGCGCGCGACGAGCGCACGGTCGGCGAAGTCCTTCACCGACTCGACGTCTCGCGCGGTGGCCACGACCCGCTCGCCCCGCGCGAGCACCGCCTCGGCGAGCACCCGCCCGAAACCGGCGCTCGTGCCCGTGATGAACCAGACCCGGCTCATGTCCGTCTCCTCGATTCGCGGTATCTTGATACTCAAACCAAACTACCTTGAGACTCAAGGGAGTGTCCAGTGGACCAGGACTCGGTCGGCGCCGGCCTCGCGGCGTGGCTGCGCGTGATGCCCGCCGGGGTCGACGCGGACGTCGAGGCCGCGCGCCAGCGGATCGGCCGGCTGTCGCGGCAGTTCGAGCAGGTGCTGGGCCGCGCGGCCGCCGCCCACGACCTCACCCCCGGCGACTGGCAGGCACTCTCGGCCCTGCACCGCTCCGGAGAACCGCCCGTGCTCACGCCCAAGGAGCTCGGTGACCTGCTGGGTGTCACGTCGGGCACCGTCAGCGTCCGCATCGACCGGCTCGCCCGCGCGGGGCTGATCGAACGCGTCGCGGCCGCCGACGGACGCAGCCGACCGATCCGCCTCACCCGCAAGGGCCGCGCCCGCTGGGCCGCCGCCACGAAGCAGCGCACCGACGACGAACGCGGCCTCTTCGCGGGCGCACTCGAACCCGACCGCCTGACGGCCCTCAACACACTGCTGGCCGATCTCCTGGCCCGCTTCGAATCGGAGTTCGGCCCGGCGTCCACAGTGGACCGGATCGGCGGCGAGGGCTGATCGGCCCTTACGAAAACCGGGCGAGGATGTTGTGCGGGAACGGCAGCTCGGGCGCGCTCACCTCCGTGAGCCGGTCGAGCACCGCGGCGGGCAGGTCCAGCGCCAGCGCTCCGAGCGTGTCCGTGAGCTGCCGCGCCGAGCGCGCCCCGACGAGGGTGCCCGCGATTCCGGGCCGCCGCAGCACCCAGTGCATCGCGACCTGCGCCGGCGTCTGGCCGGTCTCTGCGGCGACCTCACGGACGGCGTCGAGCACCGCCCAGCGCCGTTCGGAGTGCTTCGTGCCGTCGAGCCGGCCGGACCCGGCGCCGTCGCGAGAGTACTTGCCGGTGAGGAAGCCGCCGGCCAGCGCGCTCCAGGGCTGTACCGCGATGCCGAACTCCGCGGCGAGCGGGAGGTGCTCGGTCTCGATCGTGCGCTCCACCAGCGAGTACTCCAGCTGCATCGCCGTGATCGGTGGTCCGCCGAGCATCGCGGCCTTCGTGGCGTACCAGGCGGGCACATCGCTCAGCCCCACCGCGCGCACCTTGCCCGCGCCCATGAGATCGGCAAAAGCCGCCACGACCTCCTCGGCCGGGGTGAACCCGTCCCACACGTGCAGCCAGTACAGGTCCACGTGGTCCACGCCCAGGCGCCGCAGTGACCGCTCCAGCGACGCGATCATGTTCTTGCGCCCGTTGCTGCGCCCCAGGACGTCGCGCACCGGCTCGCCGTCGACGAACCGCGGGCCCGAGTACTTCGTGGCCAGCACCAGCTCGTCGCGGTCGGGCACCTCGCGTAGAAACTCGCCGACGAGCTCCTCGCTGCGCCCGTCGCTGTAGTTGTCGGCCGTGTCGACGTAGTTGCCACCGGCGCCGACGTAGGTGCGGAACACCTCGCGCGAGGTCGCGTCGTCGGAGGAGAGGCCGCTCGGGCCGAACGTCATCGCACCCAGGGCCAGCGGCGAGACCCGCAGCCCGGAACGGCCCAGGGGCCGGTAGTCGTCCAAACCAGTCATGCCCCGAGCGAACAACCCGGACCGAGGTCCGGGTCAAGTCCCGAACCCGGAGCTTGACCTGGAGCGCGCTCCAGGTGGGAGTCTGGACGGGTGGATTCCTACTCACCCTCCGAAGTGACCGCCCGGACCGGCTTCAGCATCGACACGCTCCGCTACTACGAACGCATCGGCCTGCTGCGCGACGTCCACCGCACCGCGGGCGGGCGCCGCCGCTTCACCGAGGACGACCTGCGGTTCCTGCACCTGCTGCGCTGCCTGCGCGACACCGAGATGCCGATTGCGCAGATGCTGCGTTACGTGGAGTTGCTGCGCGAGGGCGACGACACCCAGGCCGAACGCCTCGCCGTGCTGCAGGATCACGAGACGCGCGTGGCCGAGCAGATCGACCGGCTGCGCGGGCACCAGGAGCACATCCGGATGAAGATCGCCTTCTACGGTGCCGCGGTCGACCAGACGCCGCTGGATCAGACCGAAAACCTGGCAAAAGTCTGAGCCGAGCCGGTGGAGCGGCGCCGCGACGCCACCCCACCGGATGGTGCTCAGTTGAGCAGACCGTGCGGGTCCAGCACGTACTTGCGTGCCGCGCCCTGGTCGAACTCGTGGTAGCCGCGAGGCGCGTCGCCGATGCTGATCGGCGTCGCGTTCACAGCCTTTGCGATCTGCACGCGGTCGTTCAGGATCGCCATCATCAGCTTCCGGTGGTACTTCATCACCGGGCACTGGCCCGTGGTGAACGAATGCGACTTCGCCCAGCCCAGCCCGATCCGGATCGACAGCGAGCCCTGGCGCGCCGCCTCGTCGCCGGCCCCGGGATCCCCCGTCACGTACAGGCCGGGAATGCCCAGCGCCCCGCCCGCACGCGTGAGGTCCATCAGCGAGTTCAGCACCGTCGCCGGGTGTTCGGTCGCCGACTCCTTGCCGTGCCCGCGCGCCTCGAACCCGACGGCGTCGACCGCGCAGTCGACCTCCGGCTCACCCACGATGGCGGCGAGCTGGTCCTTCGGGTCGCCCTTCGACACGTCGATGGTCTCGCAGCCGAAGCTGCGGGCCTGCGCGAGCCGTTCGGCGTTGAGGTCACCCACGATCACCACCGCGGCGCCGAGCAGCTGCGCCGACGCGGCCGCGGCCAGCCCCACCGGGCCGGCTCCCGCCACGTAGACCGTCGACCCCACCGTGACACCCGCCGTGACGCAGCCGTGGAAGCCGGTCGGGAAGATGTCCGAGAGCATCGTGAGGTCGAGGATCTTCTCCATCGCCTGGTCGCGGTCCGGGAATTTCAACAGGTTCCAGTCGGCGTAAGGAACCATCACGTACTCCGCCTGGCCGCCGACCCAGCCGCCCATGTCGACGTAGCCGTAGGCCGAACCCGGCCGGTCCGGGTTCACGTTCAGGCAGATCCCCGTCTTGCCCTCCTTGCAGTTGCGGCAGCGTCCGCACGCGATGTTGAAGGGCACCGAAACCAGGTCGCCCACCTTGATGAACTCCACGTCACGGCCGGTCTCGATCACCTCTCCGGTGATCTCGTGACCCAGTACCAGTCCCTGCGGTGCCGTCGTGCGGCCACGGACCATGTGCTGGTCGGAACCACAGATGTTGGTCGCGACGTTTTTCAGGATCACGCCATGAGGGGTCTCGCGACCCACGTTCGCCGGGTTCACACCCGGACCGTCCTTGAGTACGAAGCCGGGGTACTCGATCGTGTCGATCTCGACCTTGCCCGGGCCCACATAAGTGACCGCTTTGTTGCCTGCCATGAGCTTCTTGCCGCCTTTCCTCGTTCGTCGGTGAACAGGTGGCGCGTCGTGGGGTTCCCCCGTCACGTCAGGCATTCCATGCTAACCCTGTCCCGGACACCGGCGTGCTGACTTGCCCGTGGCCCCGCGGGTGGGCAAGATCGACGGCGGCGGGGGGCCGGTCGTGTGCAGCCTTCGGCATGAGGAGCCAGTGTGGAGATCGTCGAGTTCACCCCCGAGCGCGAGCAATACGCCTGGACCTTTGGCGGGGTCGCCCCCATCCGGACGGTGAAGCCCGGCACGGTGTTGAAACTCTGGACCGAGGACGCGTTCAGCGGCCGGCTGCAGAGCGCGTCGGACAAACCGAGTGAAAAACTCGACATGCGGGAGGTCAACCCGCAGACGGGACCGTTCTTTGTGGACGGCGCGGAACCCGGTGACACACTCGCGCTGCACTTCGTGGACCTGGAACCGGCGCGCGACTGGGCCGCGTCGGCGACCATCCCGTTCTTCGGCGGCCTCACCGCCACCGACCGCACCGCGATGCTGCATGAACCGCTGCCGGAGCTGACCTGGATCTACCAGCTCGACCGCGAGAAGCAGATCGTGGTGTTCGAGGCACTGCGCGGCGACTTCCGCGTGGACCTGCCGGTGGAACCGATGCTCGGCACGGTCGGCGTCGCCCCGGCCGGGCGTGAGGTGCGCACGTCGCTGGTGCCGGACATGTTCGGCGGCAACATGGACACGCCCGAGATGAAGGCGGGCGCGACCTGTTACCTCGGCGTGAACGTGCCGGGCGCGCTGTTCTCGGTCGGCGACGGGCACTACCGCCAGGGCGAGGGCGAGGCCTGTGGCACGGCCGTGGAAGGCGCCATGAACGTGACGCTGATCGTCGAGCTGATCAAGGGCGGTGCGCCGGTGTGGCCGCGCATCGAGCAGGACGAGAACTACGTGGTGGTCGCTTCCTCACGCCCGCTGGAAGACGCATGGCGCTCGAGCCAGCACGGCATGATCGGCTGGCTCGGCGAGCTCTACGGGCTCGACCCGCTCGACGCCTACCAGCTGCTCACGCAGATCAGCCAGGCCCCGCTGGCCAACGTCGTCGACGCGAACTACAGCGCCGTCACCAAGATCGCCAAGCGCTTGCTGCCCACGGGCGAGGCGTACGGCGGAATGCACCGGTACCTGCGCGAGCAGGCCGCGAAGCTCTAGGAGGAAAACGCATGGATCTGCGGCTGGCCGGGCGCAAAGCCCTGGTGACCGGCGGTACCAAGGGGATCGGGCGCGCGGTCGTCGCCTCGCTCGCGGGTGAGGGCGCCGCGGTGGCGTTCTGCGCGCGTACCGAATCCGAGGTGCGCGCCACCGAGAAGGAGTTCCGCGACGCCGGCGCGACGGTGTCGGGCGAGGCCGTGGACGTCGCCGACGGCGCGGCGCTGACCGCGTGGGTCGAGCGTGCCGCGGCCGACCTGAACGGCCTCGACATCGTCGTGGCGAACGTCAGCGCCCTGGCCATCGGCCCGACCGAGGAGAACTGGCGCTCCAGCTTCGAGGTCGACCTCATGCACACGGTGCGCGTCGCCGAGACCGCGCTGCCGCACCTGGAACGCAGCGAGGCCGGCTCGATCATCGCCATCTCGAGCGTCTCGGGCCGCGAGATCGACTTCGCCGCCCCCGCGTACGGGACGATGAAGGCCGCCGTCGTGCACTACATCCAGGGCCTGGCGCTGCAGCTGGCGCCGAAGGGCATCCGCGCCAACACGGTGTCGCCCGGCAACACCTACTTCGAGGGCGGCATCTGGCACAGCACCGAGAGCGGCAACCCGGAGCTGTTCAACCAGGCACTGGGTCTCAACCCGATGGGCCGCATGGGCACGCCGGAGGAGATCGCCTACGCGGTGACCGTGCTGGCCAGCCCGCTGGCGTCGTTCATCACCGGCACCAACCTGGTGGCCGACGGCGCTCTCACCCGGGGTGTGCAGCTGTAGGTCTCAGTTCTGTTGGACGCTGTGGTGTTCGGCGCTCCGGGTCCTCGGGCTCGGAGCGCCGAGCTGTTCGCGGAGGAAGTCGATGCCCGCGGTGGTCATGGTTTCGCGGGTACCGAGACCGTAGATGTGGCCGGCGTCCTCGAGCCACCTGAACTCGGCATCGGCGCCTGCCTGCCAGTACGTGGCGACGAGGGTTTCGCTCTGGGTGATGGGCACGACGTCGTCGGCGGTGCCGTGCACGACCAGCAGCGGCGCGGCCGACTCGCTCACGTGCGTGAGCGGGCTGGCCGCGGCGGCGAGCGCCGGGTGCTGCGCGGGCGCGCCGCCGAGAAGCCACGCGTGCGGGTCTTCCCCGGTGGCGTGGAACGGTGAGCTTGGCGGAGGCGGCGGCAGCCGCGTGAAGTCCGACGGCGGGCTCCACGCCACGGCCGCCTGCACGCGGCTGTCCGGGCCGAGCACGCCGATGTCGCCTTCCAGCTCCGGCCGGCCGCCGGTCACGGCGAGCATCACCGCGAGGTGCCCGCCCGCGGCGTGGCCCCACGCGGCGAACCGCTCCGGGTCCAGCGCCAGCGTCGTGTGGTGTTGACGCAGCCAGCGCACCGCGGCCTTCACGTCGTGCAGCTGTGCCGGGTACACCGCTTCGCGGCTGTGTCTGAAGTGGACTAAGCCCACGGCGAACCCGGCCGCGGGCAGGCGCTCCGCGAGGTACCGGCCGAGCGGCGCGTGCTTGGGCGAACCCACGGCGAACGCGCCGCCGTGCACGAACACGACCACCGGCCACCCGGTGGGCGGCGGCGGACCGGCCGGCACGGCGAGGTCGAGCAGCAGCGGCCGGTAGCCGAGCAGGGGCGCGACCACGGCGTCGCGGTAGAGCACCCGGCCGGCGGCGGGCTCGGGGTCTGGCGGGGCCGTCTGCGGGAGAACGGGGAGCACCTGGGTCACGAGCCGACTATCACCCACCCCGGCCCCCGACAGGTAGCCGTACCAGGAAGCGGGACGAGGTGGTGTTTTCCCGGCATCCGGACCGATTTCGCGCAGGCCGTGAGGTGCTGCCCCTCGCCCGGGCGGTGAGGGGCAGCCGTCACAGGGCGAACGCGATCGACCGCACGATCACCGCCGCGAAGAACACCACGGTGAACGCGAGATCGATCGACAGCCCGCCGGCGCGCACGGGTCGCAGCACGCGGCGCACGGGGGCGATCACGGGCTCGGTCGCGCGGTGGCTGTAGTAGCGCGCTTTCCCGAGCCAGGGCGGCCCGGTCGTCGCCAGGCGCGTCCAGTCCAGGATCATGCGCGCGATCAGCAGCAGGATGAACACGGTCAGCACGTACCCGACCAGCGTTCCGATCAGGCTCATCACACACTCCTCAGGGTGGGTCGTTCACCTGGCTCAACGCAGGGAGCGCCCGCGGAGTGTCCCGTTTGCCGGAGTTCTCAGCGAGTTATCAGCCGGGGACCACCGTGACCCGCGGCTGGAGCACGCGGTCGAACCCCAAGACGCGCCGCGATCCCGTGATCGGCACCGCCAGCACGGTGTGCGCGACGGCGCTCGACGGGCCCACGAGCAGCTCCACCGGCCCGGTGTCGACGATCCGGTCGCCGGCCCGCCCGGTGTAGGAGGCGAGGTCCGCGTGCAGGTCCAGGTGCACCACGCGGGTCTGTCCGGGCGGGAGCGGCACGCGCGGCGCGGCGATCAGCTGCCGCAGCGGACGTGCGACCTCGGCGACCGGATCGTGGAGGTAGACCTGCACGACTTCCGACGTCTCCGTGTCGTGCGGGTTGTGCAGCGTCACGCTCACCCGGCACGAGCCGTCGGCCGGCCACACGGGCCCGCCGGCCACCGAGACCCACGTGGCCGGGTGGTAGGTGAGACCGTGTCCGAACGGGAACACGGGCGTGGGGTCGACCGAACTGACGTCGCTGCGCGCGGCCAGCGCCGCGCCGAGGTAGGTCGACGGCTGGGTCGCCCCGGCGGCGGGGAAGCTCACCGGCAGGCGGCCCGACGGCTCGACCCGGCCCGTGAGCACCCCGGCGAGCGCCGCCGCGCCCTCTTCCCCGGGGTAGAACCCGCACACGACGGCCGCCAGGCGCTCGACCTGGCGCGAGAGCTCATAGGGCCGGCCGGACAGCAGCACCAGCACCACGGGTGTGCCCGTCGCCAGCACCGCTTCGAGCAGTTCCTCCTGCCGGCCGGGCAGGCGCAGGTCCGAGGCGTCGCAGCCTTCGCCGGAGGTGCCGCCGCCGAACAGGCCCGCCCGGTCGCCGAGCACGGTTACGCAGACGTCCGCCGCCGCGGCCGCCTCGACGGCCGCGGCGAGGTCTTCGTCCGTGCCGCCGGTGACGCCGCAGCCCTCGGCGAAGGTGACGTCGAACGACTCCCGCAGCGCCTCGGCGACCGTGGGCACGTCGAGGCCGAACGGCACGTCCGGGTGGTGGACGCCGACGTGCATCGGGAACGAGTAGCAGCCGAGCATCGCGCCCGGTTCGTCCGCGCGGGGGCCCACGACCGCCAGCCGAACACCGGAACGCAGCGGCAACGCTCCGGTGTTCGACAGCAGCACCACCGACCGCTCGGCAAGCTCTCGCGCGAGCGCCCGCGACTCGGCGTCGTCCAGCTCGGTCACGGCCGGGTGGGGCGACCACTCGGGATCCAGCAGGCCCAGCTCGAACTTCTGCGTCAGCACGCGGTACACCGCACGGTCCACAAGAGACTCCTCGACGCTGCCGTCGGCCAGCGCGGCCAGGAGCGGCGTGCCGTAACAGTCCACTGTGGGCAGTTCGACGTCAATGCCCGCGCTCAGCGCCTGCCCCGCCGCGTCCGCCGCTCCGGTGGCGACGTGGTGCAGGGCGTGCAGGAACGCCACGGAGAAGTAGTCGGACACCACCGTGCCGGTGAACCCGTAGCGCTCGCGCAGCAGCGTGGTGAGCAGTTCCGGGTCGGCCGCGGCCGGCAGCCCGTCGAGGTCGGTGTAGGAGTTCATCACCGACCGCGCCCCGGCGCGCAGCGCGTGCTCGAACGGCGGCAGCAGCACGTCGGCGAACTCGCGCGGCCCGACCGACACCGGCGCGAGGTTGCGCCCGGCCTTGGACGCGGAGTAGCCCGCGAAGTGCTTGAGCGTCGCGACGATCCCGACCGACTCGAGCCCGGCGACGTAGGCCGCGCCGATCGTGCCGACGAGGTACGGGTCCTCGCCGATGGTCTCCTCGACGCGGCCCCAGCGCAGGTCCCGCGCGACGTCCAGCACCGGCGCCAGCCCCTGGTGCACGCCGAGGGCCCGCATCGTCCGCCCGATCTTCTCGGCCATGCGCCACACGAGGTCCGGGTCGAAGCTCGCGCCCCAGCACAGCGGCGCCGGGTACACCGTGGCCTGCCACGCCGCCAGGCCCGTGAGGCACTCCTCGTGCACCACGGCGGGGATGCCGAAGCGCCCGCGCGCCACGATCTCCTCCTGCGTCCGCGCGAGTCCCCGCGCGCCGATCTCCGGGTCGACCGGCCGCGTGCCGAACGCGCGGGTCAGCTGCCCGACCCCGTGCGGCACGAGCGCGTCCCAGTCCGGCGGGTCGTGGGCGAAGTCGTGCTGATGCGGCGCGACCTCGCCACCGGAGTCCATGCCGACCCAGATTCCCGACAGCTGCGCCACTTTCTCGCGCGTGGTCATCCGGGCCACGAGATCGCGGACACGCTCGGCCACGGGCAGCCGCGGGTCGCGCCAGGGCTCGGGCGCGGTCTCGGTCGTCACGAGCCGGCCCGCGGCGCGGCGCTCGACGAGCGCACCACCAGTTCCGTGTCGAGCACCACGGGCTCACGCTCCTCGGGGTCGCCGTTGATGAGTCCGATGAGGACGGTGATGGCGCGGTGGCCCATCTCGCGGATGGGCTGTTGCACCGTGGTGAGCGGGGGAGTGCACAGCGCCGACTCGGGGATGTTGTCGAAGCCGACCACCGACACGTCGTCCGGTACGCGCAGGCCCAGCGCCGCGGCGGCGGCCAGAGTCGCGATCGCGGAGGTGTCGTTGGCGGCGAACACGGCCGTCGGCCGGTCGGGGCGGGTCAGCAGCTCCCGCGCCGACGCGCCGGCCAGCTCGCCGTCGTAGTCGCCGGCCACGACGAGGGTTTCATCCACCTCGACGCCGGCGGCGGCCAGCGCGCGCCGGTAGCCGGTCTCGCGAAGCTGGGCGGACTGCAGGTCCGGCCGGCCCGCGAGCAGCGCGATCCTCCGGTGCCCGAGCTCCAGCAGGTGCTCGGTCGCCAGCTGCGCGCCGCGCAGGTTGTCGGAGACGATCGCCGGCAGCGGCGAGCGCCCGGTGTGCGGATCGACCGCGACGACCGGAGTTCCGGGCAGGCCTTCGAGTTCGGCCGCGGGCGTCACGAGCACCGCGCCGTCGACGAGCGTGCCGCTCAGGCGCGACAGGTACCGGCGCTCCCAGCCCACCGGGTCGCCGGTGCGCCCGCCCGCCGAGTACACGACGAGCTCGAACCCGGTGCCGCGTATCGCGTCGGCCGCGCCCTTGAGCAGTTCGGTGCTGAACGGCTCTAGGTCGGCCACGAGGATGCCGATCACGTTGGTCTTGTGGTTGCGCAGGCTCTGCGCCACGAGGCTCGCCTCGTACCCCAGCTCGTCGATCACGGCGCGGACGCGCGCGAACGTGTCGGCGGCGACGCCGTAGCGCTGGTTGATCACCTTGGACACCGTCGCGACCGACACTCCGGCACGGGCGGCGACGTCACGGATCGTGACACGGGAACGGGGCTGCACCGGCTCAGCCTAGCGATGTAAAACGTTATCGACAACGATTGACACGGGAATTTCGGGCGCGCAGACTCTTCGCCATCCCGGGTGCCGTCACGCCCCGTCCAACTCGGCCGAAGTCGTCAGGAGTGGATCCGTCATGCGTCCCAGCCGGAGATTTCCCCTCGCCGCGCTCGTCGCGGCAGCCGCGCTCGTGCTGTCCGCGTGCGGGGGAGGTGGCGACGAAGGCCCGGCCGCCGCGTCGGGACCGGTCACACTGACCTGGTGGCACAACGGCACCGCGGAACCCGTGCGGTCGCTGTGGCAGCAGGTCGCCGACGACTACCACAAGGCGCACCCCGACGTGTCGTTCACGGTGCAGCCGATCCAGAACGAGGAGTTCCCGACGAAGGTGCCGCTGGCGCTGCAGTCGAACACGCCACCGGACCTCTACCAGCAGTGGGGCGGCGGGGACGAGGCTTCGCAGGTCGAATCGGGTCGCGTGGCCGACCTGACGTCGTCGGTGCAGAGCTGGATCGGGAGCGTCGGTCCGACGGCGCAGGGCTGGCAGGTCGGCGGGAAGCAGTACGGCGTGCCGTACGTGCAGCACGTCGTCGGGTTCTGGTACCGCAAGGACCTGTTCGCCCAGGCCGGGATCACGGCTCCGCCGACGACCATGGCGGACTTCAACGCCGCCATCGGCAAGCTGAAGGCCGCGGGCATCGCGCCCATCGCGCTCGGTGGCAAGGACCGCTGGCCCGACGCGTTCTACTACGACTACTTCGCCGTGCGCGCGTGCTCCGCGCAGGTGCTCAAGGACGAGATCACGGCCGTGAAACTGCAGAACCCGTGCTGGGTCAAGGCCGGCCAGGACCTGCAGGGCTTCCTCGCGACGCAGCCCTTCCAGACCGGGTTCAACGGCACGCCGGCGCAGCAGGGCGCCGGCAGCTCGGCCGGGCTCGTCGCCAACGGCAAGGCCGCGATGGAGCTGCAGGGCGACTGGGACCCGAGCACGATGTCCTCGCTCACCGACGACAAGGACCTCGACTCGAAGCTCGGCTGGTTCCCCTTCCCGTCGGTGCCCGGCGGCACGGGTGACCCCGCCGTGCTGCTCGGTGGCGGCGACGGGTTCTCGTGCACGACGCGCGCCGCGGCCGCGTGCGCCGGGTTCCTGCAGTACCTCACGAGCACGCCGGTGCAGCAGAAGATCGCCGAGGCCGGCTCGGGCCTGCCAGTGAACGCCGACGCCGTGGCGTCGTTGAAGAGCGAGTCACTCAAGGCCGTGGCCGAGCAAACGCGCAAGGCGTCGTACGTGCAGATGTACTTCGACCGCGCGTTCCCGACCGCCGTCGGGCAGGCGCTCAACGACGCCGTCGCGAACCTGTTCGCGGGGCAGGGCAACCCGGAAGCGGTGGTGCAGGCCGTGAACCAGGCCGCCACCGGGAACAAGTGATGGCGGCTCCCGCTCCGCCGCGGCCGCTCGCGCGGACCGTCCACAGTGCACCCCGGCGCCCGTCGCGGCGCCGGGGCCGCACCCGGCTCGAGCTGGCGCTGCTGCTCGGACCCGCGCTGGTGCTGTTCGCCGGGTTCGTGCTCGTGCCGATCGGCATCGCGGTGTACTACAGCTTGTACTCGTGGAACGGGTTCGGCCCGCTCACGGACTTCGTCGGGTTCCAGAACTACGCCGACGCGTTCGGCGGCGCGGTGTTCCGTGGCGCGATCGCGCACAACGTTGTCATCGCCGTGCTCTCGATCGTGGTCCAGCTGCCGCTGAGCATCGGCATCGCGCTGCTGCTGGACCGCAAGCTCAAGGGCCGCACGTTCCTGCGGATGGTCGTGTTCGCTCCGTACGTGCTGTCGGAGGCGATCACCGCCGTGATCTGGCTGCTCATGCTGCAGCCGAACGGGTTCGTGGACGAGCTGCTGCGCGGCGTGGGCCTGGGCGGGCTCGTGCACCAGTGGCTCGCGGACCCGGGCATCGTGCTGTACACGCTGTTCGTGGTCATGACCTGGAAGTACCTCGGCTTCGGCATCATCCTGTTGCTCGCGGGCCTGCAGGGCGTGCCGCCGGAGCTGCGGGAAGCCGCCGCGCTCGACGGTGCCACCGCGTGGCAGACCACGCGGCACGTGGTGCTGCCGCTGCTCGGCCCGACGATCCGGATCTGGGTGTTCCTGAGCGTGATCGGTTCGCTGCAGCTGTTCGACCTCGTGTGGATCATGACGCTGGGCGGTCCGGCCAACGCGTCGACCACGATGGCCAGCTACCTCGTGGACCACGGGTTCAAGCGCTACGAGTTCGGCTTCGGCAGCGCGGTCGCCGTGGTGCTGTTCGCGGTCTGCTTCGTGTTCGCGTTGCTGTACCAGCGGTTCGCGCTTCGCCGTGACACCGCGGGTGCGCTGACCAGGGTGGTGGGCTGACGTGGCGGGCCGGCGCTGGGGCCTGGTCGCGGGCTACGCGGCCGCGGTCGTCGTCGTGGTGGTCACGGTGGTGCCGCTGCTGTTCGTGGTGCTCGGCGGCTTCCGCACCAACGGGCAGCTCAACACCGATCCGGCCGGGCTGCCGGGGCCGTGGGTGTGGAACAACTACCGCAGTGTGGTCACCTCCCCGGACTTCTGGCGGTTCCTCGGCAACAGCGCGCTGATCGCGGTGATCGCGACGGTGCTGGCCGTGGGCCTGGGTTCGATGGCGGCATTCGCCTTGTCCCGCTACGCCTTCAAAGGCCGCGAAGCCGTGTATGTCCTGTTCACGCTCGGCCTGCTGTTCCCGCTGGGCGTGGCCACGCTGCCGCTGTACCTGTGGTTGCGCCAGCTCGGGCTGCTGGAGAACCCGCTGGGCGTCGCGATCCCGGAGGCGGCGTTCTCGCTGCCCGTGACGATCGTGATCCTGCGGCCGTTCATGCACGCCGTGCCCGGGGAGCTCGAGGACGCGGCCGTGCTCGACGGCGCGAGCCGGCTCGGGTTCTTCTGGCGGATCATGCTGCCGCTCTCGGCGCCCGCGCTCACCACGGTGGCGGTGCTCGCGTTCGTCACGAGCTGGAACGCGTACCTGCTGCCGCTGCTGGTGTTCAACGACAGCGCGCACTTCACGCTGCCACTGGGCGTGGCGACGTTCCAGTCGCAGTATTCGCAGGACACGGCGCGGGTGCTGGCGTTCACCGCGCTGTCGATGGTTCCGGCGCTGGGGTTCTTCGTAGTGGCGCAGCGACGGATCGTCGGTGGGCTGACCGGGTCGGTCAAGGGCTGATCACTTGCCCCACCGCGTGGTCTGCGGTGGAGTGGGGGTTCGGGCACCGGGCACGGGAGGTTCGCGTGGAGCAACGGCAGGGCGAGCGGCGCAGCGCGGCTTGGTTCGGCGCGTCGGGCCGCGCCGGGATGATCCACCGGTCGTGGATGCGGTCGCAGGGCTTCGGCTCGGACGTGTTCGACGGCCGGCCCGTGATCGGGATCGCGACGAGTGCGTCGGAGCTGGCGCCGTGCAACGTGCACCTGACGCGCGTGGCCGAGGCGGTGAAGCGCGGTGTGTGGCAGGCCGGTGGGTTCCCGTTGGTGTTCCCGACGATGGCCACCGGCGAGACGCTCATGCGTCCCACCGCCATGCTCTACCGCAACCTGATGGCGATGGAGGTCGAGGAGCTCATCCGCGCCAACCCGCTCGACGGTGTGGTGCTGCTGTCCGGTTGCGACAAGACCACCCCGGCGATGCTGATGGGCGCGGCGAGCGTGGACCTTCCCGCGGTGATGGTGACCGGCGGGCCGATGCTCAACGGCAAGTTCCGCGGTGAGGACGTGGGGTCCGGCACGCACGTGTGGAAGTTCGAGGAGGAGCTCAAGGCCGGGCGGATGAGCCAGGAGGAGTGCTTCTTCGCCGAGGGCTGCATGGCACGGTCCAACGGCCACTGCATGACCATGGGCACCGCGTCCACCATGGCGTGTCTCGCCGAGGCGCTCGGCATGCAGCTCCCCGGCTCGGCGACGTGGCCGGCCGTCGACGCGCGCCGCTTCGAGACGGCGCAGGCGGCGGGGCAGCGGATCGTGGCGATGGTGGACGAGGAACTGCGCCCGTCGTCGATCCTGACCCGTGAGGCGTTCGAGAACGCGATCCGGGTGAACGCGGCCATCGGCGGCTCCACCAACGCGATCATCCACCTGCTGGCGCTCGCCGGCCGCGTCGGCGTGCCGCTGGAGATGGCGGACTTCGACGCGCTGGGCCGCGACGTGCCGACGCTCGTGAACCTCATGCCGTCGGGCAAGTTCCTGATGGAGGACTTCTGCTACGCCGGCGGCCTGCCCGTCGTCGTGCGGCGCTTGGCCGAAGCCGGTCTGCTGCACCCCGGCACGGTCACGGTGACCGGGAAGTCCTTGACCGACAACGTGTCCGACGCCGAGTGCTGGAACGACGAGGTGATCACCCCGGTGGCCGAGCCGTTCCAGCCCACGGGTTCGGGCACGGCCGTGCTCACCGGGAACCTCGCGCCCGACGGCGCGGTGATCAAGCAGTCGGCCGCCTCGCCGGAGCTGCTCACTCACACCGGCCCGGCTCTGGTGTTCGACACCGCCGAGGACTACCACCGCGTCGCCGACGACCCGGATCTCGACGTCACGGCCGACACCGTCCTGGTCATTCGCGGCGCCGGCCCGAAGGGCTACCCAGGCATGCCGGAGGTCGCCAACGTGCCCCTGCCCGCCAAACTGCTCAAGGACGGCGTCACCGACCTCGTGCGCATCTGCGACGGCCGCATGTCCGGCACCGGCTACGGCACGGTCGTGCTGCACGTCAGCCCCGAGTCCGCCGCGGGTGGCCCGCTCGCGCTGGTGCGCACGGGCGACCGGATCACGCTGGACACTCCTGCGCGTTCACTGACCCTGCACGTGTCGGACGAGGAGCTGGCGGCCCGGCGTGCGGAGTGGTCGGCGCCGGAATCGCCTTATGTCAGCGGGTACACGTGGCTGTACACGCACCACGTGACCCAGGCGCACCAAGGTGCGGACTTCGACTTCCTGCACGGCTCCCGCGGCCCTGGTGTGCCGCGCGATTCGCACTGAGATCCACGCCCGCGGGTACGACGCCGAGCTCAGACGTGAGAAAGCTTGTCCGGGTTGATCACCCTGCGGTACGCGGTGATCAGGCCGTCGGTGATCTGCACGGTGTCGACAGAGTAGACGCGGCCCTGCCAATGGCACATCAGGGCGAGCTCGCCGCCCACCTCGATGAACCCGATGTGGTCCGGTCGCCACATCCGGCCCACTCGCACCATCACGTCGGCCATGCGCTCGGCACCGCGGAGGATCTTGCGTGCCGCCGTGACCTTGCCGCCGCCGTCGGTGATGTAGACGGCGTCCGGGTGCAGGAGCCGGACCAGGTCGGTCAGGTCACCGGATTCGTAGGCGGCGCGAAAGGTCGCCAGCAGCCGTTCGCGTTCCTCCTTCGGTGCGTCCGGAGTGGACTGCTTCGCCTGGGCCACTCGCCGTCGCGCCCGGGAGGCGAGCTGGCGGGAGCCGGGTACGGAGACGTCGAGCACTTCGGCGATCCGGCCGAACTCGAAGCCGAAGACGTCGTGCAGGACGAAGGCCACCCGCTCTGGTGGGGTCAGCTGGCCCACGGTCAGGCCGGTGGTGCCGTAGCCCAGTTCGACCACGACACCCGACACGTCGTGCCCCGGCACGCTCGGCGTCCGATCCCGGCCGGCACGGTCGTTGCACGTGCCCGGCCAATCCAGCTCGCCGGTGGTGAAGCCGGCGGCGTGCACCCGGACGAGAACGTCGTTCTCCGCCGTGCGTGGACAAGGTATGTCCTCAACGGACAGTCCGGCTACACCGGCGTCACGTTCGCGGACGGTGATGGCTTGCATGGAGGTCCTCATCTGGTAGCCCGGTTGTCGTCAGGGAGACGAGGCAGCCCCGGCGCGTGTGACAGCCCGAGCGGTCCGACTTGATCACCCCATCGTGGGCACGCTCTCCACCCGACACACGCTCTAGTAGTCGGTTTCGGCTGTCGTGCGGGTGAACCACGCGGCCAGCGCCGAGCGGGGGCGCACGCCCAGTTTGGCGCGGATGCGTTCCAAGTGGGTGGCGACCGTGCGGGGCGCGATGCCGAGGCGGCGCGCGATCTGCTGGTTGGTCAGGCCGTCGGTCACCAGGGCGGCGACGGTGTGCTCCTGGGGGGTCAGCCCGCCGTGGCCCGTGGCGTGGAAGTGCGCGCTCGCGTCGAGGGCGTGGGCGACGGCGGCGGCGAGGGAGATGCGGGCGCCCGCGCGGGTGGCCGCCCGAGCACGGCGCGGGTCCAGACCAGCGGTCGCCGTGTCCAGGGCGTCGCGGACCCGCCGGCGCCACGCGGGTTCCGCCCCGGCGCCCAGGCTCCGGCGGACGGCGTCGGCGCAGGCGAAGAGGCTCAGGGCGCGCTCGTGTTCGCCTCGGGTGGTCAGGACGACGGCGACGCCTTCGGTGAAGTAGGGCACTTTGAGGCCGTCGGTGGGGTTCGTGACGAGCAGGGCCTCCACGAACCGCGCCTCGGCCGTGGCGTGGTCGCCCGCGGCGAGGGCGACGGCACCGGCGGTGTGCAGCACGCTCGCGAGCCGGCCGGGTGTCGCGTGGGTGCGGGCGAGGGGCAGGCCTTCGGCCAGCACTTCGCGGGCGCCGTCGAGGTCGCCCGATTCCAGGGATCCCCACGCGAGGTCGTTGAGCAGCAACGAGATCACGGCCGGATCGGCGAGGCCACGCGCGATGGCCAACGCCTCGTGGCAGCGCGCGGCGGCGTCCGCTCCCGACGCGCGCAGCCCGGCGGCGAGCAGGTCGAGGACCGAGGCGACCCGAGCAGGGCGGTCCAGTGTGGACTCCAGCGCCAATGCCGCTTCCCCGAAGCGCAGCTGCTCGGCGTACCGGCCGGCGCGGTGCGCGGCCCTGCACAGCCCGGCCAGCAGCGACGCGGTGAGGTCCGGCCGATCGGCGACGTGCGGCAGAGCTTCGCGCAGCAACCGTTCGCTGTCGGCGAGGTTGCGGCCCAGCGCGAGCCACGACCGCGCGAGCCCGCACGCCAGCACCGCGAGCCGGGCGTCGCCGCGGCCGGTGAGCCGGCGGATCACCGCGAGCACGGGCTCGGCGCGCGCGACGAGCCGCCGGCAGAGACCGTCGGGCAGGAGGAAAGCCGGCAGGTGCGGCTCGACCTGAGCCACGAGGTGGGCCGTCAGCAGTTCGAACGCGGCGTCGGTGCCACCCTCGGCGTCGAGTGCCTCGCGGCCGAACGCGCGCGCGGCCGCCCACAGCCGCAGCCCGGTCGTGCCGTCGGCGGCGGGCTCGGGCACCAGCAGCGACACCGCGACCAGCCGCTCCAGCACCTCGGGTCCGGCGCCCAGAACGGCCGCCAGCTCCGGGTCGAACGGACCGGGCAGCACCGAAAGCCGGTGCCACGCCTCGCGTTCGGCGGGCGAAAGCCGCCGGTGGTCGCTCTCGAGGTCCGCGCGCACCTTGCCCGGGGCCAGGTCGAGGGCGGTCGTCAGGCCTTCGGCCGCCCCGGCCGCGCCCAGAAGCCGCACGCGCGGCGCGGCCAGCTCCAGCGCCGCCGGCACCCCTTCGAGCACGCGGCACAATTCCGTGACGTCGGCCGGCGCAACGGTGAGGAACGGGTCCAGCAGGTGGATCCGCTCCACGAGCAGCTGGGCCGCGTCGGCGGGGGAGAGGCCGCGCAGCGGCAGCACCTGCTCACCCTCGACCCCGAGCGCGACGCGGCTCGTGGCCACCACCCGCAGGCCCGGGCGCTCACGCAGCAGCCGCGTGACGAGTGCCGCGCACGCGTCGAGCCCGTCTTCGCAGCCGTCCAGCACGAGCAGGTCCCCGAGCTCGGCCGGAAGCTCCACAGTGGACGGATCGACGCGCACCGCGCCGGTCAGCTCTGCCGCGAGCCGCGTCTTGCCGACGCCGGCCGGGCCCGTGATCGTCACGAGCCGGTGGCCCGTGAGCAGCCGGCGCAGCGTCGCCGTCTCAGCTTTCCGGCCGGTGCACCCGGCACCCGGCCGACGCGCCCGTACCCGCCGCCGGTATGCGCGCTGGCGGCAAGCGCCGGAGCAGAACCGCGGCCGTCGTCCGCCCTGACGCCCGGCCGCTGCCGGCAACGGTGCACCGCAGGTGAGGCAGAGCGTCGACATGGCGGAAGCCTAGATGTAACGCCGCCATTGGCCAATTGATGCGCCTGGTTCTGTGGTTTCGTAACGCCAGGCCGTGCTGCCGACTGGGCTCCCCGTGTTCGACTCCCTAAGTTGAATTCACATATCTGCCAGGTATTCAGATACTTGAACGGAGTTGCAGTGCTGCCTCCTTCACGGTCCCGTTTCCGGCTGGGTCGGATCTCCCTCGTCTTCGCCACCGTCGCCGGCCTGCTCACCACCACCGCGGGCGCGGCCGGAGCCGCCCCGGCGCAGCAGCCACCGAAGTCGGTGTGCGACCTGCCGATCGTCTCGCTCGCGTGCCGGCCCGACACCGTCGTGCTCGACGGGGCGCGGCTGACGAAGAATCGCGTCGGGTTGCTGCTCGGCGACAGAACCCTGCGCACGTCCCTGACCGACCTCCTCAAGCAGGCCGACACGGCGCTCACCAAGGGCCCGTGGACGGTCGTCGACAAGGAGCGCGTGCCGCCGAGCGGCGACAAGCACGACTACCTGAGCCTCGCGCCGTACTGGTGGCCCAGCCAGCCCGCGACGGCCGACAACCCGCAGGGCTGCCCCTACGTCCAGCGCGACGGCGTGCTCAACCCCGAGACCACCGCCGTCCCCGACAAGGCCGAGCGGCTCACCGCGTTCAGCTCGATCTACCAGCTCTCGCTCGCCTGGTTCTACACGCGCAAGCCCGAGTACGCGCAGCGCGCGGCCCTCGACCTGCGCACCTGGTTCCTCGACGCGGCCACGAAGATGAACCCGAACCTGAACTTCGCCCAGGGCATCCCGTGCAAGAACGACGGCCGCGGCATCGGCATCATCGAGTTCGCCTACACCTTCACCCAGGTCCTCGACGCGGCGCGAATCCTCGACTCGGGCGCGCCCGGCTGGTCGAAGACCGACGCCACGGCGATGAAAGGCTGGTCGGGCGACTTCCTGACCTGGCTGCGCACGAGCAAGAACGGCACGGACGAAGCCGCCGAGACCAACAACCACGGATCGTTCTACGACATGCTCTCCGCCGGCATCGCGCTCTACACCGGCGACAAGGCGCTCACGAAGCAGATCGTCGTCGACGCCGAGAAAACCCGCCTCGACCACCAGATCGCGGCCGACGGCAGCCAGCCCGAGGAGTCGACGCGCACGCGCAGCTTCCACTACCACACGTTCAACCTCGTCGCGCTGACTCGCCTCGCGCAGATCGGCCGCCACGTCGGCGTGGACCTGTGGGCCTACCGGACGCCGGAGGGCGGCAGCCTGTTCAAGGCCGTCGACCACCTGCTGCCCGCCGCGACCGGCGGGGCGTCGCAGTGGCCGCTGCCCGACCTGAACTTCCTGCAGTACGCGGCGCTCGACAGCGTCCACGCCGCCGCCGACGCGGGTGACGCCCAGGCGAGGGCCGCGCTCCCGCACATTCCCGCCCCGCCGGGAGGTGATCTCTACCCGGTCCGCCCGGCCGCCGAGCAGCTCGACGACATCTCGGTCACCGGCTGAGCCCGGCGCCGCGGCGCGGGTGCGTTCCCGCCGCGGCAGGCTCGGTCTTGTTATCAGACTCAGCACGTGGGACCGTTGGTTGGAAATTCCTACCGAAGGAGGACTCCTCGTGACCGAGCTGCCGCGCAAACTCGCCGCCCACCCGTCGGTGCGGGCCGTGCTGGAGCGCGGCACCCGGCCGAAGCCCGGTCCGATCGACGCCGCGTGGCTGCGCGAGCTGGCGCTGGCCGCGGGCGCCGACGACGTCGCGGCTGTGCCGCTGGAACACCCCGACCTGGCGGGGGAGCGGCCGCACGCGCTCGCCGCGCTGCCCGGCACGCGCAGCCTCGTCTCGCTCGTCGTGCGGATGAACCGCGACAACGTGCGCACGCCGGCACGCAGCGTCGCGAACCAGGAGTTCCACCGCAGTGGTGAGATCATCAACGAGGCGGCTCGCACGATCACCCGCGAGCTGCAGGACGCCGGCTACCGCGCGCTCAACCCGTCGGCGACCTTCCCGATGGAGATGGACCGCTTCCCCGGCCGGATCTGGGTGGTGGCGCACAAGACCGTCGCGGTCGCGGCCGGTCTCGGCGTGATGGGCCTGCACCGCAACGTGATCCACCCGAAGTTCGGCAACTTCGTGCTGCTGGCCACGCTGCTCGTCGACGCCGAGGTGACCGGCTACGGTGAGGCGCTGGACTACAACCCCTGCGTGGAGTGCAAGCTGTGCGTGGCCGCGTGCCCCGTCGGCGCCATCGCCAAGACGGGCGAGTTCGACTGGGCCGCCTGCTCCACGCACAACTACCGCGAGTTCATGGGCGGGTTCACCGACTGGGTGGAAACCGTGGCCGACAGTGCCGACGGCGCGGAGTTCCGCGAGCGCGTCACCGATTCCGAGAACGCGTCGATGTGGCAAAGCCTTTCCTTCAAGGCCAACTACAAGGCGGCCTACTGCATGGCGGTGTGCCCGGCGGGCGAGGACGTGCTCGGGCCGTACCTCGAAGACCGTCGCGAGTTCATGCGCACGGTGCTGCGACCGTTGCAGGACAAGGAAGAAACGATCTACGTGACCCCGGCATCGGCCGCGAAGTCCCATGTGGAACGCCGATTCCCGAACAAGACGGTGAAGGTCGTCCCCGGCCGCACGGCGTGAGTTCACCCGGACGGGCAGGCGGTTCTCACGCCCGCGAGCCCGAACGCGTGGAACGCTTTTCGGTGCAACCAGCCGGAAAGCGAAGGGAAGCGCTCGTGATCAAGACCAGCCGAGGTGGCGGCGGGGTGCGGAAGGTGACGTTCGTCCTCCCGCTCGACACCCCGCCGGGGCCCGTCAGCGTGGTCGGCGACTTCAACGACTGGCAGCCCGGGTGCCACGAGATGCGCAAGCGGTCCAACGGCACGCGCTCGGCCGCCGTCGAGGTGCGGCCTGGTGTGAAGCTGCGCTTCCGCTACCTCGCGACGGGCGGGCAGTGGCTCGACGACCCCGACGTGACCATCCGCGACGGGCACGACTGCGTGTTCGTCGCCGAGTAGAGGAACGTGTGCTCCACAACACCGTTGTTGTGGAGCGCGTGTTCCTTTACTCTCGGGTTCGTGCCCAGGCCGCGGATCCACGACCCCGAACGGCTGCTCGACGTCGCCGAGCGGCTCGTCGCCGAGCGCGGTCCGGAAGAGGTCACCGCGCGCGGGCTCGCGCTCGCCGCCGGCGTGCCCAACAGCGTGATCTACCACAGCTTCGGCTCGCTGCCCGCGCTCGTCGGGCGCGCTTGGCTGCGGGCCGCGACCCACTTCGTCGACGTGCAGGAGGGCCTGGTCGACGCCGCGCTGGCCGAGGCCGGCCCGGTCTCGGCCGTGGTCGCCGCGGCCGACGCGCCGGCCGTCGTGGCTGCGCGGCGCCCCGACGCCGCGCGCCTGATGATCACCGTCTCACCCGACCGCGTGCTCGGCCCGCAGCTGCCCGACGAGGTCGCCGACGCGCTGCACGCGCTGGACAAACGCCTGGTGCGCCTGCTCGTGCGCCTCGCGCGCGAGCTGTGGCAGCGCGGCGACGGCGTGGCCGTCGAGGTGATCACCACGTGTGTCGTCGACCTGCCGAGCGCGATCTACCGCCGTGAGCTGGCCGAAGGCCGCGTCGGCGAGGACAGCCGCCGTCGGCTCGCCGCCGCCGTCCGCGCGGTGCTCGCTCTCCCGCCGCCGAAGCGGCGTTCGTCCCGTACCGCAACCACCGGCTGAAAAGGACTCTCGCGATGCCCGCACTGACTAGCCACGATGCCGTCCGCGTCCGCGTCCTCGACTTCGGCGCCGACGAGAACCGGTTTTCACCCGCGTGGCTGGAGGAGG
The DNA here is from genome assembly GCF_019468465.1 of Amycolatopsis sp. DSM 110486. Lineage (NCBI taxonomy): Bacteria > Bacillati > Actinomycetota > Actinomycetes > Pseudonocardiales > Pseudonocardiaceae > Amycolatopsis > Amycolatopsis sp. DSM 110486. The sequence goes on along the minus strand of NZ_CP080519.1, from coordinate 10,389,441 downwards.
TGAACACCCACCTCGACACCGTCACGACCGGCTCCGCGCCCGCCGCGCTCGTGACCACGGGCAGCGGCAAGTTCTACTCCAACGGCCTCGACCTCGAGTGGCTGACCACCCACGGTGACGAAGCCGGCAAGTACGTCACCGACGTCCACGAGCTGCTCGCCCGCGTGCTCGCGCTGCCGGTGCCGACCGTCGCGGCGGTGAACGGGCACGCGTTCGGGGCCGGCGCGATGCTGGCGATGGCCCACGACTTCCGCGTGATGCGCACCGACCGCGGGTTCTTCTGCTTCCCCGAGGCCGACATCAACATCCCGTTCACACCCGGCATGGCCGCGCTCATCCAGGCCAAGGTCACGCCGGCCACGGCGGTCGCGTCGATGACCACCGGGCGCCGTTTCGGCGGCCCGCAGGCCCGGGAGCTGGGCCTGGTCGACGCGACGGCCGACGAGGCCGCGCTGGTCAGCACTGCGACCGAGGTCGTCGCTCCGCTGGCGGGCAAGGACCGCGGCACGCTCGGGGCGATCAAGTCCACCATGTTCGCGCCCGCGTTGACGGCGCTGCGCACGCCGGCGGATCTGGTCCGCTAAGCTGCTCGCGCGGCGGTGGGGCTCGCCGCTCCGGGCCTTCCGGACAACCGCAGCACTCGCTGCCAACAGTCCCTACTCGAACCGAGGGCGTTAGCATGCCCACGTGGAGTAGGAGACGCTGTGCCCGAATCACCTGGGTCTTCCCAACGGACGCCGCTGTGGCGCCGCACGGCCGTGCGGGAGAACGCGCCGGTCCTCGCCGCGGTCGCCCTCGGCGGCGGCCTCGGCGCGCTCGCGCGGTACGGCCTCGCGGAACTGCTGCCCACCGCACCCGGGCACTTCCCGCTGGCGACGTTCCTGATCAACGTCTCGGGCTGCTTCCTCATCGGCGTGCTCATGGTCGCGGTCACCGAGGCGTGGACCGCGCACCGGCTGGTGCGGCCGTTCGCCGGGGTCGGGATCCTGGGCGGCTACACCACGTTCTCGACCTACGTCGTCGAGATCCACGGGCTGCTGCGGCCGGGCACGGTCGGGCTCGCGTTCGGCTACCTCGCGGGCACGCTCGTGGCGGCGCTGCTCGCGGTCGTCGCCGGCATGGCGCTCGCGCGAAGACTGTTCATCCGTCCGGAAAGGACGGTCGAGTCGTGACGGTACTGCTCGTGTTCCTGGGCGCGGTGGTCGGGGCGCCGCTGCGGTACGTCACCGATCGCTTCATGCAGGCACGCCACCACGGCGGGTTTCCGTGGGGCACGTTCACGGTCAACCTGGTGGGATCCTTGTTGCTGGGCTCGCTCGCCGGCGCCGGGTCGGCGTTGCCCGGCACCGTCTCGATTCTGGTGGGCACGGGGTTCTGCGGGGCGCTGACGACGTACAGCACTTTCGGCTACGAGACCGTGCGCCTGCTCGAGCGGCGGGCGTACGGCACGGCGGTCGCCAATTCGGTGCTGAGCGTGGCCGCCGGACTGGGGGCGGCCACGCTCGGGTACGCGGTGGTCCACGCGCTCGTCTGAGTTACGTGGCGAGGTTGGCGTACACCACGATGTTGTCCTCGTAGCTGTGCTCGGCGTGGTCGAACACACCGCCGCAGGTGATCAGGCGCAGTTCGGGTTTGGTGCTGTTGCCGTAGACCGCGTCCTGGGGAAACTGGTCCTTGGGGACCTGGGTGAGGTGGTCGACGGTGAACTTCAGCTTCTTGCCGTCGCTGCGGTCGATGTCCACCTCGTCGCCGGGGACGAGATCCTTGAGCTTGTAGAAGATGCCGGGCTTCTTGTCGCCGTCCACGTGGCCGAGGACGATGGCCGGACCGACCTCGCCGGGGACGGGGGAGAGGCGGTACCACGCGGCCTGCATCGGCGTTTTCACCGAGGGCACGGAGATCTTGCCCTCGAGGTTCACCGCGACGGAGACCAGGCTGGACTGCGCCCCGATCTTCGGGATGCTGACGGAGGTCGGGCGCAGGCCTTTGAACGGTTGGGTGACGGCGACGCTGCTCGGGACCGGCTTCGCCGCGGCGGCCGGCGCCGGGGTGGGAGAAGAACTGCAGCCGGCCAGCACCGCGGTGACGGCCAGCACGGTGGCTGCTGTCGCCACGAGTTCGATGCGCTTCATCGGCTCAGAACCAGAACCGCGCGGTGCCGCCGAAGCCGGTCTCGACGCCGCCCTGGGGCGCGTAGCGGACCTGGACCGCCGGGCGGGTGACTACGGGGCCGGGGGTGGCCTTCGGAGTGTCCGAAGTGGACGCCGAAGTGGTCGGGGAGGTGGTGCTGCCGGTCGGGGTGTCGCTGGTGGCCGGGGTTTCGCTGGTGTCCGAAGTGGGCGGTGCGACCTGCTCGAAGGTCACGTCGCCGTGCCCCTCCTGACCGTCGCAGGTCCAGCTGAACGGCGCGGTGGTGCCGGTGAACCCGTCGATCACGCGCACGTCGTAGTTCCAGTAGCGGCCGTCGGCGCCGTCCTGGTCCGGTCCTGCGGTCACGGTGAGGCCGACGGTGGCGACGTTCCCGGGCGCGCCGGACGCGCAGGCGATGACCAGCACACCTTCACCGCCGAGGCCGACGAAGCCGTGGCCGGCGTTGTCGGTGTACGGGTCGGTGGGGGCGGTGGTTTCGGTGGTCTCGTCGGCGTTCTGGCCGTCTTCGGAGTCTTTGGCGTCTTCAGCGGCGCGGGGCTTCGCGGCGGCCGGGGCGTGGCGGCCTTCGGTGGTCTGCACCTCGGGGTCGGCAGGCGTCTCGATGTCGTCGGTCGTGCTCGGCGGAGTGGCGGACGTCGGGGTGCTCGAGTCGCTGGTCGGGGTCTCGGCGGTGCTGGAGTCCGATGTGGTCGGTGCCGGCGAGTCCGTCGACTCGGACGTCACCGTGGTCTCGACCGGCGCGGTGGGGTCGTCCTGTGCGAAGGCGGCCGGCGCGGACGCGAGCGTGAGGGCGGCGCCGGCGAGCACGGCACCTGCGAGACGGCCCAGCGGTTTCTTCACGATGACTCCCTGCTGCGACAGTGCCCGACGTTGGGCAATGGCGGGATTCTGCCGCAGAAAAGCGTCGAAGGGAAATGATTCCCGGGTGGGGAAAACCACGCTCGAATTCTGTAACGTTCCGCGTTTCCGGGCCGATTGAATTGATCCGGTGTGGCCCTCAGGAAACGACCTGATAACGAAGCTGGTGGGCGTGATAACGAAACCGATCGTAACACGCCCACCATTCCAGTGGGCTATCCGGCACTTCTTTTCGATCTTCAGGCGCGGCCGCGGACGAGGTCGATCAGCCGGCCGAGCACGTGCTCGCCCGCCGCGCGCAGGCCGTTGTGCTCGTACTCGTTCGTGACCCACGGGCGCATCGTCGGGATCAGCCCTGCGGTCTCTTCGGAGAACCGGCGGTCCACATACGCGTCCTCGGCGTAGATCGCGGCGGCGCACGGCACTTCGCAGCTTCGCAGCACGTCGGCGTCGTAGAGGCGCGGCCACTCGCGCTCCGCGAGCAGCTCGGCGGCTTCGCGCAGCGGGGCGAGGCCGGGCAGGTCGGTGAACACCGAGGGGAAGACGTGCTCGCCGGTGAAGAGCGTGGCGTCGTCGTCGTACTCCGCCGGGCGCGTGCGCTGGGCCGACCAGCGGGTGGTGTGGCCGTCGGCGTAGCAGGCCTCGTGGATCACCGCGTAGAGCGGGTTGCGCGCCGAGAACGGCAGCGTCGCCGCGACGTCGTGCGCGAAGGCCGGGGAGTCGGGGTCGCGCTCCAGCAGGTAGTGCAGCGTCTCGGCGCCCTCGCTCGACCCGAGGACGTGGCCGAGCTGGCGGAACAGCCGGGACGTGATCGGCGTGCCGTCGGGCAGCGCGAGCTCACCTGCGTCGAGGCGCGTGTGCAGCTTCCGCACGCGCTCGCGGTCTCCGGGGTAGCGCCGGTAGTAGCGGCGGTTGCGCTCCAGCAGCGTCGCGTACGTCGCCTTGTACACCTCGTCGGGGTGCCGCTCGACGGGTGGCAGGCCCCCGGTGAAGAACGCTTCCCGCAGGCCCTCCGGCGCTTGCGAGAGGTAGGCGAGCGAGGTGAACCCGCCGAACGACTGGCCCAGCACGCTCCACCGCTCCACGCCCAGCCGCTGCCGGATCAGCTCCGCGTCCCGCACGATCGAGTCGGCGCGGAAGTGCGCCAGGTACTCCGCTTGCTCGGCGGGCGTGCGCCCGGGCAACGTGCCCACGGGGGTGGAGTTGCCGGTGCCCCGCTGGTCCAGCAGCAGCACCCGGTAGTCCCGCAGGGCCCGCCCCAGCCACCCCGCGGCCCGACCCGCGGGCCGCGGCGCCTCGTGCCCGGGCCCACCCTGCAGGAAGACGAGGAACGGCCGCTCCTCCCCGCCACCCGGCTCCGCGACCTCCCGCGCGAACACGGTGATCCGCTCGCCCTCGGGCCTGCCGTGATCCAACGGGACGTCGAACTCGTGCTCGGTGAGAACCAGACCGGGGACGCGCACGGAGGTAGGCATGGGGTCGATCAAATCACGCCGGGGCCTGGTGGGTGGGGTGGTTTTCGGCGGGTTCTTCCGTCCGGGTCTCGGCGGGTGCGGGTTGGGGCGCGAGTGGTCCGCTCGCACTGCTGCTGTGGCGCGAGCGGTCCCGTCGCGGGTCCGGCGGTGTGTGAGTGGGCGGTCCGCGCGGGCCAGGCGCCGCGAGTGGTCCGGTCGCGCCGGGCCGGCGGGAGGGTGTCGATGCGGGTGGTCCGCAGTGGGCGAACGGGAAGCGTCCCGTCTAAACGCCCCCAGGCGCGGCTACGGTGATCTTGTCCGGACTGCGAGGGGAAACCACCTGTGGGCAAGCACCTGTTCTTCGTCGCCGCGCCGGCGGCGGGGCATGTCAACCCGGCGTTGCCGCTCGTGGCGGAGCTGGTGGAGCGCGGGCATCGGGTGACGTTCGCGAGTGGGCCGGCGCACGTGGGGGCCATTGAGGGGGCCGGGGCGGAGGCGGTGCGGTTGCCGTGGACGCTGGATCCCACCGCGTTGTCGCGGGAGACGTTCAGCACCACGAGCTTCGTGAACCTGCTGGACGGGCTACTGGAGGCGGCGGCGCCCGGGATCGATGCGCTCGTGGAGAAAGTCCGAGACGCCGACGTCGTGTGCTTCGACGCGACCGTGGCGCCTGTCGCGGCCGCAGTTTCGCACCGGCTGGGCGTGCCGGCGGTCGCGTTGGTGGCGAGCATGGCCGTGAACGAGCACCTGCCGCTGGCGGAGCTGCTGCCGCCCGACTTCCGGCCGGACAACGAGGCGTTGGTCCGGTTCGCGACGCGCCTGCACGAGTTCTCGCAGCAGCAGGGTCTGTCCGCGCCGCTGGTGCCGATGGCGGCCCCGCCGGTGCCGTTGACGCTGGTGTTCGTGCCGGCCGCGTTCCAGATCGCGGCGGAGACCTTCGACGAGACCTACCGGTTCGTGGGCCCGACGGTGCGCGCGGACGAGGTGGAGCCGCCGGCTGGAAAGCCGGTGCTGCTCGTGTCGCTGGGTACGGCGTTCACCGACCGGCCGGACGTGTTCCGCGCGTGCGCGCAGGCGTTCGCCGACACGGAGTGGCACGTGGTGATGTCGCTCGGCCGCACGGATCCGGCGCTGCTGGGCGAGCTGCCGCCGAACGTCGAGGCGCTGCCGTCGGTGCCGCAGCAGGCGGTGCTGGGCCACGCGAGGGCGTTCGTCTCCCACGCCGGCATGAACTCGATCATGGAGGCGCTCTCGCGGGCCGTGCCGCTGGTGACGCTGCCCCAGGTGCCCGAACAGGCCCTCAACGCCCGCCGCGTCCGGGAACTCGGCCTCGGCGAGGTGCTCGACTCCGAGGCCCTAACCCCGGAGCTCGTGCGTGAGACGGTGCTGCGCGTCGCCGGCGACCCCGTCGTGCACGACCGGCTGGCCTGGCTGGCCAAGGAGATCACAGCCGCCGGCGGCGCGAAAGCCGCGGCCGACGCCGTGCTGGACCTGCTGGGCTGACCGTCCACAAGGGACGTTACTGCTTGCCCATCGACCGGCGGATCTCGGCGAGCTTGTCCTTCGCGGCCTTGTCGCGGTCGGCGATTTTCTTGTCGAGCGACTCGATCGTCTCCGGCCCGCCGATGCCCGCGAGCTCCTGCGCGCCCACCGACGTGTTGTAGCGGTTCTCGATGCGGTCGCGGACGAAGTCGAACGACGGTACGCCGCCCTCGCTGTAGTCGGGCTCGGGCAGGTCCGCCGCCGGCACGCCAGGGGCCGCCGGGCTCTCGACAATCTCGGCGTCCAATGGCTCCTGGTCGCCGGGCTGGTTCGTAGTCATGTGGCACTCCTGTCGTCGCGGTCCCCACCCCCGACCCTAGCCGTTTCCGCAACCTGTCGGCTTTGCCCGGTACCGCCACGGCAGGGGCGTTCCGGACTTTCGGCTGTCCCGGTCACCGACAGGCGCCTTGACACCGGTGAGCCCGGCTCGGAAATGTCGGTGGCGCACGGATTCCTCGGCCCGCACACGCCGCCACGTGTCGTGTCGTGTCGAAAGGACGGTCTCCCCGTTGCCAGCACAGTCCGAACACCCCGACCAGACCCTCGCGAGAAGAAGCTTCCTCGCGCTGGGCTCCGGCGCCGCCCTCGCGGCGACCTCCGCGCTCACCCTGGCGAGCCCCGCCGCGGCAGCACCCGCGACGGAAACCGCGAAAGTGACGAAAACCCCGAACCAAGCCCCGCCCCCGGCCACCCACACCGCCGGCCAGCCCGACTTCGGCCCCAACGTCCACGTCTTCGACTCGAGCACCGCGAACATCCAGGCCACCCTCGACGCCATCTACGCCCAGCAGCGCGGCAGCCAGTTCGGCGAGGGCCGCTACGCGCTGCTGTTCAAACCCGGCGCCTACTCCGTCGACGTCAAGCTCGGCTACTACACCCAGGTCGCCGGCCTCGGCCTGCAGCCCAGCGGCGCCAGCATCACGGGCTCGCTCGGCGTGGAGGGCGACGCGCACGGCAACGGCACGCTCGTGAACTTCTGGCGCGGCGCCGAGAACCTCAACGCCGTCCCGAAGAGCGGCGTCGACACCTGGGCCGTCTCGCAGGCCACCTACTACCGCCGCATCTATCTGCTCGGCGACCTCAAGCTGTCCGACGGCGGCTACTCCAGCGGCGGGTTCATCGCCGACTGCCAGCTCACCGGCCAGGTCAATTCCGGCACCCAGCAGCAGTGGCTCACGCGCAACTCGGTGGTCGGCTCGTGGGTGGGCTCGAACTGGAACTTCGTGTTCGTCGGCTCGCCAGGCGCGCCGGCGACCTCGTTCCCGACGCCGCCGTACACGTCCGTCGAGCGCACGCCGATGATCTGCGAGAAACCGTTCCTGTACGTGGACGGCGCCGGTGCCTACCAGGTGTTCGTGCCCGCCGTCCGCACCGACGCGGAGGCCACCAGCTGGGAGGCGCGCAAGCCCGAGGGCACCTCGCTGCCCATCGACGCGTTCCACATCGCCAAGCCGACGGAGTCCGCCGCCGACCTCAACGCCGCCCTCGCGCAGGGCAAGCACCTGCTGCTCACGCCGGGCATCTACCACGTCGACCAGCCGCTCACCGTCACGCGCGCCGACACCGTCGTGCTCGGTCTCGGCTACGCCACGCTGATCCCGGACAACGGAGTCACCGCGCTCGACGTCGCCGACGTGGACGGCGTACGCGTCGCCGGCCTGCTCGTGGACGCGGGACCGGTCGCGTCCGACCCGCTGATTCGCTTCGGGCCCGACGGGTCGCGCCGCGGCCACGCGCGCAACCCGAGCTCGATGCACGACGTGTTCGTGCGCGTCGGCGGTGCCGGCGTGGGCAAGGCCAAGCGGTGCGTGGTCGTCAACAGCGACGACGTGCTCATCGACAACATGTGGCTGTGGCGGGCCGACCACGGCGCGGGCGTCGGCTGGGACGCCAACACCTCCGACGTCGGCCTGGTCGTGAACGGCTCGGGTGTGATCGCCTACGGCCTGTTCGTCGAGCACCACCAGAAGGCCCAGGTGCAGTGGAACGGCGAGGGCGGCCGCACCTACTTCTTCCAGAACGAGATGCCCTACGATCCGCCGAACCAAGCCGCGTGGATGGACGGGACCCACCGCGGCTTCCCCGCCTACGCGGTGGGCGACAACGTCCGCACGCACGAAGCGTGGGGCCTGGGCAGCTACTGCATCTTCTCCCGTGACCGCACGATCGTGTCCGACCGCGCCATCTCCGCGCCGCACCGACCGGGCGTGCGGTTCCACAGCATGATCACGTTCTCGCTCGGCGGCGGCCAGGGCACGATCGCCCACGTCGTCAACGACACCGGTGGCCCGTCGGACGCCGTCACCGGGCTGGCGATGCTGAAGTCGTACCCGTAAACACCCGACCCGGGCGAAGAAACCCGCGCCGCGACCGTCCATTCACGACGGTCGCGGCGCGGGACCCTCAGTCTGCGAACCCGCGCTCCTTGAGGATCGCGTCGATCCGGGCCTCGTGGTCGGCGTCCCACTCGTCGAGTGTCTGCGCCTCCTCCTTGGCCAGGCGCGCCTGCGCGGCCAGGAGGATCCGCTCCGCGTCGGCGGCCGGCGTGACCACGACGCCCTCCTCGTCGGCGGTGACGATGTCACCCGCGTGCACGGTGACCCCGCCGCAGCTCACGGGCTGACCCAGCGGCGCGACAGCCGCCTTCGTGCCGGGGATCGGGATCAGGCCGCGCGCGAACACGGGGAACCCCAGTTCGCGCACCTCGGCGAGGTCGCGGATCACGCCGTCGAGCACGAACGCCGCGATCCCGTTGCGCTGCGCCACGGCGCAGACGTTGCCGCCCGCCAGCGCGTAGTCCAGGTCGCCGGACTCCACCACGACGATCGAGCCCGCTGGGGCGCGGTGAATGGCCGCGTGCAGCATCAGGTTGTCGCCCGCCGGGCACTGGACGGTGTAGGCCGGGCCGGCGACGCGCGGCACCGGGCCCCATAGCGGGCGCACGCCGATGTCCATCACCTGGTCGCGGCTCAGCAGGTCGGCGAGGGTCGTGGTCGGGATGTCGCGGAATCCGTCGGGCATGGTCCTCCTGTCACGTCTTGGTGTCCCCTGGACGAGACCGCGATCGTCGCAGGAAAGTGCCCCGGAGTCGCGGACTCCGGGGCACGTGTGACGCAGTTCGCTCAGTGCATGATCGGCGGGCCGAGCGGGAGCGCGGACCCGCCCGTGGCCGTCGAGGCCGAGCTGAAGAACAGGTACACACCGACGGCGGCGAACACGAGCACGACGTACCCGCCGACCTGCAGGATGCCGGCCGAGCCCTGCAGCGTGCCGACCAGCACGAGCACGAGCGCGACCTCGATGAGGGCGAACAGCAGGGTGTACGCCACCGGCAACCGCAGGGTGGCGAGTGTCAGCATGCCGACGATGACGAGCCAGGAGATGAGGAACAACCCCTGGGTGGCGACGGCTGCTGTCGCGTCGATCCCGAACCAGTTGTGGGTCAGGCCGAGCACGAGCAGCGCGTAGCTCAGCCAGAACCCGGAGAAGATGGCGAACACGCCCGCCACCGCGCTCTGGCCCACGGCGGCGGCCCAGATCGCCGCGATGACCAGGCCGAGGCCGGTCGCGGCGATGATGACGGCGAGTGACGCGCCGACGGCGGTCGCGGGCACGTAGCCGATGAGGACGAGCCCCAGCGCGACGGATCCGACGACGAAACTGGGCAGGCCGATCATCATCGGGTCGGCGGCCGGGGGCGCTTCGGGAGCGGCCTCCGCGGTGTGCTGGGCAGGTACTCGGGGGACACTTTCGGCACTGGCATCGAGGGTGGTCATGAGCGGGCTCCCTGGTCGGGCATCCGGAATGTGCCTGGTCGTGTGCCTGGTCGTCGCGGTGGCACATCGCTCGGTATACGCCTGTCCCCGCAGGGCGGGAGTCTCATTTAGAGACGCCGTCGACCAGGTGGAAACCGGGGCACACCGCCCACATCCGGCCCGTACGCTGCGGTGATCGCCCTCACAGGCCCCGGCCGACGGCGCCGCGTGGCGCTTCACGCGGAGCAACGACTGGGCCACGAAACGGCCTAGCTCCGGCTACGCCGAGTGGATCCGGCGAAATGTCACGCAGGGTGACCGTCGGAGTGCTCCGGCCGGGGAGCCGGTTTCCCGCCCGCGTGGCCCGGAGGTCGTAGTCCGGTCGGACAGGTCCGAACCGGGCGCCCGGGCCGATACCGTGCTCGCATGTCGCGGGTGCGGAGCCCGTCCACGGCCGGGCTGCTGGCCCGGTTCACGATCGCCGGGGTGGTCGTGCTCGCGGCGCTGGCCGGTCTCATCGCCTACCTCGCGCGCGAAGCGGGCACGGCGCAGGCCACGCAGTCGGCGGTGCAGACCACGTCCGTCACGGCCCGCGGCGTGGTCGAACCGCGGCTCGACGCGGCGGTGGTGAACCGCGACCCGGCCGCGCTGACCGCGTTCGACGCGGCGATCCGGCGCTACGTGCTGCAGGGTTCGCTGGTGCGCGTGAAGGTCTGGGCCGCGGACGGCACGATCCTCTACTCCGACGCGTCCGCGCTCATGGGCGAGCGCTACCCGCTCAGCGGCCAGGAGGCCGAGGCGCTGCGGGTGCAGGGGAGCGTGTCCGAGGTCAGCGACCTGACGCGGCCGGAGAACCGGCTCGAGACGTCGTTCGGGAAGTTGCTGGAGGTCTACGTCGGGATCCGCGCGGCCGACGGGCGCCCGCTGCTGCTGGAGGCCTACTACCGCTACGACGCCGTGACGCAGGCCGGGCAGGCCGCGTGGGCGCGATTCGCGCCGCCTTCCCTGGGCGCGCTGGTGGTGCTGGAGGTCGTGCAGGTGCCGTTCGCGTGGTCGCTGGCGCGGCGCGTGCGGCGCTCGCTGCGGGAGCGGGAACGCCTGCTGCAGCACGCCGTGGACGCCTCCGACGCCGAGCGCCGCCGGATCGCGCGCGACCTGCACGACGGGATCGTGCAGGACCTGTCCGGGCTCACGTTCAGCCTCGACGCCGCCAGGCTCGGAAACCCGGACGAGACCCGCCGCGCCGAAGTCATCGCCGACGCCGCGGGGAGGCTGCGCACGAGCGTCGGCGCGCTGCGCTCGCTGCTCGTGGACATCTACCCGCCGAACCTCGCCGAGGAGGGCCTCTGGCCGGCTCTGGCCGAGCCGGCGGGCGGCCTGGAACGCACGGGCGTGGCGGTGGACCTCGACGCGGACGACGCCGACGGCCTGCCCCGGCCGCGTCGGCGCTGCTGTTCCGCACCGCGCAGGAGGTGCTGCGCAACGTCGTGGCCCACAGCGAGGCCCAGGCGGTGCTCGTGCGCGTGACCAGGGCGGAGTCCGCCGCCACCTGGTGATCGACGACGACGGCCGCGGCTTCGACGGCGACCGGCTCACCGAGCAGGCGCGCGACGGGCACTTCGGGCTGCGGGCTGTCGGCGACCTGCTGGCCGAGGCCGGTGGCAGGCTGTCGGTGCGCGCCGCGCCCGGCCGGGGCACGCGCGTGGAGGCGGAGGTGCCGCTGTCGTGATCCGAGTGCTGATAGCCGACGACCACGCCATCGTGCGGACCGGCCTCACCCAGCTGTTGAGCACCGCGGGCGACCTGCAGCTGGTCGGCGCCGCGGGCGACGGCGAGGAGGCCGTGGCGCTAGCGGCGGAGCTGGGTCCGGACGTGGTGCTGATGGACCTGTCGATGCCCGGCACCGACGGGGTCGCGGCCACGGCGCGGATCGTCGAGGCCAACCCCGAGACGCACGTCCTGGTGCTCACATCGTTCTCCGACCAGGCGCGGATCCTCGACGCACTGCGCGCCGGTGCCGAGGGCTACCTGCTCAAGCACAGCGAGCCGGAGGCGATCCTGGCCGGCATCCGCGAGATCGTGGCCGGCGGCTCGCCACTGGACCCGAAGGCGGCGCGGGTCCTGCTGAGCGATCGGCGGGCCGCGCAGCCCGCGGCGAAGCTGACCGACCGCGAGCGCGAGGTGCTGCGCATGGTCGGCGAAGGGCTGCCGAACAAGTCCATCGCGCGCCGCCTCGGGATCACCGAGCGGACCGTGAAGGCGCACCTGACCAACGTCTACCAGCGGCTCGGCGTCACCGACCGGACGCAGGCGGCGCTGTGGGCACAGCGGCACGCCGACCGGTACTAGGACCACCGGACAATGGCGCCGCACTCGGGTGATCGCGAGGATGAGGCGGTGACCGATCCCGCCGCCGACACCCGGCCCGTGGCGTTCGAGACCCGCGCCGACGCCGGCCCACGCGCGCCCCGGCGGGGGCGGCAGGCGCTCGGCGCTCTCGCCGGAGCCGTGGTGGCGGCCGGCGCCGCGGCCGGGATCGTGTGGGGCGGCACGGCCGTGTGGTCGCTCGTGGACCCGGGCAGCACGGCGAACGCGCCGGCCCCGTTGTGGATCCCGCCGCCTCCGCTCGTCACGGCGGTGTCGACCCCGCCGTCGGACGACAACCCGCACGCCGGCGACAATCCTGGCGCGGGCGAAGGGCATCGCGGCGAGAACACCACGACCCGTGCCTCGGAACCCGGCGACGATCACGGCGGTGGCCGCGGTGGCGATGACGGTGGCGGGCGTGGCCGGGGTGGTCCGGGGCGCTGAACCGCCGTCACGTGAGGAAGAAACCCAGCCCCACCGCGAGAAGCACCCCCACCAATGATGGCACGCGCGCGAGCAGGAGCACGGTGCCCGCGGCGACCAGGGCGCCCGTCAGCCAGCCGGTGGTCGCGTGGGCGGCGAGAGAGCCGCTGGACACCGTGAGCAGCGCGATGACCATGAGGCTGAGCGATTGCAGCACGGCGTGGAACCGTCTGTTGTGGACCAGGCGGCTGCGCACGCGCTCCAGCACGAGCACGAGCATCGGCGGTAGCAGCACCGCCGCGAATGCCACCAGTGCGCCCACCGTGCCGTGGGTGAAGTACCCGATCACCACGAGGTAGAGCCCGTTGGGGCCGGGGCTGATGTTGCCCACCGCGAGCGACTGCAGGATCAGCGCGTCGGGTGCGACGCCGGCCGCGGTCAGCTGGCCCCGCAGCACCGGCAGGGAGCCGAGCCCGCCGAAGCCGAGCAGGCTCGCCAGGAACACGGCGACGAAGAGCTGGTCAATCCGCATCGCCGTGCGCGCCCTCCCCGTCGCCGTCCGGTCCACTGTGGCCGGTCGTGAACACCTGGGGTGCCACGAGCGCGGCCAGCACCGCGATGCCCATCAGCACCAGCGGGTTGTCGATCAGCAGCGCGAGCACCAGGAACGCGCCGTAGCAGAGGAAACCGCGCAGCAGCCGGCCGCGGCGCAGGACGTCGCGGACCAGTTGCAGCGCCAGGGCGATCGCGAACCCGGCGGCGACCGCCGCCACAGCCGCGAGCGGACCGGCCGCGCCGGGCAGGTCCGCCACGCGGGTGTAGCACCACGCGAGCGCGATCGTGATGGTGATCGACGGCGCCATCAGCCCGAGCATTGCCGCCGCCATGCCGGCGAGCCCCGCCACGGCGCGGCCGATGAGCAGCACCTGCGCGAGGATCGTGATGCCGGGTGTCAGCCTGCTCAGCACCACGGTGTCGAGGAACTCGTCCTCGGTGAGCCAGCCCCGCCGCAGGCTCGTGCGCCGCATGGCGGCGATGGTCGCGCTGCCGCCGCCGAACGACGTCGCCCCGATCCTCGCGAAGGCGAAGAACACCGCCGGCCAGCGCCGATCGGAGGACCGACGCCGTGCGCGTCCGGTCGCCGTCATCGATCCCCCGATCGCGTCGTCGGCCTCTCCTGCTGATCCGGTCAGAACTTCCAGCTACGGTCGGGCGTCGCCACGTCGATCTCGACGCCGTCCGGGTCGAGGAACTTGAAGAACCGCGGGGGCCACTGCTCCTTGTCCTCGCCGTAGATTTCGATGCCGAAGTCCTTGAGGGAGTCGACCACGGCAGCGGTGTCGGCGATCTCGACACCGATGTGGTTGGGGCCGAGGGTGCCCTGCGCCCACGGTGCCGTTTCGACGCGCTCGTCCGGGCAGAGCAGCGAGTAGTTCACCTCGCCGTCGGACAGGTCGAGTGCCTTGCCCGGGTAGTGTCCGGGTGTCCGCACGTCACCGAGGCGCTTGAAGCCGAAGACCTTCTCGTAGAAGGTCGCCGTCTTCTCCAGGTCCTTGGTCACGATGCCCATGTGCCGGATCCTCATCGGTCCTCCATGTCCTCATGTAAGAAACTCTGTCCATAGAGCGGACAGTTGAGGACATTAGGCGGGTCCGCGGCACGGGTCAAGGGAACATGTCGCGTTAGTAGAAGAACATCCTTATGATGTCTGCTATGGAGAAAGATGAGGCGGCTTCCGCGCCGAGCTACCCGATCTCGTCGGTGGACAACGCCCTGCGACTGCTGCTGCTCTTCCGGGAGCGCAAGTCCGTGCGGCTCACGGAGGCGTGCGCCTACCTCGGGGTCGCGCACTCCACCGCGCACCGGCTGCTCGCGATGCTCGTGCACCACGGTTTCGTGCGCCAGGACAAGGGAAGCCGCACGTACCGGCCGGGTCCGACGCTCGTCGAGATCGGCCTCGCCGTGGTGCAGAACATGGACGTGCGCGCCGAGGTGCGGCCCTTCCTCGTGCGGCTGTCCGAAGAGTTCGAGGAGACCATCCACCTGGTCGCGCTCGAGGGCAACCAGGCGAGGTTCCTCGACTCGGTCGAGTGCGACCGGGCCCTGCGCGTCGCCGCGCGCACCGGGAAAGCGCTGCCCGCGCACTGCACGTCGGCCGGCAAGGCGCTGCTCGCGGCGTTGTCCGAAGACGAGGTGCACGCGCTCTACCCGGACGGCAACCTCGCCGCGCAGACCGGCCAATCGCTGCGCTCGATGCGCGCGCTCGACGCCTCTCTGGACGAGGTGCGGGCCCGCGGATACGCCACCAACTCCGAAGAGAGTGAAGAAGGTGTCGGGTCTGTCGCGATCGCGCTGCTCAACAAGGCCGGGCACGCCGTGGCCGCCATCGCCGTGGCGGTGCCGGTGAGCAGGCTCAACCCCCGGATCGAGACCCATATCGTGCGGGCGCTGCGGGAAGTCCGCGACGAGTTCCGCGAGGTGTCGGACTGATCCTCGTGCCCCGCCGGCGTCGTCCGCGCGCCGCCGCAGTGGTCTTGACCGCCCGGAGACCGGCTCCTAGTCTGTGCGTCTTGCAGACATCATTTCTGTCCAATGGAGGACTGAAGTGCGCAGAGTCGAAGTTGTCTCCGGTGTTGTCGTCTCGATAGTCGGTGTCGGTGCCTTGATCCCGGCGCTCGGCATGGGTTTCTTCGGGCCCGACGGCGGACTCGGCCCGGGGTTCTTCCCGGTGACGTTGTCCGCCGCGCTCATGGTGCTGGGCGGTGTCCTCGCCGTGCAGGGCACCCGCCCGCAGCAAGTGGAGGTGCGAGCCGTCGGCGGGGCGGTGAGCCAGGTGGAGAAAGCCGCGAAGGCCGCCGTCGCCGAGGACGACGGCCCACCTCCGACGGGGCTGCGAAGGATCCCGAAACCGGCGCTGGTCTGGCTTTCCTTCGCCGCGGCCGCGGCGGTGATGCCGTTGTTCGGGTTTGTGGTCACCGCCGTGCTCCTGCTCCTGGCCCTCTTCTTCGGCATCGAGCGCCGGCGCGGTGTGCTCCCGCTCGTGGCCGCGTTCGCGGTGCCGATCGCGCTGTACGAGCTGTTCGTCGACCTCCTGGCCATCCAGCTGCCGGTCGGCCTGCTCGACACCGGCGTGCTCGGGATCTGACGGCGGACCGAAGGGACCTCGCATGTCCGTGTTCTCGAACCTCCTTGACGGGTTCGCCTCCGCGCTGACCCCGATGAACCTGCTGTGGGTGATCATCGGCGCGATCCTCGGCACGATGATCGGGATCCTGCCCGGCCTCGGCAACCCCGCGGCGACGCTCGCGGTGCTGCTCCCGCTCACCCTCCAGCTCCCCGCCACGACCGGCCTGATCACGATGGCCGGGATCTACCACGGCGCCAAGTTCGCCGGTGCTACCACCGCGATTCTGCTGAACATCCCGACCGAGACGTCGTCGGTCGTCCTCTGTTACGACGGCCACGAGCTCGCCAAACAGGGCCGCGCGGGGCCCGCGATGGGGATGTCCGCGATCTCCGGCTTCATCGCGAGCACTGTCGGGGTGATCGCCTTGACCTTCGCTGCCCCGGCCGCGGCGGCGGTGGCCGTGAAGTTCGGCCCGCCCGAGTTCGCGATGCTGATGCTCTTCGGTCTGCTGCTCGTGGTGACCATGGCGGGCAAGTCGCCGGTGAAGGGCCTCATCTCGATGGTCGCCGGCCTGCTGGTCGCCACCGTCGGCGTCGACCTGTTCACCGGCACCCAGCGCTACACGTTCGGCAGTATCGATCTCTACGACGGCATCGAGTTTCTCACCCTCACCCTCGGCCTGTTCGCCGTGGGCGAGGTTCTGGTGAACCTGCAGCGCAAACGCGGGGCCACCATCTCGTTCGTCGCCCCGAAGCGGCTGCGTGACTACTTGCCGAACCGGGAAGACTTCCGCCGCTCGCGCGTGGCCATCGCGCTCGGCTCCGTGATCGGGTTCTTCGTCGGTGCGGTGCCCGGCGGCGGGTCGACCATCGGCTCGTTCGTGTCCTACGCGCTGGTGAAGAACACCTCCCGGCGCAAGCACCTGTTCGGCAAGGGGGCGATCGAGGGTGTCGCCGGGCCGGAGGCGGCCAACAACTCCGAGTCGGGCGGCGCGATGATCCCCTTGCTGAGCCTCGGGCTCCCCGGCAGCGCCAGCACGTCGGTGATGCTCGCGGCGCTGGTGCTCTACGGCGTGCAGCCCGGTCCGCTGCTGTTCACCGACCACCCGGAGATCGGCTGGCCGGTGATCGCGAGCCTCTACCTCGGCACGATCGCGCTGCTGGTCCTCAACCTCCCGCTGATCCCGATGTGGGTGCAGATTCTGCGGATCCCGTACTGGCTGCTGTACCCGGTGATCCTCGTGCTCGCCATCGTCGGCGCCTACAGCGTGCGCGGCTCGATGTTCGACATCTGGCTGCTGCTCGGGTTCAGCGCGCTCGGCTACGTGTTCCGCAAGCTCGACATCCCGAGTGCACCGATGCTGATGGCATTCGTGCTCGGGCCCCAGGCCGAGCTCACCCTCCGGCAGTCGCTGACGCTCTCGGACGACAGCCCGCTCATCTTCGTGCAGCGCCCGGTATCCGCCGCGATCCTCGGGGTGACCGTCGCGGTGGTGCTCTTCGCGGTTGTCAGCCGGCAGCGCAAGCGCCGGGCCGCCCTCGCCCTCGCCGCCCCCGGCGCGGAGCTCGTGACCGTCTCGGAAGGAGAACGCTGATGCACGTCCGCAAGCCGGTGACGGCGGTGCTCGGCCTGGCCCTCGTGGCCGGCGCGGTGGCCGGGTGCCACGTCGGCGCCGCGAGCGGCGGGACGCCGGTGAACATCCAGTTCGTGGTGGACACCGGGCCGGGCGGTGGCAGCGACGTGTTCGCCCGCGAGCTGGTGAAGATGGCGCAGCAGGCCAAGCTGATCGACGACAACTGGCCGGTGATCAGCAAGCCGCAGGGCGGTGGTCTCGGTGCCATGGCGTACATGGCGGGCCGTGGCTCGAAGACCAACGTGGTGGCCGCGTTCACGTCGAAGTGGGTCGTGAGCGGGATGGCCACCGGGGACGCACCGGCCACATTGGACGATCTGACGCCGATCGCCGAGCTGGCTGAGGAGCAGCAGGTGGTGGCGGTGCCGTCGAACTCGCCGTACCGCACCTTCGCCGAGTTCGTGGCCGACGCCAAGCGCAAGCCCGGCAGGCTCGTCCAGGTGGGCGGGGCAAGCTCGTCCGTGGACAACCTGGTGGCGCTGAAGTACGAAAAGGATGCCGGTACCACGTGGAAGTACCTGTCGTTCGCCGACGGCGGGCCGCGGATCACCGCATTGCTGCGCGGCGACGCGCAGATGATGATCGGCGCGGAGTCCGACTTCTCCGAGCAGGTGGCAGCGCACCAGATGAAGATCATCGGCGTGCTCGGCTCGCACCGGTCGCTGACCTACCCGGACGTGGCGACGCTCACCGAGCAGGGCCTGTCCGCCGACGGGTTGCCCCAGCAGTTGCAGTTCCGCGGCATCGCCGGGCCGCCCGGCATGTCCAAGCAGGCCGTGGACTACTACGTCGGGATCTTCGCCAAGCTCGTAAAGACCCCGGCCTGGGCGGCGTACATGCGCAGCGAAGGCAACGCGACCCGGTTCATCACCGGGGAAGCGCTGAAGAAACAGATCGCGACGTTCACCGAAACCATGAAACCGCTCGTCGCCCGATTGCCTCAGGGGAGCAAGTGACCACCACCGAACCAGTACTGACCCGTTCCCGCGAACTCGCGGCGTTCGGCGCCTCGATCACCGCGGACGCGCTGCCCGAACCGGTGGTGCACAACGCCCGGCGCGCGTTCGTCGACTGGACGGCCGCCGCGCTGGCCGGGTCCGGTGAGCCGGCCGCGGCGAAGCTGCGCGGTGTCGTCGCCGCGGTCGGCGGCGACGGGCCGTGCACCGTCGTCGGCACCACGCTGCGCACCAGCCCGCCGTTCGCGGCGCTGGCCAACGCGTATACCTCGCACCTGCTCGACTACGACGACGTCTACAACCCGAGTGCCACCACCATCCACCTCGGCTCGTGCGTGTGGCCCGCGGTGCTCGCCATCGGCCAGGCGCGCGGGCTGGCCGGGCCCGCGCTGGTCGCCGCGTACGTGGCCGGGTTCGAGGTGGGCGCGCGGGTCGCCTGCGCGGCCGGGCCGCAGCACTACGAGAGCGGCTGGCATGTCACCGGCACCGCGGGCCACCTCGCCGCCGCGGCCGCCGCGGCCAACGCGCTCGGGCTGTCCGCGGAAGCGACGACCCACGCGCTCGGCTGCGCGGCCACGCAGGCCGCGGGCGTGCGCGAGGTGTACGGCAGCGACACGAAGGCGATCCACCCCGGCAAGGCCGCGATGGACGGAGTGCTGGCGGCCCTGCTGGCGGAGAACGGGTTTACCTCCACCGACACCGCGCTGGAGGGGGAGCGCGGGCTGCTGCGCGCGATCACGCCCCGGCCGCACCCGGAACTGCTCACCGAGGGGCTGGGCACCGACGGATCGGACACGCACTGGCACGTGCTCGACAACGGCCACAAGCTGTATCCGAGCGCGTCGCTGACCCACCCGGCGATCGACGCGGTGCTGGCGCTGGATCCCGTCGACCCGGCCGAGGTGGCGGCGATCGAAGTGCGGATGGCGGGGTTCGCCGCGGCCGTCACCGCGCTCGCCCAGCCGGAAACGGGGGCCGCGGCGAAGTTCAGCACGGCGCACTGCGTCGCCGCCGCGCTGACCCGCCGGCACGCCGGACCGGCAGAGTTCACCGACACCGTGGTGGCCGACCCGGTCGTGGCGGCGTTGCGGGACAAGGTCACCGTGCTGGCCGACGAGGCGGTGACCAAACGCGGCTGTCTGCTCCGGATCACCCTGCACGACCGGACCGAGCTGCGGTCCACCGTCGAACAGAACAAGGGGACTCCCGCCGCCCCGCTCACCGATGCCGACCTGGAGGACAAGCTCGTGACTGCGGGCGACGCCACGCTGGGCCACCAGACGACCGACCTGCTGGTCAAATCGTGCTGGGCACTCGACCGGCTGGCGGGCCTCGACGAGCTGATGGCGTACGTGACTCCGGTGTCCCCGGTGTCCCACGCGGGCTGACCGGCCTCAGCGCGACTCGGCGACCGGCTCCTGCACCGGGGCGGTCGCCGAGCCGCGGCGGGTCTTGCGCCGCGCAGTGATGAGCACGACTCCGCCCACGGCGATCGCGCCGCCCGCCAGCTCGACGGGCGCGGGGACCTCGCCCAGCCAGACGTAGGCGACGGCCAGCGCCACCACCGGCACGAGGTAGAGCGCCGACGTCGCCGCGGTGACCGTGTTGCGCGCGACCCCGTAGCCCCACAGCACGAACCCGAGCGCGGACGGCAGCAAACCCAGGTACAGCACGGCCGCTTGCGCCGAAGTGGGTGCGGTTTCGAGGCCGTGCCAGGCCGCCGGAGCCAGCGGCAGCGAGAAGAGCGTGCCGGTCCACATCGCGTAGCAAGCGACTTCGAGGCCGGAGTAGTGGCGCAGCAACGGTTTGCTGCAGAAGTGGTACGCGCCCTGCACGAGCGCGGCGGCGAGAACCACCCACGCGGCGGTGGAGTACTGCACGTCGCCGCCGGACAGCGCGATGAGCGCCGAACCGCCGAGCGCGACAGCGCTGCCGAGGATGCCGCGCGCGCCGAGCCGTTCGCCGAGGAACGCGGCGGCCAGTACCGCGCTGAACACCGGCGCCGTGGCCACCAGCAGGCTCGCCGTCCCCGCGGGCACGTGCACTTCGCCCCAGTTGAGCAGCACCTGGTAGGCCGCCATGCCCGTGAGCCCGCACAACGCGATGAGCGGCAGGTCCTTGCGCCGCGGCAGCCGCACGCCCAGGAACGGCGCCGCGACGGCCAGCGCGACCGAGGCCACGACGAGCCGCGCCAGCGACAGCCCGAGCGGGCCGTAGCCGTCGAGTCCCACGCGGATCGAGGGGAAGGCGGACGCCCACAGGACGACGGTGCCGCCGATGGCCAGAACGGGTTTCGAGGTGCTCACCTGGCCAGTGTGGGCGTTAGAATGCGGTAGATCCAGTTAGTCTTTGCTTCGAGATCGGGAAGTTCGGCTTATGTTGGAAGTCCGCCGCCTGAGGCTGTTGCACGAGCTCGCGCACCACGGCACCGTCGCTGCCACGGCCGAGGCGCTCAACCTGACCGGTCCCGCGGTGTCGCAGCAGCTCGCGGCCCTGGAACGCGAGGCGGGGACGCCGCTGCTGGAACGGCGCGGGCGCACGCTCGCGTTCACCGCCGCCGGTGAGCTGCTGGTGTCGCACGCCGACGTGATCCTGAGCGACCTCGCGGCGGCCGAGTCCGCACTGGCCGCGGTGCGGTCGGATGGCGCGGGCACCGTCCGGGTCGTCGCGTTCCCGTCCGCGGCCAGGACTCTCGTCGCTCCACTGTGGACCAAGTTGCCCGGCGTGTCGCTGCGGCTGGTGGAACAGGAGCCGGAGTCGGCGATCGGCACGCTGCTGCACCAGGAGGCCGACGTCGCCGTGGTGCACAGCTACAGCCTGCTGCCGCGCGAAACCCCGGCCCGGTGCGAAGAACACCACCTCGCCGACGACCCGGTGCTGCTCGCCGTGCCGCCGGCACTGGCCGAGGCGCGGGCGCTGGCGGGCGGCCAAAAGGCGCGTCTGGCGAGGTTTTCGACGGAGCCGTGGCTGGTGCCGTCGAAGGAGTACTCGTGCCACGAGATGATCCAGCGCGCGTGCGGCGCGGCCGGGTTCGTGCCCGACGTGGTCGCCGAAGCCACCGATTTCGCCGTGCTGACGGCGCTGGTGGCGGCCGGTGCCGGCGTCGCGTTGATTCCGCGCATGGCCCTGCCGGCCTCGCACGCGCCGGTGAGCCTGCACCCGCTCGCGAACCCGGTGTCGCGCAAGGTGTACGCGGTCACGCGGCTGGGCACGGGACGGCGGCCGGACGTGCGGGCCGTGCTCACCGGCCTCGGCGCGTAACGGCGCTGCGCAAGGAAGAACGGCGCGCGAGGGCACGGCGCGCCCCTCGGCCGCGCCGTGCCCGCCGCGTCAGAGGACGATCTCGGCCAGTCGCGCGACGTCGTCGACGTCGTCGGTGGTCGGGTGGAAGATGAGCTCGTCGGCGCCGATGTCCTGGAAGGACTTCACGGTTTCGCGCAGCACGTCGGCGCTGCCGTTCACGCCCGCGGACACGAGGTCGGCGTACTCGGGGCCGGCCGCGGAGTAGTAGTGGTGGGCGTTGCCGCGGCCCTTCTCGACGTCGCCGAGCGCGAAGTAGGCGATGGCGACCAGCCGCGGCCCACCGTCGCGGCCTTCCGCCCGCCAGGCTTCCCGCGCGGCGTCGAACACGGGCACCACCTGCGGCGCCGGCATCGCGCCCGCGACGTACCCCTCGCCCCACCGGGCCATCCGGCGCAGCGCGGCGGGCGCGAACCCGCCGAACAGCATCGGCACCTCGACCGAACCACCCGGCACGCCCGCGTTGTCCCCGCCGCCGACGAGCTTGCCCGACCACAGGTCGCGGTACGCCTCGAGCGCCGCGTCCATCCGCTTGCCGAGGCCCTTCGTGCTCGTGCCCTCGACCACGAAGTCGTCGGGCCGCCCGCCCACGCCGACGCCGAACGTGAGCCGCCCGCCGGACACCGCCTGGATGCCCGCGAGCTCCTTGGCCAGCAACGTCGCCGGCCAGACCGGCGCCAGCATCACGGTGCTGAGCAGCCCGATCGTGTGCGTGGCACCCGCGGCCGCGGCCAGCGCGACGGTGTCGAGCACCGCCGGGTAGGCGATGCGCCCGACCGTGCCGAGCGTCGAGAACCCGGCTTCCTCCGCCTTCGCCGCCCACGCCGGGATCACCGTCGCGTCGACTTCGCGCACCTGGCTGGGCAGGCCGATACCGATTTTCATGCAACTCCTCGTGGTCGCGGTGGAACCCCCGGTGACCATGATCGAAGTCCGCCCGAGGGCCCTGCCACTCCACGTCGTGGGTACCCAGGTGCCGGGTCCACAAAGGACTATCCGGAACAGGTGCCGTTCGACGTCGCCCCGGTGGTGAAGAACTCGACGCCCGTCGCGGCGCACGGGAGGTGCGCGAACGACGAGTGCACGTCGTCGGCCACGGTCAGGAGTGCGCCGCCGACCTCCGCCTGCATCTCGCGCGCCCACGGGAACGGGGTGTTGGTCTCGAACTCATGCCCGACGAGCTGCAGCGGGCTGGAGCCGCGCGAGAGCTCGGTGGGCTTCGGCGCGAACGGCCAGCCGGCGCACCGCGCGTCGGCACCCGGTTCGTAGGCGGCGACCGGGTACCGGGCGGCGAGCTCGCGGCCGTGCTCCCACGCCTGGTCGATGTCGCGGGCGCCGGGGGAGTCGTTGCAGTTTACGGCGGCCAGGACGAACCCGATCTCCCCGTCGCGGTAGCCGATATCGAACCCGTTGCCGGCCGGCGCGGACGCGGGCGCCGCGGTGGTCGTCGGCGGCTTCCCGTCCCGCGCGGCGACGAGCGCTTGCGCGGCGGTGGCCCATTCGGCGCGCGGGGCGAGCAGTTGCCGGTTGGCCCAGTGGTCGTCGCGGTCGGCCAGGGGCTGGGCCGCGAGCCGGCTGCGCAGCGCGAGCACGGCCTCCGAGACGGCCGGGCCGGTGCTGCCGAACCCGTACGTCGCGTCGCGCTCGCCGAGCCAGCGCGTGAAGTCGTCGAAATGGGCTTCGGAAGCGGCGGTCTGGTCGTCGGACCGCGCGACGGCCTCGCCCGGCGCGAGCACGGAGTCCAGCAGCATCCGGTCGACGTGGCCGCCGAACAGGCTGCGGTAGGTGGCGCCGAGCGCCGTGCCCCATGAGTTGCCGAAGTAGCCGATCTTCTCCTCGCCCAGGGCCCGGCGGATCACGTCCATGTCGCGGGCGACGTCGGCCGTGGTCATCGACCGGGCGAGGTCGGGGTCCTTCTCGGCGCAGGTGCGCAGCCGGTCCGCGACGGTCTTCGCCTGGGTTTTGAAGCGCTGCTCGGCGGTGGCGGTGGCGGGCGGGCGCGGCACGTTCGCCGGATCCAGCTCGGGGCAGAGGATCTTGTCGCTGTAGTCCGAACCGCGGATATCGAACCCGATCAGGTCGTGCGTGCGGCCGATTCCCGCCAGCTCCGTCCGGGTGAGCTCGTCCGGGAAGGTCGTGCCCTGCTCGCCGGGGCCGCCCGGGTTGACGAGTACTACGCCTTGCCGGTGCGCGGGATCGCTCGCGCGGACCCGGCTGACGGCGAGGGTGAGCTGCCGGCCGCCGGGCTGCCGGTAGTCCAGCGGTACGCGCACAGTCGCGCACTCGCTCGCTTCGCCGTTCGCCCAGCCTTCGGCGATCTTCGCGCATTGCTGCCACTGCAGGCCTTGCGACGGCGGTGGCGCCACCGCCGTCGTGAACGGCACCGCCAGAATCGCCAGCACCACGGCCGCACCCTTGGCCACGTTGTCCGCCTTCCCTCGTCGATCTTCGTCGGGACCGACGGTGCCGGGCGGGTGTGCGCGGGCTGTCCGCGGCGCGTACTGGTTCGGTAACGGCTCAGCCGGTGCTCTCGTCGACGTCGAGGGTGTGGCCGAGGCGCTGCTGCTTGGTGCGCAGGTAGCGCAGGTTGTGCGCCGTGGCGGCGGCGGGAAGGCCGACGCGGTCGACGATCTCGAGGCCGTAGCCGTCGAGGCCGCCGTATTTCGCCGGGTTGTTGGTGATCAGGCGCAGGCGGGTGATGCCGAGGTCGGCGAGAATCTGGGCGCCGACGCCGTAGGAGCGGGAGTCGACGGGCAGGCCCTGTGCGGTGTTGGCGTCGACGGTGTCGAGGCCGGTCTCCTGCAGGGCGTAGGCACGGATCTTGTGCGCCAGCCCGATGCCGCGGCCCTCGTGGCCGCGCAGGTAGACCACGGCGCCCGCGCCCTCGGCGGCGATGGCGCGCAGGGCTTGTTCGAGTTGCGCACCACAGTCGCAGCGCAGGGAGCCGACGATGTCGCCGGTGAGGCATTCGCTGTGCACGCGCACGAGGGCGCCGCGCGGGCTGCGGCTCGCGGCGGCCGCGTCGCCGTGGACGAGGGCGAGGTGCTCGGTGCCGTCGGTCGTCGAACGGTAAGCGACGGCGCGGAACTCACCGAAGACGGTGGGCATCGCGGAGGTGGCGACGTGCTCCACGAACCGTTCCGTGGCCCGCCGGTAGCGCACGAGGTCGGCGATCGCGAGCACCGGCAGGTCGTGTTCGGCCGCGAACCGCGTGAGCCGTTCGCCGCGGCACATCGAGCCGTCCTCGGCGACGATCTCGCCGATCACGCCGACCGGTTCCTGCCCGGCCAGGCGCAGCAGGTCGACGGCCGCCTCCGTGTGCCCGGCGCGCACGAGCACCCCGCCTTCCCTGGCGCGCAACGGGAAAACGTGCCCGGGCCGCCGCAGCTCGCCGGGCCGGGTGCCCGGCGCGGCGAGCGCACGCAGCGTGGTGGCCCGGTCCGCCGCCGACACGCCCGTGCCGCTCCCGACGTGGTCGACCGTGACGGTGAACGCGGTGCCGTGGGCGTCGGTGTTGTCCTCGACCATCGGCGGCAGGCGCAGCACGTCGGCGCGCTCGGCGGTCATCGGCGCGCAGACGATGCCGGTGGTGTGGCGCACGACGAACGCGAGCTGCTGCGCGTCGGCGACCGCGGCGGGCAGGACCAGATCACCCTCGTTCTCCCGGTCGGCCGCGTCCGTCACCACGATCATCCGGCCCGCCGCGAGCGCCGCGACCGCGCGCTGCACCGCGAGCGTCGAGGGCAGGCCGGCCGGGGTGGGGGGCTGGGTCATCGTCGGCTCCTGGGAGGTCGGTGGTCACGGGCGTGGCGTGAGGCTACGAGGACCACGGCGGCCGGGATAGCCGTAACCCGCAGCGGAATGGCCGTTGTGCGTAACGGTCAGCCGCGCCCGCGGGGCCGGTTCGGCCCGCCGGCGCGATAGAGGTTGCTCGGCAGCCCGTGTCCCACGGCGCGTTCCACCACGGCGGCGGCTTCGAGCACCTTGCCGAGGTCGACACCGGTGTCCACACCGGACTCTTCCAGCAGGTACACCACCTCCTCGGTGGCGATGTTCCCGCTCGCTCCCGGCGCGAACGGGCAGCCGCCGAGCCCGCCGACCGACGCGTCGATCTTCGTGACACCCGCCTGCAGCGCGGCGAGCACGCACGCGAGCCCTGAGCCGCGGGTGTTGTGGAAGTGCACGCCGATCTCGACGTCCGGGCACGCCTCGCGCACCCGGCCCAGCAGCTCGGTGACCCGCCCGGGCACGGTGGTGCCGATGGTGTCGCCGAAACACAGCTCGTCCGCGCCGAGGTCGACGGCCCGCCGCGCGAGGTCCACGGTGCGGCTCACCGCCGTGCGCCCGTCGAAGGGACAGTCCCACGCCACCGCGAGGATCGCTTCCAGCCGTCCGCCGGTGTCGTGCGCGAGCTTCGCGATGTCCGGCACCGCGGCGACGGCCTCGTCCGTGGTCCGGCGCGCGTTGGCGAGGCTGTGCCCGTCGGACGCGGAGATCACGTACTCGAGGTCGGCCATCCCGGCGGCCACGGCCCGGCGCGCGCCGCCGCGGCCGGCCACCAGCGCGGAGAACGCGAGGTCCGGCCAGCGGCCGAGCTCGGCCGCGAGCTGCTCGGCGTCGGCGAGGGCGGGCACGGCGGAAGGGGAGACGAACGACGTCACCTCCACGCGCCGCACGCCCGTGGCGGCGACGGCGTCGAGGATGTCCAGCTTGGCGGCGAGCGGGATCGGTGCTTCGAGCTGAAGACCGTCGCGCAGCCCGACTTCACGCAGGTTCACGGAGCTCATGCTTGCCTCTCAGACGATTCCGGCTTCGGTGAGCTCGGCCAGCTCGGCGCCGGTGAGGCCGAGCAGTCCGGTGTAGACCTCCGCGTTGTGCGTGCCAGGCTGAGCGGGCCCGGCCCAGCGCACCGCGCCCGGCGTACCGCTCAGCACCGGCATCACCCCAGGCCCCAGTACCTCCTTGCCGATCGCGTCGTCGAAGTGCGGCAGCAGCATGTCGCGTGCCTGGAATTGCGGGTTGGCGACCACGTCGGCGACGGTGGCGACCGGACCGACGACGACGCCGGCGGCTTCGAGGATCGAGGTGAGCGTGGCGGAATCGTGGCGTGCGGCCCATTCGCCGACGAGCGCGTCGATCTGGTCCTGGTTGCGCCCGCGCGCCACGTGGGTGGCGAACCGCTGGTCGGTCACGAGGTCCTCGCGCTCCATCGCCGTGCACAGCCGCGCGAACACCGTGTCCTGGTTGGCGGCGATGACGATCCAGCGTTCGTCGGCGCAGCGGTAGAGGTTGGACGGCGCGAGCCCGTCGAGCCGCGTGCCCGACGGTTCGCGCACCAGCCCGGTGGCGTCGTAGTCGGGGATCACGGACTCGAGCATCGCCAGGCACGCCTCGGCCAGCGCGACGTCCACGATCTGGCCGCGCCCGCTCGTCCCGCGTGCGTGCAGGGCCGCGAGCACCCCTTGCGCGGCGAACATCCCGCCGAGCGAATCACCGAGCGACAAGGCCGCGCGCGGCGGCGGGCCACCCGGGAACCCGTTGAGGTAGCGCATTCCGCCGATCGCCTCGGCGACCGACGCGTAGCCGGGTCGCTCGGCGTGCGGGCCGGTCTGCCCGTAGCCGGACACGCGGGCGAGGATCAGACCGGGGTTGCGCGCGGCGAGCACGTCGAAGCCGAGACCCCAGCGTTCGAGCGTGCCAGGCCGGAAGCTCTCGACCACGACGTCGGCGGTGTCGACCAGGCGCAGGAACAGCTCGCGTCCCTCGGGACGGCGCAGATCGAGCGTGACACAGCGTTTGTTGCGGGCGTGGACGGTCCAGAAGAAGTGGTGCCCGTCGAGCTCGGCCTGGCCCCACACGCGCAGCGGGTCGGGCCGGTCGGGGGCTTCGAGCTTGATCACGTCCGCGCCGTGGTCGGCGAGCAGCCGACCGCAGAACGGGCCGGCGATGAGCGTGCCGAGCTCGAGAACGCGGATCCCGGCGAGCGCGCCGGCGGGGAGGTCGGTGGCAGACACGACGCACACCGTAGGAACGCGGGCGCGCGGCGAGATATCCGATCGCGGTGGCGGGTTATCCGTCCTGTGCGCCGCCGGGAAAGCCGGTCCGCGCGCCGCGGCTATTCGCCCGCGGTTGGCGGATGGTGCCGGGACGGAACTGCTCTTACCGTTGCGGCGCATGGACAACCGGACACGCACCGAGCCGCCGCAGGTCGAGCCCACGCATATGCGGGAGGTCCTCGGGCACTTCGCCTCCGGCGTCGTGGTCGTCACGGCCCTCGCGCCGGGCGGCCCCGCCGGGTTCACCTGCCAGTCGTTCAGCTCGCTCTCCCTCGACCCGCCGCTGGTGTCGTTCGCGCCCGCCCGCTCGTCCACGAGCTGGCCGAAGATCCGCGCCGCCGGCCGCTTCTGCGTCAACGTCCTCGCCGAAGACCACGCCGAGCTGAGCAGCGCGTTCGCCCGCTCGGGCACCGACAAGTACGCCGGCGTCGAGTGGCGCCCGGCCCCGTCCGGCGCACCCATCCTCTTCGGCGTCGCCGCGTGGATCGACTGCACTCTGGAACACGAATACGCGGGCGGGGACCACACGATCGTCGCCGCCCGCGTGCAGGCGCTGGGCGCGGATCCCTCGCGCACACCGCTGCTGTTCCACCGCGGCGCCTACGGGATCAGCGCGAAGAGCTGATCCCGGCTCAGGCCGACACCGCGCGCAGCGTCTCGCGCGGCAGCTCGCCGAAGCGTTCCCGGTACTGCTGCGCGAAGCGGCTCTGGTGGAAGAAACCCCACCGCAGCGCGATGTCCGTGACGCGCGTGAGGGCCGGGTCGCTGCGCAGCAGCTCGGCGCGCACGTGGTCGAGGCGGATGCGGCGCAGGTGGTTCATCGGCGACTCGCCCAGGACCTGCTGGAACGTGGCGTGCAGCGTGCGCACGCTCATGCAGCCGACCTTCGCCAGCTCCTGCGGCGTGAGGGGCTCGTCGGCGTGGGCCTCCATGTACTCGATCACCGGGCCGAGGCGGCTCTGGCGCACGGGGTCGTCGGGCGCCGCGAGGTCGTCGGCGAACTGGTGCCGCCCGGCGTGCAGCAGCTGCGTCATCACGAACGCCTCGAGCTGCTCGCGCGCGATCGGCATGTCGGCGAGGCCGCCGGGCCGTTCGAGCTCGCGGGCGAGGAACTCCACCGACGAGAGCAGGGTGCTGCCGGCGGGCGTGGTGAAGTCGATGCCGAAGTCGAAGTCGAGCACCTCGTCGACGGGGCGGTTGAGGTGCTCGCCGAGGTGGGTCTCCAGCGTCCGGCGGCCGATTTTGAGGATGAGCTGCGCCGCGTCCGGCGACCAGCGCACGGTGTTGACCTGGTCGGGCAGCAGCACGACGCCGCTGGTGCGAGCCCGCGTGGTGGCGCGGCGCCCGTCGGTGCGGTCGGCGTCCGTGCGGCCGGCGATGGTCAGGTTGACGTGGTAGCAGTCGTCGGTCGGCGGCATCACGAGCTTCGCGCACGACTGGTAGCTGAGGTAGCCGACGGTGAACATCCGGTCGGCGGTCGAGTTCAGCGTCATGTCGAGCTCGTTGCCGGGCACCGTCAGGTCGTGGTCCAGGTAGATCCTGGTGACCGCGTCGCGGGCCTCATCGAGGGAGCGGGTGCCGAGCACCCGGTAGCGCGACAGCGGCGCCTCGGCCGGGACGCCCTCGGGACGGGCAGCCATCCGACACCTCCTTGTGTCGTCTTTCTGCTCAGTGTCGGTTCTGTCCGGCGGCCTCGAACGGTGAGGCCGGTGCTCCGGGCGAGCTCGACACTAGGTGGTCGCCGCGGCCCCTTACTAGCCCGAAAGCGCGTGGCGCTATCCGCTGAGTGCAGCACTGCCCGGCCGCGTGTGCTTCTCGTCTCGCCGGGTGGGACGGGCACCTTCGCGCTGAGCGGATCCGCGGCTGCCGTCCGGGGATATCGGCGGGCCGTCGCCGATCCCTAGCGTTTCCCGGCATCCCCAGGCGCCAGCCCCCTGCAACGAAGGAGAGGTCGATGACGACCACCTCAGCGCCACCGCTGGAGGAACTCAAGCTCTTCATCCACGGCAAGTCCGTGGACGCCCGCTCGGGCCGGACCTTCGAGTCGCAGAACCCCTACGCCGGCAAGGCGTGGGCCCGGCTCGCGGACGGCGGTCCCGAGGACGTCGACGAGGCCGTCGCGTCCGCGCGGGCGGCGTTCGAGGGCGAGTGGGGCGCGATGACCGGCTTCCAGCGCGCCGCGATCATCCGCCGCTGCGGCGACGCGATCGCGGCCAACGCCGAGCGTCTCGCCCGGCTGGAGGTCAACGACTCGGGCAAGCTGCTGCGCGAGATGCTGGGCCAGCTCAACAGCCTGCCGCAGTGGTACTACTACTTCTCCGGTCTGGCCGACAAGATCGAGGGCCGCACCGTCCCGCCGCTGAACCCGAACTACTTCGGCTACACCCGGCGGGAACCGGTCGGCGTGGTCGGCGCCATCACGCCGTGGAACTCGCCGCTGCTGCTGCTCACGTTCAAGCTCGCCCCGGCGCTCGCCGCGGGCTGCACGATGGTGGTCAAGCCGTCGGAGCACGCGCCGGCCTCCACCGTCGCGTTCGCCGAGGTGCTGCACGAGGCCGGGCTGCCCGCGGGCGTGCTCAACGTCGTCACCGGCTGGGACCGCGCCACCGGCGAGGCCCTGGCGAAGCACCCGGGCATCGACAAGGTCGCGTTCACCGGCTCGTCGGCGACCGGTGCCAAGGTCGCCCAGGCCGCCGTGGCGAACTTCAACCGCGTGACGCTGGAGCTGGGCGGGAAGTCGCCGCAGGTCGTGTTCCCCGACGCCGACCTCGACGCCGCCGCCAACGGCCTGATCGCGGGCGTGTTCGCGGCCACCGGGCAGACCTGCATGGCCGGCTCGCGCCTGATCGTGCACGCCGACGTCCACGACGCACTGGTCGAGAAGGTCGTCGCACGGGCCAACGCCATCAAGCTCGGCGACCCGACCGACGCCGCCACGGAGATGGGCCCGGTCGCCAACCGGCCGCAGTACGAGAAGGTGCTCGGCTACCTGCAGGGCGCGGCTGCGGAGGGCGCCACGTTCGCCTGCGGCGGCGAGCCCGACGCCGCCCGTGGCGGCCTGTTCGTGAAGCCGACCGTGGTCACGGGCGTGACGGCGGAGAACACCATCGTCCGCGAGGAGGTGTTCGGCCCGGTGCTGGCCGTCTACCCGTTCCACGACGAGGACGAGGCGCTCAAGCTCGCCAACGACACGCCCTACGGCCTGGCCGGCGCGGTCTGGACGAAGGACGTGCACCGCGCCCACCGCGTCGCCGCGAAGCTGCGCGCCGGCACCGTGTGGATCAACGCCTACCGCGTGATCGCCCCGAACATGCCCTTCGGCGGCTTCGGCGCCAGCGGCATCGGCCGGGAGAACGGCGTCGACGCGATCAACGAGTACACGGAGAACAAGTCCGTGTTCGTCGAGCTCACCGGCGGCACCCGCGACCCGTTCCAGCTCGGCTGAGCCACCCCCATTCCGCGAAGGAGACCCCCATGACGATGACCGCCAACGAACGCCTCGGCCTCGCCCCGACGGACCTGCGCCCGGCCGACGAGACCCGGCCGCTGGTGGACCGGGCCGAGACGAACCCGCTGTTCGGCGACCAGAAGATGAAGCTGGGCCTGTTCGGCACCAACTGCTCCTACGGGCTGATCATGAGCCACGCCCCGAGTACCTACAAGATCACCTGGGAGCACACGCGCGAGATCGCGCAGCGCGCCGACGGCCTTGGCTTCGACGTGCTCGTGCCGGTCGCGCGCTGGAAGGGCTTCGGCGGCTCGACGAACTTCAACGGCAATTGCTTCGAGACCTACGCGTGGGCCGCCGGCCTGGCCGAGGCGACGGAGCGGATCGCCATCGCGTCGACCTCGCACCTGCCGACCGTGCACCCGATCGTCGCGGCGAAGGCCGCCACGACGATCGACCACATCTCGGGCGGCCGCTTCGCGCTCAACCTGGTGATGGGCTGGGTGCCGCCGGAGATGGAGATGTTCGGCGGCGAGCAGCGCCAGCACGACGAGCGCTACGCGTTCGGCCAGGAGTGGATCGACTACGCCATCCGGCTGTGGACCGAGGAAGGTTCGTTCGACATCGCCTCGAAGTACTTCCAGGGCAACGACGTCGAGGCCTACCCGAAGCCGCACCAGGCGCCCCGCCCGGCGCTGCTCAACGCGGGCAACTCGCCCGCGGGCATCGAGTTCTCCGCCCGCAACGTGGACATCAACTTCGCCTCGCTCGACACGCTGGAGAACATCAAGGCCTACACCGCGAAGGTGAAGGCCAAGGCCCGCGACGACTACCAGCGCGACATCAAGGTGATGACCTACGGCCTCGTCGTCTGCCGCGACACCGAGGAGGAGGCCAAGCGCGCCTTCCAGCAGGTCGTGGACGAGGGCGACTGGGGTGCGGCCGGCAACGTCATCAAGATCGCCGGGTCGGGCGCGAGCCAGTCGTTCGACCACGCGGTGAAGGAGATGCAGGAGCGCTTCATCGCCGGCTGGGGTGGCTACCCGATCGTGGGAACTCCGGAGCAGGTCACCGAAGAGCTCGGCGCGCTCAACGAGGCCGGGATGGAGGGCATGATCTTCGGCCTCATCGACTACAACGAGGAGCTGAAGTACTTCGGCGACAACGTGATGCCGCTGCTGAAGCAGGCCGGTCTGCGCCACTGAGCCCTGCGGCCGGACGTGCGGTTCCGGGCGGGTGGCGGACCCGTCCGGAGCCGAACGCCTTTCCAGGCTTGCGAAAAGCGGCGGTAGGATCACCGGCCGCGATTTGCGAGGATGGGTGGTGTGAACAGCCCGGACGAGCTGGCGTCGACGCTGCGGGGCTGGCGGGAACGGCTGGTACCCGGCCGGGCCGGCCTGCCGGTGCACGGGCCGAGACGGGCGCGCGGGCTGCGGCGCGAGGAGCTGGCCGTGCTGGCCGGGCTTTCGGTCGACCACGTCGTGCGCCTGGAACAGGGCCGCGCACCGGCTCCTGGGGTGCAGGTGTGCGTCGCGCTCGCGCGGGCGTTGCACCTGTCCGACGCCGAGCAGGAACGGCTGTTCCGGCTCGCCGGCCACGAGCTGGGCGGCGGCCGCGTCGGGCGGCTGGTGCCCGAGAGCACGCGGCGGCTGCTGGAACGCCTCGACGACCACCCGATCGCCGTGCACGACGCGATGTGGACGCTGATCGCGTGGAACCGGCCGTGGGTCGCGCTGCTGGGCGAACCCGCCGCGCGCGACGACGAGCGCAACGCCGTGTGGCGCCACTTCACCGGCTGCCCGACGCGTACGGTGCTGACCGCGGCCGAGCGCGAGGACTACGAGACCGCGCTGGTCGCCGACCTGCGGCTCGCGCAGTCGCGTTACCCGCGTGACCCCGACCTGTCGGCGCTGGTCGGCCGGGTGGGCTCGGCGAGCGAAGGGTTCCGCAGCCGGTGGGACACCCCCGGGGTCGACGACCTCGCACGCCAGCCGACCTGCCTGACCGTGGTGCACCCCGACGTCGGGCGCCTCGACCTCGACCGCGACGTGCTCGCCAGCCGCCACGGCGACCTGCGCATCGTCGTCTGCACGGCGCGGCCCGGCACGGAGTCGGCGGCACGGCTCGCGTTGCTCGGGGCGCTGGAGTTCGAGTCGATGGCCCCGCCGGGTTAGGCGCTACCCACGCTCGAGGTCCGGTGCGGCGAACCCGCCGATCTCCCGCTCCAGCAGCTCGGCCAGCCGCAGGGGAGTGCGGTCTTCGAACATCGGCCCGACGAGCTGGACCCCGACTGGGAGGCCCGCGTCGTCGAGACCCGTGGGCACGACCGTGGCCGGTAGTCCCGGCAGGGTGGCGAGGCCGGCCCACACCAGCTGGTCGCCGTAGGCGTGCTCGACGCCGTCGACGAGGACGTGCCGCAGCTCCTGGTGTGGCGAGTGGTCGTGAACGAACGCGGGGGTCGGTGAGACGGGGCAGAGCACCACGTCGTACTCGGCGAAGACCGCGCGCCAGGCGTGGCGCAGACGTTCGCGGGCCAGGTCGGCCGCGAACCAGTCGCGGTAGCTCAGCCGGGTCCCGCGCACGCGGGCGGCGTGGAGGCTGTCGTCGCCCGGCGGGAGGTCCGCCAGCAGCCTGCCGAACCGTTCGTAGACCTCGGCGGGGAAGTTCGTGCCGAAGGTGGCGAACAGCAGCCGCAGGTACAGCCGCGCCGACTCGGTGAGGTCGGGCAGCAGCGCGCTGCCACGGTCCACGCGGGCGCCGGCCGCGGTGAGCGCGCCGGCCACGCGGGTGAGACCGGCGCGCACGCTCGCCGACGTCGGGATGTCCGGGTGGTCTTCGAGCACGAGCACGCGGAACTCCGCCAGGCGCTCGTGGCGGGCCGGCGGCAGGCGCAGCTCGTAGGCGACGCCGAGTGTGAGCGGATCCGGCTCGGCGAGCAGGTCGAGCAGCACGCTCAGGTCGGCGGCGCTGCGGGCCATCGGGCCGATCACGGCCAGGTCCACCTCGGTCGGCAATGCAGGGGCCGGCGGCGGCGTGTGGCCCCGCGACGGCAGCAGCCGGTACGACGGTTTGTGCGTGTAGACCCCGCAGAAGTGCGCGGGGGTGCGCAGCGAGCCACCGATGTCCGAGCCCATCGACAGCGCGCCGAACCCCGCGGCCAGCGCGGCCGCCGAGCCGCCGGACGAACCGCCGGGCGTGCGGGCGAGGTCGAACGGGTTGGCGGTGGTGCCGTAGATGTCGTTGTAGGTCTGCAGATCGCCGAGGGCGAGCGGCACATTGGTCTTGCCGAGCAGCACCGCGCCGGCCGCCTTGAGCCGGGCGACGGGCAGCGCGTCTTGGGTCGAGACGAAGCCCGCGAACGGCGGGAGACCCCACGTGGTCGGCAGCCCGGCCACGTTGAACGACTCCTTGACCGTGATCGGCACGCCGAGCAGCGGACCGTCCGCACCGCGGGCGCGCGCCGCGTCGGCCGCGCGGGCGGCGTCGAGCGCGCGATCGAAATCGGGCACGCAGATCGCGTTGACGGCCCCGTCGTACTTATCGATGCGCTCGATCGCCGACTCGGCCAGCTCGACGGCCGTCACCTCGCCGGCGCGCAGGGCCGCGGCGAGCTGCCCGGCCGAAAGCAGGTTCGGGTCCATGCGTTCCTCTCGCGATGTCGACGTTCGAGGGCGACGTTAGCGGCTCGTCCGACCGGCCGTCCCGGACTTCGCCGGACTATCGTGGCGCGGCGGGAAGTCGCTCGCCTCGCGGATCTCACATTCGGGCGTGCCCACGCGTCTACCTGGTGAGAGGCGAGCAGAAGGGAACGGGGACATGGGCGTTCGGCACACGGTCACGGCGTCGCCGGTCGGCGACCTCACGCTGGTCGCGGACGGCACGGCGCTCGTCGGGCTCTACTTCGAGGGCCACAAGCGCGAACCGCGGCTGGCGAGCCTGGGACCGCGCTCGGACGAGGGCTTCGGCGACGCGATCCGGCAGCTGGGGGAGTACTTCGCGGGCGAACGCCGGGAGTTCGATCTCGAACTGGCGCCGCGCGGATCCGGCTTCGAGCGCCTGGTGTGGGATCTGCTCACAAAGATCCCGTACGGCGAGAAGCGCACGTACGGCGAGCTCGCGGCCGAGCTGGGCGACCCCGGCGCCGCGCAGGCGGTGGGCAACGCGAACGGCTGGAACCCGATCAGCATCGTCGTGCCGTGTCACCGCGTGGTCGGCGCGAGCGGGGGCCTGACGGGGTACGCGGGCGGCGTGGACCGCAAGCGGTTCCTGCTGAGCCTGGAGGAGCCGCCCGCCGAGGACAACGGCAGGCTGTTCTGAGCGCGCGCCCGTTCGACGAGCTCGTCACCGACCACGGGGCCATGGTGCTGCGGGTCTGCCGGGCGGTGGTGGGCCCGCACGACGCCGAGGACGCGTGGTCCGAGACGTTCCTGGCCGCGCTCAAGGCCTACCCCGACCTGCCGGCCGGGGCGAACGTGGCGGCGTGGCTGGTCACCATCGCGCACCGCAAGGCCGTGGACATCACCCGTGCCCGCGCGCGGCACGCCGTGCCCGTGGAGCGGACCCCCGACGAGCCGAGCCGCACCGGCCGTCCGGAGGACTGGGACGGCGATCTGTGGGACGCGCTGGCCGCGTTGCCGGACAAACAGCGGCAGGCCGTCGCCTACCACTACCTCGGCGGGTTCCCGTACGAGGAGGTCGCCGCCATCACGGGCGGCACCGCGGCCGCCGCCCGCCGCGCGGCCGCCGACGGGGTGAAGGCCCTGCGCGCGGCGTCACGCCGAGGAGAGCTGGAAGGAGCCGCGCCATGACCACCGATCTGTTCGCCGCGCTGCCGGCGGACGACGCGGCCGCACAGGCCCGCCTGCGCGCCCGGCTGCGCGCCGCGGCCGAACGCGACGGTCTGCTCGACGTCGCGTACCGCACGGTCGACTCGCCCGTCGGCCCGCTGCTCCTTGCCGCGACCGACGCCGGGCTCGTGCGGGTCGCGTTCTCCGTGGAGGACCACGGTTCCGTGCTCGCCGAGCTGGCCGCGGCCATCAGCCCTCGGGTGCTCGCCGCGCCGGCCCGTCTGGACACGGTGTCGCGTGAGCTCGACGAGTACTTCACCGGCCGGCGCCACACGTTCGACGTCGCCGTGGATCTGCGGCTGGCCAAAGGTTTCCGCCGCGAGGTGCTGCGCCGGCTCGGCGAGATCCCGTACGGCACCACGCGCAGCTACTCCGAAATCGCCGCCGCGGCCGGCAGCCCCAAGGCAGTGCGCGCCGTCGGGACGGCGTGCGCGCGCAATCCGGTGCCGCTGGTCGTGCCGTGCCATCGCGTGGTGCGTGCCGACGGCAGCTCCGGGCGGTACCGCGGTGGCGAGAACGCGAAACTCGCGTTGCTGGCCCTGGAGAAGGCTTCCTGACGCGGCTTCGTCAGCGGTGGTCCTGGGCGAGGCCGTCGGCGGCGTCGAGGCCGAGGATCGCGAGCAGCAGCGCGCAGTCGTCGACGTCCTCGGCCGCGGAGGCGACCAGGCGGACCACGTGGCGGCGCTGGTCTTCGGGGAGCTCGTGGGCGCTGTGCAGGTCGGCGACGGACGGCACCGTCGTGCGCTTCACGGCTGCCCGCCAGGGGTTCCGGTGCAGGTGCGTGGGGCAGAGGTGCGTGGGGCAGAGGTCCATGGGGCAGGGGCGGTCATCGGGCCCTCCGTTCTTCCGGCCGCTGGAGCTGCCGCCGGGGGCCGGGGCGGACCGTTCAGCATATCCCGTTCCGGGCTCGCCCGGTGGGGTGACGAGAGCCGGGAAAACGCTTCCTCGCGGAGCTCCGAAGAGGTTCCGGTCCACTGTGGATCTTCGATTCGGACACGGACTGTGCCCGGCCGCTCGCCGGAACCACCCGGGTGGCCGAGCGACCACCGGCCTGCGCGGGCCTAATCTGTGAACTTCTTGCCCAGGACCCCGGCGACCAGAGATGTTTTTCACGCGGGATCGGGGTGACCGGCGGTGTTGGGGGACGACAGTCCGCGCGATCCGTCCGTTGAGGGCGGCGATCTGAAGACCGGAAGCGCTTTCCATGGCTGGCCACTTCGCCACGGTGGCGGGTATCCGCGGGGCTGGCAGGTGCGGTATCGGTGCCGGGTGCGCCGTGCCGCCAAGGAATCCGCGGAACCTGCGTGGCAGGAGAAGACGGGCACGATCGCGGGCCGGAGCCTGCGCGACGAGCACACCAGCACCACGTGGGTCCCGGTGCGTCCGCGCGGCGCCGCCGCCGACACCCCGGTGAGCCTCGTGCGGGCCACGGACATCCTCGACGCCTGCCCGCCTTCCGAGAAGGCGAGCCGCGCCGGGGAAACGCCTTGACCGCCCGAATGATCCACTGAGGACGGTGCGACTGTTCGGGTGAAAAACCCGGAAACCGGAAATCATGAGGTAGATTCGCGACGAGGGCGTCAGCCCGCCCCCGGAACCGGCTTCCGCAATCCTGGGGCCGGTGAAGGGTGGAGGCGGATGACCAACGGAATCGAGACGGAAACCGGGCCGTTCGCGGTGGGGCGGAAGTTCGCCTACCTGGCTCGGGAAGACAACGGCGTGACTGTGCGGACCGGGGTGGTCGCGGGCGAGTGCGTCGACGCGGCGGCGGTTTCGCACGTGCCGATCGTCGACGCCGAAACCCCGGATCCGAGTTCCAGCAAACTGGTTCCGGTCACGGACGTCACCGACGTGGCATCGGGCCATAACCGCCATTCGGCGGGGAACCGGCCGCGTTCGTTGCCATGGCGGGTTTTTCACGTCGGGCGCCATCGGCGCGCCTGAGCGGGTTCAGCGTGCGGCGCCGGACCGGATGACGGTCGTCGGGCCGGGCGGGGGAGATTCCACGGAGTCGTCGGGGGCTTCGTGGGCGACTCCCGCCCTGTCGAGGACGGTTGTCACACCGGGGTTTCCGGCGCGCACGCGGAACCGGTCGCCGGCGAGCGCGGCCACGGACTCCGGGCCGAGGGCGGTGCACGCCGTCAGGTCCACCACCACGTCCGCGGCGCGCAGGGTCACGGCTTCGGCGAGGTGCGCGGCGAGCACGGCATCACCGGCGGGACTGAGCGCGCCGGAGACCTCGACGGTCACGAGCCCGGCGCTCACGAGCGTGCGCACCCGCGAAACCCCGGGCAGCGCAAGGGCTTGCGGTACGTCGGCCTTCGGCTGGTTCTCCACGGACATCCCGCGCCTTTCCCCAAACCCGAGGTGGCCGGGGGCTGGGGTCCACGTGTTCGGTCAGTCTAACCGGCCGGGCGAGGCGTAACCTCGGTCCGTGGCCGGACCGCGGGTGATCACTGTCTTCCTCGTCGACGACCACGAGCTGGTGCGCCGCGGCGTGGCCGACCTCGTGGAGGACGAGGACGACCTCACGGTGGCGGGCCAGGCGGCCTCGGTCGCCGAGGCGCTGGCCCGGATTCCCGCTGTGCGCCCAGACGTCGCGGTACTCGACGTCCGCCTCCCCGACGGCGACGGCGTCCGCCTGTGCCGCGACCTACGCGCCGCGCTGCCCGGCCTGCGCTGCCTGATGCTCACATCCTTCACCGACGAGCGCTCGATGGTCGACGCGGTCCTGGCCGGCGCCGACGGCTACGTCATCAAGGACATCAAGGGCCTCCAGCTCGTCGACGCCGTCCGCCGCGTCGCGGCCGGCCACAGCCTGCTCGACGAACGCGCGGTCGCCGCCCTGATGGCGAAGCTGCGCGAGAGCACCCGAGGCCCCGGCCCGCTCGCCGCGCTGACCGACCAGGAACGCGTGCTGCTGGACCTCATCGGCGAAGGGCTGACCAACCGGCAGATCGCCGAACGGATGTTCCTGGCGGAGAAGACGGTGAAGAACTACGTTTCCCGCCTGCTCGCCAAACTCGGTGTGGAACGGCGCACCCAGGCGGCCGTTCTCGTCACCGCGCTCCACGACGAGGAACGCCGCGCCGGAGGCTGATCACTGCCGCTGGAGAATGGTCGTTCCCCTCAGGGGGCCGCGATTTTGCCAGGTGCGGCATGCGAGGTCACCGAAACCGGCGCAGTGGAGCACCTGCGCTACACCACGCCGCTGTGTGGCCGACCGCGCTGCCTGGCGAAAAGTGTTGTGCGGGAGGGTGATCACGGCCGATCGTGAGAGAACGGGCGTTCTCCGTGCGTGGTGGTGCGTCCGGCTCGGGGCCGGGGCGATCACGGCCAGCCGCGGGAGAACGGGCGTTCGTCGCTCGTGACCACGGCGTCGAGGCCGATGTGGGGTCGCAAGGGGACGGGCGCTCCGTGGCCGAGGCGCAGCACGGCCTGGGGCCACATGCCGCCGCCGAGAAGGCGGCGCAGGTCGCGGCGGCGGGCGGGGGTGAGGGTGTCGGACCAGTGGGCGGCGGACAACCCGGCGGCCGCCGCCGTCAGCAGGACGCGTTGCACGGCCTGGCCGGCCTGCAGCTGGGCGAGCGGGGTGTCGTGCAGCGAGCCGACGGCGACGAGCAATCGCCCGGGCGCCGCGGCGAAGTCGGTGCACGCGGCGCCCCCGGGAAGCATGATTTCGCACAGCTGCGGCAGTTGTGCGTCGCCGATCGTGGCGAGCCAGGCGCGTTCGAGCTCGGCCGCCTTGCGAAGTTCGCGTTGCACCGCCGGGGGCACCAGGGCCGCGCTGAACGGGCTGCGGTTGCCGCGCCTGAGCCGGATGGCTTCGATGAGGCGGCGGTCGACCGGCGTCACCGGTTCGAGCCCGCGCGGGCGCACCACGGCGAGCAAGTCGGGCTGCGTCGCGGCGGGCAGCAGCCGCACGTCGGGATGGCAACCCTGGGCCTTCACCGCGAGCCGGAGGTTCAGCAGGGCCGCGCCGCAGTCCAGCAGCTGCCCGCGGCGGCCGCCCGCGGGCGGGCCGGCGTGGAGCTCGATGGACCCTGGCGTGCACAGGAACCGCCACGGCCGGGTGTCGTGCAGGGGCGGCGGGGTCGTCGCGGCGAGCAGAACGGACCGGACCTGGCGCGCGCTCAGCCGCCCGACGGGTATGAGTCCGGCCTTCATGGGTCACCTCCGCCTCCGATCCCACCCTGCGCCCGCGCGCCGGGCCGGGCTAGTGCCGAACGTCCCGCGCGCCGGGTCCAAGGTCGCCGTTCACGGGTGACCCCGGGCTCCGACTGGTGTGCCACAGTGACGGGATGCCGGACGTCGACCGGGTACCCGCAACCGCTCCGGCCGGGGAACGCGACCGGCTGGACGCGCTGCTCACGGCCGTCCTCGGGCTGTCCGGCGGCCTGGAACTGGACGGCACGCTGCGCCGGATCGTGGCGACCGCCGCGGACCTCGTCGACGCCCGCTACGGCGCGCTCGCGGTGCTCGACGCCGACGGCGCCACCACCGGCTTCGTCGTCACCGAGTTCGACCACCGCGACCGCGCGCGGACCCGTCGAGCCGGCCGAACTTCGCTTCGCGTCGCACTGCGAGCGCGCGGCACACTGCTCGGGCGCCTTTACCTCACCGGAAAACGAAGCGGCACCGGGTTCACCGACGACGACGAGCAAGCCCTCGCGGCGCTCGCCGCGGCGGCCGGCATCGCCGTCGACAACGCGCGGCTCTACGAAGAAACCCGCAACCGCCAGCGCTGGCTCGAAGCCATCGGCGAGATCTCCGCCGCTCTCCTCGGCGGCACCGAGATCAGCGAAGTCCTGCGCTTGATCGCG
Organism: Amycolatopsis sp. DSM 110486; assembly: GCF_019468465.1. NCBI lineage: Bacteria > Bacillati > Actinomycetota > Actinomycetes > Pseudonocardiales > Pseudonocardiaceae > Amycolatopsis > Amycolatopsis sp. DSM 110486. The sequence goes on along the minus strand of NZ_CP080519.1, from coordinate 10,348,701 downwards.
AGCCGCGCCGCCGGCCTCACCGGTTCCGTCGACGCGCTGATCGCCGTGCCCGCCAACGAAGACGCACTCGTGGTCACCGTCTGCGCCGGTCCGGATTCCGACGCCCTCACCGGCCGCCGGATCCCCGTCGCCGGGTCGACGTCCGGTGCCGTGCTGCGCGACCACGTGCCGCGCAGCGTCTCCGGGCTCGCCGTGGACCTCGCCGACGGCCCCCGTGTGGACCTCGGCCCCGCGCTCGTGGTGCTGCTGCGCTCGGGTGAGTCGATCGCCGGCGTCCTGCTCGCCGTGCGCGCTCCGGACGCGGCGCGGTTCGACGAGCAGGAGCTGCAGATCGTGTCCGCGTTCGCCGACCAGGCCGCGCTCGCGCTGCGCGACGCCGGGAACCAGGCCGCCCGCCGCGAGCTCGACGTGGTGACCGATCGCGACCGGATCGCCCGCGACCTGCACGACCACGTGGTGCAGCGGCTGTTCGCGGTCGGGTTGCAGATGCAGGACACGCTGCGCCGGGCGGGGACGCCTGCCGTCGCGTCGCGGCTGGGCCGGCACATCGACCAGCTGCAGGAGGTCATCGAGGAGATCCGCAGCGCGATCTTCGCGCTGCACGCGGGCCCGGGGCGCCGTGGCGGCCTTCGCGCGAGCCTCCGGCACGCCGTCACCGAAACGACGGGCGACTCGGCGATCCGCACCACCGTGCGGCTGTCCGGCCCGCTCGAACGGGTGCCGCCGATCCTCGCCGAACACGCCGAAGCCGTGGTCCGCGAAGCCGTGAGCAACGTGCTGCGCCACGCCCGCGCCGACGAGCTTGCCCTCACCGTGACGCTCGGCGAGCACCTCGCGGTCGAGGTGTCCGACACGGGCGTGGGCCTGCCGGCGGGGGTGACGCGCAGTGGCTTGCGCAACCTCGAGCAGCGCGCGAGGGAGTCGGGTGGCACGTTTCGCGTGGAGCGCCAGTCGTCGGGCGGCACCCGTCTCGTGTGGACGGTCCCCGTCAGCCCGGCCGCCGCGGTGGTCTCCGGAGGGTCACGGTGAACCCGCCGCGGCCCGCGGCCCTGGTGGGTGCGGTCACAGCGTGCAACACTCGAAGCCTGTCCTTCCCCTTCGGGCGCTGCCCGGCGCAGGCCCCGGACCTCGGCGAGGTGGGACTCCACCGAGCGCCCGGGAGGCTCCGCACCGGTCGCACCCGCGGTGCGCCACCCGTCGGCTCCGGCGGTTGCCGCGCAGAGGAGTCCACTTCGGACCGAAGCGGGCATCCGCGGCCTCACCGGTGGCCGAGGTGAAGGAGGTACGACCGTGTACACCGTCTACCCTGTCCGCGTCGAGGCCGAGCTGGACGAGCCGTTGTCCCGCTGGCTCTGGCTCGTGAAGTGGCTGCTGGCGCTGCCGCACCACCTCATCCTGGCGGTCCTGTGGATCGCCTACCCGTTCGTGGGCCTCGCGGCGTTCTTCGCGATCCTCGTGACGGGGCGCTACCCGCGTTCGCTGTTCGAGTTCACCGTGGGCGTGCTGCGGTGGAGCTTCCGCGTGCAGTACTACTCCTACGCCGCGCTCGGCACCGACCGGTACCCGCCGTTCACGTTCGGCGACGTGCCCGAGTACCCGGCGCGGCTGCAGGTCGAGTACCCGCAACGGCTCTCCCGCGGGCTCGTGCTCGTGAAGTGGTGGCTGCTGGCGCTGCCGCAGCTCATCATCGTCGGGCTGTTCGTCGGCGGCGGCACGTGGCTGTTCACGCGGTCGGGCCGGTACGACTTCACCTGGGCGGCCGGCGGGCTCGTCGGCATCCTGGTGCTGATCGCCGCGATCATCTTGCTGTTCACCGGAAAGTACCCGCGCCCGCTGTTCGACTTCATCCTCGGGCTCGACCGCTGGGTGCTGCGGGTGGCCGCCTACGTGTCTCTGCTGACCGACCGGTACCCGCCGTTCCGGCTCGACCTGGGTGGCAGCGAACCGGGCGGACCGGCGCCCTCGCCGGAACCGCTGACCCAGCCGCCGCCCGGTTCCGCGACCGAGCCTGCGACACAGCCGTTCGCCCCGCCCCCCACCCCGCCGGCGAGCGGATCCGGCCCGGCGGCCACGCGCTGGACGGGCGGCCGAATCGCCGCCGCCGTCTGCGGCGCAGTGCTCGTGCTGTTCTCCACCGGTCTCCTCTCGGGCGGCAGCGCGCTGATGTGGGCCGACCGCAACCAGCGCGACGCCGACGGCTACTTCTCCGGATCGGCCCCGTTCAGCGCTTCGGGTTACGCGCTCGCGAGCGACCCCGTGCAGCTGCACGGCCTGGGCACCGGCGGGCCGGACCTCGCGGGGATCGTCGGCGACACCCGGATCCGCGCCACCGCCGTCGACGCCACGCAGGGCGTTTTCATCGGCATCGCGCCCGCCGCGAGCGCGGCGAGGTACCTCGCCGGCGTCGAGCACACGACCGTGACCGATTTCGGCGATCGCGGCGCGGTCGGCGTCGACAACCCGGGCGGCGCGCTCACGACCCCGCCGCAGCAGGCCGGCATCTGGGCCGGCCAGGCGTCGGGTCCCGGCACGCAGTCCGTGGCGTGGCCCGTGCGCGACGGGGACTGGACCGTCGTGGTGATGAACTCCGACAGCTCGCGCGGCGTCGCCGTCGAGGCGGAGGCCGGCGCGACCGTGCCGGCGATCGGCTGGCTGTCGGTGCTGCTCGTCGTGGTCGGCGTGGTGTTCCTGGCCGGTGGCGTCGCGTGCATCTGGCTCGCGGCCCGCGGCGCTTCGGGGCACCGGGACCGCACGCCCGTGCCGGTGGCCGGAGGAGGTCCCGACGACAGGGGGCGAGCACCGTGACCCGCTCGGCCGACTGGTTCAGGCAGATGTGGCACGCCCTGTTCCCGCGGGGCGGCGTGGTGGTCCGGCCGTCGGACCGGTTCCAGGCGGCGGTGCTGGCCGCCTTCGTGGTGCTCGCGCTGGTGGCGGTGCCGTTCGCGGGCGTCCTCGGGTCGGAAACCGCCGCGCAGCGCGGAAAACAGGCCGCCGAGGAAGCGGCGAGCCGCCACCGCGTCGAGGCGACGCTGCTCGTCGACGGGCCGCCGCAGCAGACCGTCGGCCCCGACGGCGTGCCGGGCGGACCCCAGCCGCGCGACGCCCGGTGGCGGTTGCCCGGTGGCGGTTTCCGCGTCGCGCAGGTCGACGCGGACCCGCTTACCAAGGCCGGCGACCCGGTCGTGGTGTGGCTCGACCGGGCCGGCGACCCGGTGCCGCCGCCGCTCGACCCGCGCACGGCCCCGGTCGAGGGCGTGATGACGGGATTCGGGGTGTGGGCGGGGTTCTGCGCGTTGCTGAGCCTGCTCTACGGAGTCCTCGTCCTCGGGCTCGACCGCATGCGGCTCAGGCACTGGCAGCAGGAGTGGACGCTGGAACTGGACGGCAAGACGAGGTCCTGACCGGCCGGAGACGAAGAAGGACCGGAGAAACGACCGGAGGAAGGCGGGATGGCGGATGCTCACCATGACCCGATCGGCGATCGCGGCGATCGACCGGATCACCGAGGCCCACCACGTCGGGCGGCGCGGCGGCTGCCGCCTGGTCCTCGACGGGCCGCCCCGGGCGGGGGCGGCGGTCGAGGTGGAGGTGGCAACGTGTCCGGGCAAGGGAGATGACGTCGTCGCGATCGACGACACACAGCTGTTCCTTTCGCGCGAGGCCAGGGTCGGGCTCGCGGAGAAGGTCCTCGACGTCCGGGAGGACCTGGAGGGCCACTACACGTTCCTGATCGAGAACGCCGGCCGGTGACGTCGGCGGGCGCCGGCCCTCCGAGGTGAGTCCCGACGGCGGAAATCGGCACACCGCGAGCGAACGTGGTGGCCGCGTCCGGTGCGGGTGAGCGCGGCGACGACGTCGTCGGCGGGGTGTGCCGCGCCTTCGCGCGCTGATGCCGCTCCACAGTGTTCTTGTACGCGGCTCTTGTACGCGCAGCGTGCCACGGCGTCGCTGGTCGCGGGCGGCGCGAGTTCGGGTACTTCGCGGACCCGGTGAGCGCCACCCTCGCACGAGGGCGCGGCCAACGTCGTCGCGCGACGGGTGGAGTTGGACGCGTCCGAGGAAAAAGGTCCAATATGGGTACTACGCGCGAGATCGGGGAGGTGACCGCCGTGGGCGACCGGGAGCGGTTGGTGATCAGGGCGTTCGTCACGATGGCGGACACGATGGCCGAGGGGTACGACGTCGCCGACCTGTTGCACGGCCTGGCGCAGCGGTGCGTCGAGCTGCTCGAGGTCGGGGCCGTCGGGCTGACGCTCGCCGACGAGCGGGGGAGCCTCCAGGCGCTGGCGTCCCCGGGGGAGCAGGACGGGCTGCGGGAGCTGGTCGAGCTCGGTGTCGACGAGGGCCCGGGTGTGGACTGCTTCCGGTCCGGGGCCGCGGTGCACGCGACCTCGATCGGCGCGTACAGCCAGAGGTGGCCGCGCTTCGCCGCGGCGGTGCAGTGGGCGGGGTTCTCCTCGGTGCACGCGCTGCCGCTGCGGCTGCGCGGGCTGACGATCGGTTCGCTGAACCTGTTCGGCCGCACGGCGGTGCCGGACGGGGACCTCGAGCTGGCGCAGGGCCTCGCGGACACCGCCACGATCGGGATCCTGCAGCAACGCGCCATCAGCCGCGGCGAGGTGCTCTCGGACCAGTTGCAGTCGGCGCTGAGCAGCCGCGTGATCATCGAGCAGGCGAAGGGTGTGTTGTCGGTCAGCGGGCGCCTGTCGATGGCCGACGCGTTCACGGCGCTGCGCCGGTACTCGCGCAGCAACAACGCCCGGCTCAGCGAAGTCGCCCGCTCGTTGGCCGAACGCGAGCTCGACCCGGCCGTGGTGCTGATGCGGGCGTACCGCGGGAACTGATCACGGGTTCGCCCGCTCCACCGGAGCTTTCTCCCCGGCGGCCGGCGCCAGTCCGGATCCGACCGTCCCTTGTGGACTCCCCGGGCCTCGCGCCCGGACGCGGTCGATCATCCTCTGTGCCTCGGCCTCGGTGAACCGGCCCTGGCGCACGTAGCCGACGATGGCGGCCACGGTGCTCAGGTGCGGTTCGGCGATGCCCGTCAAGTCCACGGAATCCACGGCGGCCCCTCACCCCGTTGGCTCGCCGCCGGGGGCAGGGGCGGCTCTTCGCACCCTACGCGCTCGGTGTGCCGTTGTGCGGGACTCGGACACACCTTCTGCGGCAACGATTTCAGCGGTCCCCGGCCACCGCGGGGCAGCGCTGGCAGGAAAAATCCCTGTCGACGTGGGGGAAAACGGTACGGATCAAGCCTTCCCGGCGGGGGCGACGGCGGCCATCGCCCGGTCGAGGCACGCGGCGAACGTCTCCGCGGCCCCGCCGGCGAGCCACGCGTGCTGCGCGGCGAGCAGGCACGAGAACGCGGCGCCGGCGACGGCGGGGAGCGCCGGGTCGGTCGGGTCGGACGGCGTGCCACGGGTTTCGGCGCGTTCGCGCAGCACGGTCTCGGCCGCCGCCGCCATGCGGTGCAGCTTCTCGAGGTAGCTCGCCAGCAGGGCGGGCGTCGCGAAGACGATGCGCTGCATGGGTTCGGCGACCTCGTGCTTGCCGGGCGCGTCGACGTAGGGCACCAGCAGGTCGAACACCCTGCGCAGCGAGGTCCAGGCCGGTTCGTCGAGCGGCCGCTCGCGCAGCCGCTCGACCATCGTCTCGGCCAGCACCTCGAACTTGCCGACGATCAGGTCTTCCTTGGTGGGGAAGTAGCGGAACAGGCTGCGCCGCGACAGGCCCGCGGCCTCGGCGACGTCGTCCATCGTCGTGCGCTCGTAGCCGTGCTCGACGAACAACCGCTGCGCTGCCTCGGTGATGTCCTGCTGCACGGCCCGGCGGGTCCGTTCGCGCAGGCCGGGGCGGTGGTCGGTCACCGGGCCACCCTAGCAGCGCCCGGCAGAGTTGGCACTGAGTGCCACAAGTGGCGTACAGTGCCGATTGAGCAATCCGAGAACGAGGAGCGTCATGTCCGAACCGAAGACGATCGTGATCACCGGTGCCAGTGACGGCATCGGTGCGGCCGCGGCCCGCCGCCTGCACGCCGACGGCCACCGGGTCGTGGTCGTCGGGCGCTCGCCCGCCAAGACCGAGGCCGTCGCCAAGGAGCTCGGGGTCGAGCACTACGCCGCCGACTTCGCGCGCTTCGCGGAGGTGCGCGACCTGGCCGCCGCGCTCGACGCGGCCCACCCGCGCATCGACGTGCTCGTGAACAACGCCGGCGGCATCTTCGGTGACCGCGCGAAAACCGCCGACGCCTTCGAGAAGACCCTGCAGGTCAACCACCTGTCGCCGTTCCTGCTCACCACGCTGCTGATCGACAAGCTGCTGGCGTCGCGCGCGTCGGTGATCCAGACGTCGAGCTCCGGCGCCCGGCTCTTCGGCGACCTGCGCCTCGACGACCTCGACCACGACGCGGCGTTCACGCCGCACAAGGCCTACGGCACCGCGAAACTGGAGAACATCCTGTTCACCCGCGAGCTTCACACCCGCTTCCACGCGCGGGGCCTGTCCGCGGCGGCCTTCCATCCCGGTGCGGTTGCCACGGCCTTCGCGACCGAGAGCTCCAGCTTCTTCCGGCTGGTCTACACGAACCCGCTCGGCCGGATGGTCATGGTGAGCCCGGAGAAGGGCGCGCGACAGCTGATCTGGCTGGCCACCACGGCGCCGGGCGTCGACTGGGAGTCCGGGGCGTACTACGAGCGCGGCAAGATCGCCCGGCGCGTGAACCCGCAGGCGACCGACGACGACCTCGCCCGCCGGCTGTGGGACCGCTCGGCCGAGCTCGTCGGGGTGAAGACCGCCTGAGGCTCAGCGGGGCCGGAGGCCGGCCACGACCAGGTCCAGCAGTCGCGACGCCAGCTCGCGCTGGTCTTCGTGGCCCGCGATGAGGGTGACGCCGCCGATCGCCATCATCACGTCGTCGGCCGGGACGTCGGCGCGTAGCGTTCCGGCCTCGGCCGCGGCGGTCAGCATGCGTTCGATCGCCGCGCGCAGCAGGTCGCGGCTGTGCGTGCGCAGGCCTTCGCGGGCGGCGAGGATGCCGGGCAGTGCTTCGGCCATCCCGTTCTTGGTGAGTATGTAGTCCACGAACCGCTCCGCCCACGCGCGGAGAGCGGCGTCGGGTGCCAGCTCGGCGAGCAGGTCCGCGGCGGATCCGGCCAGGCGTTCGGTCTCGCTGCGGTAGGTCGCCTCCACGAGGTCTTCCCGGGCCGGGAACCGCCGGTACAGCGTGGCGATGCCGACGCCGGCCTCCTTCGCGATGGCCTTGAGCGAGGTGTCCGCCCCCTGGCGGGAAAACGCGCGCGCCGCGGCCTCGAGGATGCGGTCCTGGTTCTCCTGCGCGTCGGCCCTCAGCGACCGTCCGGTGTTCGTCACGCCACTCCTCTTTGCTAAGTGGACCCGCATCCGCTTATAGTTCGTAAGTGGAACCGGCTCCACATACGAGACTAGCGGAGCAGAGAGGACAGCACCATGACCCAGCGAGTGACCACGCCCTTCGGCGCGACGTCCACGGCGGCCGAAGTGGTCGCCGGGGTCGACCTGAGCGGCCGGCGCGCCGTCGTGACCGGGGCGGCGTCGGGGATCGGCGCGGAGACGGCCCGCGCGCTCGCGTCGGCCGGCGCGGAGGTGACACTGGCCGTGCGCGACCCGGCGGCGGGTCAGCGGGTGGCGCGGGAGATCGTGGCGAGCACGGGCAACGCGGCCGTGCACGTGGCCACGCTGGACCTGGCCAACCCGGCTTCGGTCAGCGCGTTCGTGGCGGCCTGGGAAGGGCCGCTGCACATCCTGGTGGCCAACGCCGGCGTGATGGCCACACCCGAGCGCCGGACGGCGCACGGCTGGGAGCTGCAGTTCGCCACCAACCACCTCGGCCACTTTCAGCTGGCGACCGGCCTGCACGGAGCGCTCGCCGCGGCGGGGCACGCCCGCGTGGTCGTCGTCAGCTCGGTGGGACACGTCAACGGCGAGGTCCTCTTCGACGACGTGTCCTTCGCCCGCACGCCGTACGACCCGTGGGCGGCCTACAGCCAGTCGAAGACGGCCAACATCCTCTTCGCCGTCGAGGCCGCCCGGCTCTGGGCGGCCGAGGGGATCGCGGTCAACGCGCTCAACCCGGGCCGCATCTGGTCGACGAACCTCGGCCGGCACATGGACAACCCGCCTTCGGCCTTCGATCCCTCCGGTGCGACCGGCGTGTCCGTGAAGGACATCCCGCAGGGCGCCGCGACCTCGGTGCTGCTCGCCGCGTCACCGCTCGTGGAGGGCGCGACCGGGAAATACTTCGAGGACTGCCAGGAAGCCGAGCCGTTCACCGCCGGTGTGCGGCGCGGCGTCGCCGACTTCGCGCTCGACCCGGCGAAGGCGCGGCGGCTGTGGACGCTTTCGGCGGAACTGCTCACCGGAGCGGGGTATCTGGTCGCGTGACCGGCACGCCGGTGTGGTGCCGGGTGCACGGATGCACCACACCGGCGCGGGCCGTCACTCGCGCAGGAACGTGAGCAGTTCGGCGTTGAAGGTGGCGGCGTGGGTGACGTTGAGGCCGTGCGGGGCGTCCTCGACCAGCACGAGCCGGCTGTCGGGGATGGCCTCCGCGGTCCGCTTCCCGCTGACCTCGAACGGCACGATCGCGTCCGAGTCGCCGTGGATGACCAGCGTCGGGATGGTGAAGGCCTTCAGGTCGTCGCGGAAGTCGGTCTTGGTGAACGCGGTGGTGCAGTCCAGCGTGCCCTTCGGGGAGGCGAACGCGGCGATCACCGTGTTGTAGGCGTGCACGGAAGGGCTGACCAGGTCGGTGCGGCCCTTCACGGAGAAGAAGTTCGTGACGAACCCTTCGACGAAGGCGGGGCGGTCGGCGCGGATCCCGTTGTGGAAGCCCGTGAGCGCGGCCTCGTCGAGACCGCCGTCGGGGTTCCCGTCCTCCTTGAACAGGTACGGCGGCACGGCCGCGGCGAACACGGCCTTGGCGACGCGGCCGGTGCCGTAGCGACCGACGTAGCGCGCGACCTCGCCGCCGCCCATCGAGAACCCGACGAGCGTGACGTCGGTGAGGTCGAGCGCCGCGAGGAGCTTGTCGAGGTCGTCGGCCAAGGTGTCGTAGTCGTAGCCGTCCCACGGCTGCGACGACTGCCCGAACCCGCGGCGGTCGTAGGTGATCACGCGGTAGCCGTCTTCGACGAGCGCCGGCACCTGGCCCTCCCACGAACGGCTCGAGAGCGGCCAGCCGTGGATCAGCACGACCGGGCGGCCCGCGCCGTGGTCTTCGTAGTAGAGCTCGATCGGCGCGCCGTTTTCTTCCCCGACTGTCACCTTGGGCATGAACTGTCCTCTCACTGGCGAAACGGAGTGGGTGCGGAGCCTCGGGTCGTTGCCTCGTTGCCGGCACCGGTGCTGCCGAGTGAACGGTATTACGGGGCGGTGGTGTGGCGGCAGTACCGCGACCGGTGAACTTCCCCGAACGGCCTTGTGCGCTGCCTAAGTCGTCGCCGGGGTGCTCGGCGTGCTCGTCGAGCTGCCGCACACCGAGACGACGGCGCCGACCGCCGTCGCGACCTGCGTCGCGGCCGTGCGCAGCGCAGTGACGTCGAGCGGCTGGGTCGTCAGCACGTCCTGCAGTTGCTGGAGCGCCGTCTCGGCGGCGTCGAGGTCGGATCGCGCTTCCGGCCCGAGCTCGGCCTTGGCGGCGTCGAGGGACGACCGCAGGTCACGCGCCGCGGTGGTCACCTCGTCGCGACTCGCTTGGCCGGTGACGAGCGAGGCCGTCTTGGTCGCGAGGTTCTGGGCCGCCGTGGCGACCGAGGCGCACGCGACGTGCCCTCCGCCCGAGCTCGGCGCGGGCGAGGCCGGGGCGGACGCCGGCGGCGGCGTCTGTCCATTTTGGCCACCCGAGCACGCGGCGGTGATCGCGAGCGCGCCGAGCAGTGCCGCGACGGCCGCGACGGCCCGCCGCGCCCTGGGGTGGCGTCCGGCGCCGGTTTCCTCGGCCACGTCCGCCTCCTCGTCTGCGCGCCGACGGTGGTCTGCCCACCATCGTCGCGGCGCGGGCCGCTCGCCCGCCTCGCCCGGTCCGGGTGAGCTGCACTGCCCTTGACGTCTTCGGCGCACGCGACTTACACCCCTATCACTAAATGATTTGCGGACATCACACAGTGATAAATGAGCGGTGATAACAGTGGAGGTGGCGTGATGACGCGCTCGGACGGCGCAGGGCTGCCCGCCACGGCGCGGGCGAGCGTGGCGCTGCCGGACGCGACGGGTGAGGTCCGCTCGTTCGACCTCGTGCCGGCCGGTCCCGGCGAAGGCTGGCTGGAGGTCATCGCGTCGGGGATCTGCGGCACCGACGTGGGGTTGTTCGGCCGGGGTGTCGCCGAGCCGACGGTGCTGGGACACCACGTCGTCGGCCGGGTGGCGGCGCTCGGTGCCGAGGCGGCGCGGCGACGTGACCTGGCCCTCGGCGATCGCGTGGTGCTGGAGGAGTACCTGCCCTGCGGCCGGTGCCTGACGTGCGCGACCGGGCCGTACCGGCTGTGCCCGGAGACCGACCTGTGGCGCGGCGGCCGGCGCGTGGGCCTGATCCCGGCGGCCGAGCGCCCCGGCCTCACCGGCGGCAACGCCGAGTTCACGTTCCTCCCGGCCAACGCGGTGACCCACCGCGTGCCGGCCGGGCTGAGCGACGCGCTCGCGGCCTGGGTGCTCCCGTACGCCAACGCGATCGACTGGGTGACCGGCGCCGGAGCGCTTCGCGGCGGGGAAACCGTCGTGGTCCTCGGGCCGGGTTACCACGGGCTCGCGGTCGCCGCGGCGGCGCGGCGTGCGGGTGCCGGCCGGGTGTTCGTGACGGGCCTGGCCCGCGATGCGCAACGGCTGGAGATGGCCGAGGCACTGGGTGCGCATCCGGTGGTCGTGGCGGACGAGACCGTCCGGTTCGGACACCTCCCCGAAGGCGCGGCGGACGTCGTCGTCGACACCGTGGGCAGCGACCCGTCCGTGCTCGACCCCGCCGTCGCCCTGCTCGGCCACGGCTGGTCGGCGCGGTGTTCGCCGGCACCGGATCGTTCCTCGCGGCGTTCGCGACGCTGGCCGCGGGGCCGCTGCTGGCGATGGTCCTGATGCTCGGGGTGCGCGAAGGCCGCGGAGAGCCCGAGCCGGCGGGGGCGCCGGCTCGGGCTAGCGCGGGTCGAGCGCGTGGCTGAGGTTCGCCGCCGCCTCGCGCACGCGGTCGATCACGAGGGCCCGGCGTTCGTCGTCCATCCGGAACGCCGGGCAGGGTGCGGAGATCGCGGCCACGACCTGGCCCCCCTCGTGCACCGCGGCCGAAGCGGCCCACACGCCCTGGTCGATCTCCTCGTTGCTGACCGCCCAGCCGCGTTCGACGTCGTGCTCCACCTCGCGCAGGAACTCGTCGCGACCGCGGGCCGGCGGCTGGGCGCCCGACTCGAGAGCGGAGTCGACGTAGGCCGCCCGCTCGGCGGGGGTCTTGGCGCCCAGCAGCAGGCGCACGCTCGCGCCCCGCAGCAGGGGCAGCGGCTGGCCGGGCTCGAACGACAGCCGGAACCGGCTCGGCGTCTCGATCCGGTGGAAGCACACGGGCTGCCCGGCGACCATCCGCATGAGCAGCACGGCTTCGCCGATCTGCTCGGCCAGCCGGCGCATGTGCGGCTCGGCCAGGTCCACGATGGGCGTGGCCTGCCGGGCGGCCCGCCCGAGGGCCGCGACCCGCATCGACAGGTGGTACCGGCCGCGGTTGCCTTCTTCGATGAGGCCCATTTCCCGCAGCATGGCGACGTAGCGGTGCGCCGAGGGCACGGGGACGTCGACCTTCTCGGCGAGGTCCTTCACTGACGCCGTCGGGTGCTGCTCGGTGAACGCGAACAGCATCTCCAGAGCCCGCCGAGCGCTGTCCGCTCCGGTTTTCGCGCCTGCCACCCGAGTGTCCTCACCTGCCGTCGGGAGTCCCGCCGAAGCTGTCGCACCGGCGGGGACCTTGGCGGAAATCTATCATGGAATGATCGCGAATTATCACAGGTTGATACAGGAGGGCATGGTGTCCCATCCCGACGACGCGGTCAAGCGCTCGGTCTCGGCACGGATCTTCGCACTGCTGGACGTCGTCGCCGAAGCGGCCACGCCGCCGACGTTGAGCGCGATCGCCCGCGACGCGCGCCTGCCGGTGTCGACCGTGCACCGGCTGCTCGGTGACCTCCTGCGCTCGGGCGCGCTCGTCCGCACAGCCGACGGCGGCTACCAGCTCGGGGAGCGCATCTGGCGCCTGGGTGTCGCGGCGCCGTGGGAACGCGAGTTCCGCGCGGCGGCCGCGACCCACGCCCACGGGCTCGCGCGGCGCACCGGCTCGGCGGTCGCGTTCAGCGCCCTGGACGGCACCCGCCTGATCTGCCTCGACTCCGTCGCGGGCCACTGGGAGACGGTCGTGCTGAGCCGGTCGGGCGACGCCCTGCCGACGGCGGCCACCAGCGCGGGGAAGATCCTGCTCGCCGGTGCGGCTAAGGACCGCGCGCCGGCCGTCCTGAGTGGACGGCTGCCGCCGTTCACGCCCTTCACCCCCGTCGCGCCCGGGCTGGTCCGGTCGCAGCTGGACCGCGCGGCGCGGGTCGGGTACGCCACCGCGCACGCCGAGTACGTCGACGGCGAGTGGTCGGTGTCGAGCGAGACCACGTCGGTGATCCCGGCCGCGGTGTGCATCGCCCGCTGCGAGGCGAGGGGAAGCGCCTTGTCCCGCAACGTCTCCACGTAGGTCCGTGCCACCCCGTCCAGCGCGCCGTCCGGCAGCGACACCGGGTGTGTGCCGAACGCGAGGCTCTCCGGGACCAGCCGCGCGACCGCCCGGCGGGCGATCTCCGGGTCGCACGCCTCGAAGAGCGCCTCCACCTCGTGGGGTACCGGCGGGTACGTAAGCCCCGCGGCGACGTCGATCTTCTTGTGCCGCGCGACGACCGACACCCGGAACTGCTCGGTGGACGCGAGGTCGCGGAAGCTCTGCCCGTGGCCCGGCACGAACGCGCCCACATACCCGAGCCATGCGATCCGCTCCGGGACGCGGGCGGTGACCTGGGTGGCCGTGATGCCGCCCAGGCTGTGCGCCACGAGCACGACCTGCCCGGACACCGCCTCGACGGACCCGCGCACCGTGGCGACGGCGTCCTCCAGCGTCGCGGCGCCGGCTGCGGCCGGGTCGGTGCGACCGGGCAGGTCCACCGCGTCGACCTGGTGCCCGCGCGAGCGCAGCTCGCCGCGACCGCGTCCGAGCACCACCCTCCGTGCCAAGCCCCGTGCACCATGACGAACCGCGTTCCGGCCACTGCTCCTCCTTGAACACCCCGCGGAAACCAGGTGCCCCAGGAAACTCCGGGCGAGCGTGCGCGCCAAGCATTTCTTCCCGCTTGGCGGAAAAGACCGGTCGCGGGGTCAGCGAAAGGACAGCGACGTGGTCCGCTCGGGTGGCCGGGGGAGTACGAGTAGCTGATCGACCCCTGCGTCGCGCCCGCGACTCGAAGTGCATCAAGGCTTGCGGCTGCGGCCATTCGGGCTAACCGCGCCGTCACTGTCCGGCCGCGTCCACATCGGATTGTCGAACCGGCGCCGGCAGTCCTCGGCGACGCTGCGCCCGAACGCGAAGACGAACTCGCCGAAATGCGGCATTCGCGGCGGCCGAATGGGCGTGCTTTGCAAGTGAAGTGGCGTGTTTCACAGTTGTACCAACACTGCGTGAACCGTGAACCGGCGCTCGCCCGGGCAGGTGAGCTGACGGCAAATCCGGAGCCGGCGGCCGCGATTCCCCGGCTGTGTCGTGGCAGTTCGCACCGGTGATCGAAGGCGGAAAACGGTCCGAACCGCGATTCGGTGATCTTTTGACCGCGACCAGACCATTCCCTCGGTTCTGGGCCGGAGTGACCGAATGTGGTTGGTCTGATCGTGTGGGCCTGCAAGTGATCTTGCGTGGCCCGTTGGCCGAGAGTGGTGGTGTCGGTAGTGTCTGCGCTCGCAAGGGTGACCCCAATGGGCGATGATCGAGTCGGCCGGCCGGGTTTCGCACCACGAAGTGAACTCGGAGTCATTGCTGGAACGTGATCATCGGACCGACTCCGGACGTGCTGTGCGCGGATCTTGCCCACCCGTTCACCGGGGTATACCGGGTCTTCGGAATTCCATCCGATCCGTTCGTCCTTTTTCGATGCAGGAAGAAAGAATAGTGGATTTCGACGCGCTGGCCGCCGAGCTGAGAAAACTCCGGGAAAACGTCGCCGGCGTCACCGACACGGTGCTCGCGGCGGTCGACGGGATACCGATCATGGCCGACGCGGCCGACCACCTCGATCCCGCGAAGCTGTCCGCGCTCGCGGCCGCCGACCTCGGGATCGCCCGCCAGGCGTCGGAGGTGTGCGGGCAAGGCACGTTGAAGCAGACCGTGGTTTTCAGCAGTGACGGCTACATGGCCGTGTACGCCATCGGCCGGGTGGCGGTGCTGGTTGTCATGGGGGACAAGGGACTCAACGTCGGTCGCCTGCTGTTCGAGTCCCGCCCCGTCATCGAGCGGCTCGGCGCGATCCTGGCCGCCTAGCCGAACCCGGCACCCCGCCCACCACCAGTTCACAAGAGGAGTTCGAGTGATGATGAACATCGACACCGCGTTGAAGGAAGCCATGTCCATCGCCGGCGCCATCGGCGTCGCCCTGGTCGACTACGACAGCGGGATGTCGCTCGGCACGAGCGGCGGCGGCGACTGGCTGGACCTCGAGGTCGCCGCGGCCGGCAACACCGAGGTGGTGCGGTCCAAGCTGCGGGTGATGGCCTCGCTCGCGCTCAACGACAACATCGAGGACATCCTGATCACCCTGCACCGCCAGTACCACCTGATCCGCCTGCTGAACTCGGTCGGTTCCCGCAACTCGCTGTTCCTCTACCTGGTGCTCGACCGTGAACGCGCGAACCTGGCGCTGGCGCGGCACTACCTCAAGCGCATCGAAACGGACCTGCAGGTCTAGCTCCACCCCCACACGAGGAGGCGGTGATGACCGGAGGCGGGTCCAGCGTCGCTCTCACCATCGGCTCGGCGTTCATGACCGACCTCGGGTCCCCGTTCCCGGCGAAGATGAACCTCGCGGGTGACGAGCTGGAGTTCACGTTCGTGCTGTCGGGCCACCCGCCCGGCGACGTCTCGGAGTGGGTGCGGCGGCGGTCCGGCGTCGGCCTGGCCGGCCGGGTGCCCCGCTTCACCGCCGACGCGGGCGGGCGCCGGCTCCGCGTCGAGCTCACCGGGACCGCGATCGGTGCCTTGATCGTGCCGTTGGCGGACCTGGCGCCGGCCGGAGTCAACGCTCCGCACCCCGGCCCGTGGCAGGACCGGATGACCACCATGGTGCAGCTCGCCGTGGACGAGATCGCGCGAATGCTGTCGAGGTGCCGGCACCGGGCCGGGGGCGCCGAACCGCTGATCGACCTGGAACTGTCCTACGAGCCGGACCGCGAGTACCGCACCCGCGTCACCGAGGTCCACGAGCAGGTGCGCGCCTTCGTGTCCCCGGTCCGGCCCGTGCTGGAACTGCGCTGGCGCGCGGTGACCCCGGCGCAGCGCAAGGCCCTGCTCGACGAGCTGCCCGACATCGCCCCGGCCCGCAGGTGGTTCCGCCGCAGCCGCACCACGACGATCATGGGACTCGAAGTCGAGCTGCCGTCCTGAGTGGACACTCCGCTAGGGCAGCACGACGAGTTTCCCGATGGCTCGGTCGTTTTCCAGGTAGCGGTGGGCCGCGACGATGTCCTCGAGGCCGAAGACCCGGTCGAGGCTGGGCCGGTATACGCCGGCCTCGACCCCGTGGACGATCCGCTGCAGCACGGGCGTGCTGCCCTTGAGGTTGTCACTGTGGAACGCAGTGAGCTTGGTGCCGGAGGGGATCATCGCGATCGGTTCGAGGTCCGGGATCACCCACCCGCTCAGCGAACCCGCCACGCACACCGTCCCGGTCTGCCGGACCAGGTTCAGCGAGTCGATCGCCGTGCTCGCCCCGACGAGGTCCAGCACGTGGTCCGGTCCTGCGGGCCAGAGCGCGTGCACCTTCGCCGCCAGCGAGCCACCGGGGTCGACGAGCACGTGGTCGACACCGGCCGCCTTCAAGGCGTCGACCTTGTCCGGACGCCGGGTCGTGGCCGCGACCTGGACCCCGCGGGCGGCCGCGATCGACGCGGCCGCCAGCCCCACCGACGACGTCCCGCCGCGGATCAGCAGCCGCCCCCGCGTGGCCGCCAGGGTGTCCAGCGCGCCCTGCGCGGTCAGGTAGGTCTCCGGCAGCGCGGCCAGGACGTCCCACGGCAACGTGGTCGTGATCGGCATCAGCAGCGGGTTCGGCACCAGGGCGTACTCCGCGTAGCCACCGTCGAATTCGCGGCCCAGCTCACCCATCACCGCCGCGACCGTCGTGCCTTCCGGCAGCAAGGGATCGGTGGAGACCGCCACGGTTCCCACGCACTCGATGCCCAGCACCCGCGGGAAGGTGACATTCGGGGAGTGCTCCTGGCGCGTCCTCAGTTCCGACCGGTTCAGGCCCGCGCCCCGCACTCGCACCAGGCTCCAGCCCTCCCGCACAGCCGGCACCGGCACCTCACGGATCTCCAGGACCTCCGGCCCGCCCGCCCGGACGCAGACCGCCGCTCGCATCGTCGTACCCATGCCCTGCACTCTCGCCCGGACGCGCGCTGACTGGCCACCGGTAGAATGCCAACCCATGCCCGACGGCCGCCAACCTGCCCGCTCGCACGTCTGGCCGTCCGGCGGCGCGCACGTCTGGCCGTCGGGCGGAACGAGCCCCGTGCAATCGCACCCGCGCGGCCACCTCGTGTACGCCGCCCGCGGCGTCCTGTCGGTCCACACCGGACAGGGCACCTCGATCGTCCCGGCCAACCGCGTCGCCTGGACTCCCGCCGGTGCCACCCACCACCACCGCGCCCACGGCGACACGGACATGCGGATCGTCTTCCTGCCGCCGTCCCTCGCCCGGCTCGTGCCGGACCACCCCGCCGTGTTCGCGGCCTCCGATCTCGCCCGCAGCGCCCTGCTGACCCTCACCGGGCCCCGCAACTACGACCCTTCCGCGCGCCCCCTCGACCCCGCGCCGCGCGCCCGCCTCCGCCGCGTCCTCGTCGACGAACTCCACGAGGCCCCCGAACAACCCCTGCACCTCCCGCAACCCCACGACGACCGCTTGCGCGCCCTCGCCCGCGCCCTGCACGAAACCCCCGCGGACAACACCCCCCTCACCGACCTCGGCCGCACCGTCGGCGCCAGCGCCCGCACCCTCAGCCGCCTGCTCCACGACGAACTCGGCATGACCTTCTACGAGTGGCGCACCCAGCTGCGCATCTACCACGCCCTGATCCTCCTCTCCGAAGGCCACGACACCACGCACGTCGCGCACGCCTGCGGCTGGGCCAATCCGAGCCACTTCATCGCCGCGTTCACCAAACTCGTGGGCACGACACCGGGGCGACACCGGGCCGGCCGGCAGGGCGAGGTTTTCGCTGGGGCTTAAGTGCATGCTCACGTGGCTTGAGGCCGGCGAGATCTCTCGTCGGGGCCGTCTACTCCGCCGACGACCCCGCCGAGCGCAGCGCGTGGTCCGAGGTCACCCCACCGCGCCCACCAGGTCGGGACGGCCCAGCGCGTCGCCCGCGATCCAGGTGGCGACCTCGAACAGCTCCGCATCGCGGTTGGTGCGGCCCAGTACCTGCAAACCGAGCGGCAGACCTTCGTCGGCCAGGACGGGGAGGGTCAGGGCGGGGCAGCCGAGCAGTGAGGCGGTCACGTTCATGGCGACGTTGCCGGTCGAGTCGAGGCCGGTCGGTGCGGCGCCGCAGGCGGCGACGGTGATCATCGCGTCGAAGTCGGCCGCGGTGTTCTCGTAGGTGGCGCGCGCGGTGGTGCGCTGGTCGAGGAGCTCGCGGTAATCCCGCTGTGTCATCGCTTCGGCGGTTTTCAGGCGGTCGCGGGCGTCGAGGCTGAGCTTGGCGGCGTCCATGTCGGCGTAGGTGTTGAGCGGCCAGCGACCTTCCCAGGCGACGATCGCCTGGGTGAGCCGCAAGGCGTCGGCGACCGCCTTTTCGACCGTTTCGACCCGGTCGTCCTGTGTGCGGTCCAGCACCTGGACGCCGTGGTCCTGCAGGCGTTGCTTCACCGCGGCGAACGCCCTGCGCGCGCCTTCGGTCGTCGCGCTCCACCCGGCGGTCTCGAGGACGGCGAGCTTCACCGGCTTGGTGCGCCTGGTGAAGTCCACGTCGCCGGCCAGGCCCCCGTAGCCGGGATCGCCGCCCGCACGGTCGGCGATGGCGCGCAGGACCGCCCAGGTGTCGGCGAGCGTCGCGCCGATCGAGCCCTGGCAGCTCTGGCTGAAGTGGTCGTGCGAACCGCTTCGGTTGATTGCGCCGACGCTCGGCTTGAAGCCCACGGCGCCGCAGAAGCTCGCCGGGCGCAGGATCGAGCCGAGCAGTTGCGTACCGAGGCCCACCGGCGCCATCCCGGCACCGACGGCCGCCGCCGTGCCGCTGGACGAGCCACCCGGCGTGCGGCTCGGGTCGTGCGGGTTCGTGGTCTCGTGCCACGGGTGTTTCGAGGCCAATTCGGTCGTGGTGGTCTTGCCCAGGACGATCGCGCCGGCCTCGCGCAACGCGTGCACGCTCGCCGAGTCGCGCTTCCAGTCGGTGCCCTCCCACAGCGGCGAGCCCTGACCGGTCGGCATGTCGGCGGTCTCGATGATGTCCTTGATCGCGACGGGCATGCCGTCGATCGGCGACAGCGGCTTCCCGGCGGCCCACCGCTGCGCCGACTCGTCCGCGGCGCGCCGCGCCCCCTCGCGGTTGACGACGACGAACGCGCCCACCGTGCCGTCGAGCTCGTCAATGCGAGTCAGCGTTTCTTCGAGGTACGTACGGGGGCTGAGCCGGCCGGACCGCAGTTCCTCGCCGTGCGACACGTAGCCCCGCAGCCGGCGTCCGGGCATCGTCGGTTCGGTCACGCGTGCACCCCCGGGACCTCGACGTTCGTCCTGCGCAGGCGCCAATTCAGATACGAAAGCATGCCCACATCCTGCGCTACGGGGCGAGAAGACGCCACGATCGTGGCGGATCGCCGAAGTGATGTTCACGCCGGCCGGCGGATGGGCACGAGGCGCTCGCGGCCTTTCGGCACCATCCGCCGGCGGTGTTCACGCCCTGGTTGCGCCGTTCGTCCCGGTCGGCGCGGTGGCCAGGTTCAGGACCTCGGGCAGCAGCTCCTGCGGATGGGTGGCCAGGGCTTCGACTTCGACGTCGAGGTAGGGGAACAGCGGCAGCGAGGTGAGGATCTCGTGCAGGTGGGTGGCGTCCCGGGCCTCGTACAGGGCGAGCGTGCCGTGCTTGCCGGGCAGCCGCCAGAGTTTCGTCAGGATGCCCTCGGCGCGCAGCCGCATGGCGAGAGTGCGCTCTTGTGCGCGCAGTTCGCCGATGTGGTCCGCGGTCAGGTGCGGGGGGAAGCTGGTGGTCGATCGGACCAGGAACTCCATGGAGGTTCTCTCTGTTCGGAGTGGACGCGGCGTCGGCCGGTTCAGACGGT
Organism: Amycolatopsis sp. DSM 110486; assembly: GCF_019468465.1. NCBI lineage: Bacteria > Bacillati > Actinomycetota > Actinomycetes > Pseudonocardiales > Pseudonocardiaceae > Amycolatopsis > Amycolatopsis sp. DSM 110486. The sequence continues at coordinate 10,329,116 of NZ_CP080519.1, read as the reverse complement.
GATGCGCCGCAGCGAATCGGCGAGCGCGGCCGGAGCGGTGACCATGGCCTCGTGCCCGGTGCGCAACGCCTCGACGTCGTACCCGCGCTCCGCGGCTCGCTTGGCGTACGGCGCGAACACGGCCATCCAGTCGGTGCAGTCGAGGTAGGTCGCCGGCAGGTCTTGTGGCAGTGCGGCGCTCACGGGATCCAGGTAGGTCTTCCAGGGATGGGGTGACAGGCGCGGGGCCAGCCAGTCCAGATCGTCCTGTTCGGTCACGCCGAGAACTTCCAGCGAGCGCGGGGGGATCAGCCACCCGAAACCGGGTCCGGCCACGGATTCCCGGTAGTGCCCGGCCACGTGTTCGGGCAGCAGGTCGATCGCGCGCTCGCCGGCGTCGGCGACGAAGGCGTCCAGGTACACCGCGCGCCCGATCCGGGCGCGGCTCCTCGCCGCCACCTCGGTGACGACCTGCCCGGCGTAGCTGTGCCCCACCAGCACCACGTCCGTCAGGTCCCACGCCTCCAGCAGGGCGAGTACGTCCTCGGTGTGCGTTTCGAGCCCCACGTCCGGGGAGATCAGGTGGCGCCGGTCGCTGATCCCCGTCAGCGTCGGCGCGAAGACCCGGTGCCCGTGCCGCTGGAGCTCGGCTGTCACCCGCTGCCAGCACCAGCCGCCGTGCCAGGCCCCGTGAACCAGTACGTAGGTGCTCATCCCGCCCCTTCGTTATGTGAACTACATCCTCACGCAGATTGCGCGACAGGATTGTTAACAATAAAGTACAACCAGATCAGCGACGAGGGAAGGACACCTTCAGTGCCGAACGAGCGTCTGGCCCGGGCCGCGGTCACGACCGGCCGCCGGACCGTCGAGTTCCGCGAGCTCCCCGTCCCGGACCTGACCGGCGGCGACGGCCTGCTCGCCGTCGAGGCGGTGGGGATCTGCGGTTCCGACGTGGTTTCCTTCGATCGGGCCGACGAGCCCGCTCGCGTCATGGGCCACGAGACCGTGGGGGTCATCGCGGACGCGACGGCGTCCGCGATCGCGAGGTGGGGCGTGGCGCCGGGGGACCGCGTGCTGCTGGAGGAATACCTCCCTTGTGGACACTGCCGGTTCTGCCGGTCGGCGGAGTTCCGGTGGTGCCTCGAATCCGATCCGTCGGCGACCCCGGACGCGCTGCGGTACGGGACCACCGCGCTGACCGTCGCGCCGGGACTGTGGGGCGGGTTCAGCCAGCTGCAGTACCTGCACCCGCGCACGGTGCTGCACCGCGTGCCGGACTCGCTGCCGTCCGACATCGCGACCATGGCGCTGCCGGTGGCCAACGGGTACGAGTGGGCCTACCGCAGCGGCGGCGCCGGCCCCGGCTCCGCGGTCGTCGTGATCGGACCGGGCCAGCAGGGCCTCGGGTGCGTCCTGGCCTCCCGGATCGCCGGCGCGTCGGTGATCGTCGCGGTCGGTCTCGAACGCGACGGTGTGCGGCTCGAAGCGGCCCGGTCCCTCGGTGCCACCCACACGCTCACCAGCGGCCCCGACCTGGTGGAGCGGGTTCGGGACGCCACCGGCGGCGAAGGCGTGGACCTGGTCGTCAACACCGCGTCCGGCACGGCCGCGGTGTTCAACGACGCGATCGCCATGCTGCGCAAATCGGGCCGGCTGGTCATGCCCGTGCGCGAGCGGAAGCCGCAGGACGGAGTCGATCTCGGGGCCCTGTCCCGAAAGTGCCTGACCGTGGTCGGCATGCGCGGGCACAGTTTCGACGCGGTGGAGTCGGCCCTCGGCATCCTGCAGGACAACCTCGAGCTCGTCCGTCCACTCGCGACGATGACGGTGCCGTACGACCGGGTGGCCGACGCCATCCTCTCCACCGGTGGTTACGGGCCCGTCGCCGACGTCATCCACGCGACCGTCACCGTCGCACGGCCGTGACACCCCGCGCTGCTCTGGACACCGCAGCCTGACAGTTCCCCTCGGAGGCAAGATGCGCATCACGCGTGAACAGAACGAACGGCTCACCCGGGTCGAGGGCGAGGCCCCCATGGGGCAGGTCTTCCGCCGGTACTGGATCCCGGCAGTCCTGTCCGAAGAAGTCCCCGAGCCCGACAGCCCGCCCGTGCGGGTGCGGCTGCTCGGCGAAGACCTGGTGGCGTTCCGGGACTCCAACGGCGAGGTCGGTCTGCTCGACGCCTACTGCTCGCATCGGCGGGCGCCGTTGTTCTTCGGCCGCAACGAGGAATGCGGTCTGCGCTGCGTGTACCACGGCTGGAAGTTCGACGTGAACGGCAACTGCCTCGACACGCCTTCGGAGGAACCAGGTGCGCGGCTGCGGTTCCGCGCCGGCATCAAGGCGTACCCGGTGTACGAGGCCGGCGGGATCGTCTGGACCTACATGGGACCGGTCGACACCATGCCCGAACCGCCGGACTACGAATGGCTGCGCGCGCCCGAGACGCACCGCGGCGTCTCGAAGACCAACGAGCCGTGCAACTACCTGCAGGCGATCGAAGGCGGCATCGACACCGCCCACTCGTCGTTCGCGCACAACAACGACCTGTCCAACACCAAGTCGCTGCGGGCGCTGGACCGGCACCCGAAGCTCGAGGTCCAGCTGCAGCCGCACGGGTTCACCTACGCGAGCCTGCGCCGCGTCGGCGGCGGGCGCCGGTACCTGCGCGTGTACCAGTTCGCCATGCCGTTCATGCAGATCCGCAGTGTGCTGCTGAGCTGGCACGGACAGGGCGAGGACGCCGAGTATCCCGCGCTGCACGGCCACATCTGGGTGCCGATCGACGACCACAACACCGCCATCTACAACTTCGTGTACTCCGCGCGGCCCGAGCAGCCGATGCCGCAGGGGTGGTTCGCCGAGCACGAGGACGAGATGGGCCGCGGCCCGCAGGACTTCAAACCCGGGACCTACTGGCTGGTCCGGGAACCGGAGAACGATTTCATGATCGACCGCGAGGTGCAGCGCACGCGGACCTTCACCGGCATCGAGGGCGTCAACACCCAGGACTTCGCGATCCAGACCGGCATGGGCCGGATCGTGGACCGCAGCAAGGAAGCGCTCGGCAGCACCGACCTGGCGATCACGACCGCCCGCAAGCTCCTGCTCGACGCGACCGACCGCGCCGAGCGAGGGGAGCCGATGGTCGGTGCCGGCCCCGAAGACCACCGGGACACCCGTGCGGCAGACCTGCTCGTGGCCGAGGGCGACGAATGGCGCGAGGCCGCCAAGGACCTGCAGTCCGCTTGGTACTGAGCCACCGCCGAACTCACGAAAGCGACCCATGACCTACAAGATCGTGACCATCCGCGCCACCGGCCTCACGCCCGAGGCCGTGTCCGAAGAGCTCGAACGCGAGCTCAACAACGCCGTCGCCGAGGGGTGGACCTTCGACCGGATCCAGCCGATCATCTACAACTCCTCGACCACGGGCTACCTGCTGCTCATCCTGAACAAGGCGGGGGAGAGCGCATGACGCGCCGGCTCACCGTCGCCCTCACCGCCAACACGTTCACCCGCCCGCTGCTCGACGGTCGCGTCGGAATCGCCGGCGTCGACCCGACACTGCTGTCCTACCACCCGTCGGAGCTGTTCTGGCGGCAGCTGCACTTCGCCGAGTTCGACGTCTTCGAGGCGTCGCTGTCGACCTGCTTCCGCCTGGCCTCGCTGGACGACCGGCGGTTCGTGGCCCTGCCCGTGTTCACCACCCGCACGCTGTGCCACCTCGGCATCGTCGTCGGCGAGCGCTCGGGTATCGAGAGCCCCGCGGACCTGCGCGGGCGGAAGATCGGCGTGCCGGAGTACCAGCAGACCTCCGCGGTGTGGAGCCGCGGCGTGCTGCAGCACGACTTCGGCGTCGATCCCGCCGACGTCCACTGGGTCATGGAACGCGGCGCCGCCCACAGCCACGGCGCGGCCACCGACTTCCGGCCGCCCGAGGGCGTGCGCGTCGACGTCATGTCCCCGGAGGAGAACATCGGCACTCTGCTCGCCGAGGACTACCTCGCCGGATCCCTGCTGTACCTGTCGGAGAAGAACCTCGTCGACCGCTCGCCCGAGCGCAGCGAAGCCGAGCTGAGGGTCCGCCGGCTGTTCGACCCCGAGGCCGAACGCGCCCGCTACCTCGCCGGCGGCACCGGGCTGCACGCCACGCACTGCGTCGCCGTGCGCCGGGAGCTCGCCGAGGAGCTGCCGTGGCTGGCGCTGAACCTGTACTCGGCCTTCACCGAGGCCAAGGCCGCCGTGCTGGCCGAGGCCGCGCGGAGCTTCGAACCGTGGCGGTTGCTGGATCCCGCGACCGCGGACGCCGCCCGCGGGGTCGCCGCGACCGACCCCGTGCCCTACGGCATGGAGGCCAACCGCACGATGCTCGACCGGCTTCGCCAGTACGTGGTCGAGCAGGGCATCGCCGTGCGCGAGGTGCCGCTCGACGAAGTCTTCGCCCCGCAGACCCTGGACCTGTAGGCCACCGCGCCCGTTCCCACCCCCCATCCGCACGAAGGAGAAACGCATGGCTGAGATCGTCGCCGCGGCGGCCGCCGTCCACGCGCCGCAGCTGCTGAGCCGGCCCCGGCACGAGGAGCTCGACAAGCTCGACAAGAGCACGGACGCGCTGGTGGCGTTCGGCGCCGCCATCGAGGAAGCCGCTCCCGACGCGGTCCTCGTCATCGGTCTCGACCACCTCGAGACCTTCTGGCTGGAGGCGGTGCCCACCTTCACGATGGTGGTCTCGCAGGAGTGCGAGGCGCACTACATGGAACAGCGGATGCAGAAGAAGGTGCACACCGAGGTCGCCGTCGACCTGCTGAAGAAGGTGATCGCCGACGGCTTCGACGTCACCTACTCCCAGGAAGCCGTGCTGGGACACGCGTTCCTCACGCCGTTCAAGTACATCCTCGGCAAGACCGACGCCCCGGTGATCCCGCTGCTGGTCAACACCTACCTGCCGCCGATCCCGAGCCCGCGCCGCTGCTACGAGCTGGGCCGGGCCATCGGCCGCGCGCTGGAGACCCGGGACGAGCGCATCGCGATCATCGCGAGCGGCGGCATGTCCCACTTCCCGGGCACCTCCCGCTACCTGGCGCCGAACTACGAGTTCGACCGCTGGGTCATCCAGGAGGCCGCCGCCGGCCGCTACCAGGACCTGCTCGACCTCACCCCCGTCAACCTCGACGAGGTCGGGGAAAGCGAGCTGCTGACCTGGTTCGTGCTGCTCGGCATCATCGGCGAGCTGCCCGGGCACCTGCTCTCGTACCAGGAGCTGGCCCACCACGGCCAGGGCGTCGTCCAGTTCCTGCCCAAGGCCGCCGACGACACCGTGCACGAGGCGAGCCGGGAGGTGTCGGTGCCGAAGTACGGCGGGTACGAGTTCACCAGCGAGGACTTCATCTACTACAAGTTCCCCGAGCCGGAGTCACTGCCGCTCAACCGTTTCCTCCACCGCCTGATCGTGGAGGAGCAGCTGCGCGACGACTACGCGCGCGACGCCGACGCGGTGATCACCGCCAGTGGCCTCGACGCCCGCTTCCAGGACGCGTTGCGCCGGCCGGGGTTCGACGCGCTCGTCGAGGCAGGGGCGCACCCGTTGCTGGCACTGTCCTCGCGCCAGGTCGTGCGGCTGGCCGCCGACCGCATGGGGACGGGTTCGTGACCGCGCCGGAAGGGACGGTCGAGGTCGAGGTCAGCGGGCGGCGGATCGTCGGGAACGGTGTGCTGGAGGTCGAGCTGCGCCCGGTCGACGGCAGCCCGTGGCCCGGCCACGGGCCGGGAGCGCACGTCGACGTGCATTTGCCCAACGGCCTGATCCGGCAGTACTCCCTGCTGGCCGCGTCCGCGGGCGCCGAGACGGCGAAGATCGCGGTGCTCAAGACCGCCGACTCCCGGGGCGGTTCGCGGTTCGTGCACGAGCGGCTGCGGCCCGGGCACCGGATCCTCGTGAGCGAGCCCAAGAACACGTTCGAGCTCGGGGAGGACGGCGCGCACGTGGTGCTGATCGCGGGTGGCATCGGTGTGACGCCGCTGCTGGCGATGGCTCGCCGGCTCGCCGCGCGGCACGCCGGCTTCGAGTTCCACTACCGCGTGCGCACGCCCGACCGGGCGGTCTACACCGCCGAGCTCGAGTCCCTCGTCCCCGCCGGCGCCCTGCACGTCGGAGCGGACTCCGACGGGAGCACGTTCGCCCCGGAGGACGTACTGCGCGCGGCCGGTCCACACTCGACGGTCTACGTGTGCGGGCCCGAGCCGTTCATGGACTACGTGCGCAAGGGCGCGCTCGCCGCGGGGATCGGAGCCGAGGCGTTCCGGGTCGAGCACTTCAAGCACGAGGCCGACACCGAAGGGCGTCCGTTCGTGCTGACCGCGGCCCGGAGCAAGGTGACCGTGGAGGTCGGCGCAACCGAGACGCCGGCCCAGGTCCTCGACCGCGCGGGCGTGTTCGTCCCGACGGCGTGCGAGCAGGGCGTGTGCGGCACCTGTGTGGTGGGGGTCCTCTCGGGAACGCCGGACCACCGCGACGTCGTGCTGACTCCGCGGGAGAAGGCATCCGGATCGGTCATCACGCTCTGCTGCAGCAGGGCCACCACTTCCGAGCTCGTCGTAGACCTCTGATTGTCCAACAATATTGCTAGTCATATTGTTCGACATCACGTAGTCTCTGTACGCGGGTGCGCGGAGCGCAGCCGTTACCGGAATGAGGAGCAACGATGCTCGAGAAGCCGCGGCAGCGCCTTGCCTGCCTGCTCGCTGTGGCCTGCCTCGGCGGCCTGACGGCGGCCTGCGGGTTTCCCCCTGTGAACACCGAGGCGGTCGCGGTCTACGCGAAATTCGCCGCCATGAAGGGGAAATCGCGCCACGACCAGCTCGTCGACGCCGCCAAGGCCGAGGGCCAGCTGGTCATCTACGTCACCAACACCGCGATCGAGAAGAAGATCGTCCCCGCGTTCGAAAAGGAATACGGGATCGACGTCGCGGTCTACCGCGCGACGACGGAACAGGTCCGCGGGCGCGTGCTGCAGGAAGCGGGCGCGCACCGGGTCCTGAACGACGTGGTCGAGACCAAGGACTCCGAGATGGCGATCCTGGGCCAGCAAGGACTGATCGCCCCGTACACGAGCGACATCGCCGGCACGATCCCGGCCGAGGCGAAGACCGACGACATGGTCGGGGCCTACTACATCGCCACCCTGCCGATCCACAACGTGCGGCTGGTCCAGCCCGGCCAGCTCCCGCCCGATCTCGCGGGTTACGCCGATCCGAAGTGGCAGGGCAAGGTCGCGGTCGACCAAGGCGACTTCAACTGGTACGAGGACTTGTACAACTACTACACGAAGCAGAAAGGCATGTCCGACAACGACTTCGCCGCCATGATGAAGCGCGTGGCGAAGAACGTCCGGGTCGTCGACGGCCACGTCTCCAACACGACGCTGCTGCAGGCGGGCGACTTCCCGGTCTTCCTGTCGGACTTCCTCCAGTACGTGCCCAGCCGCGCGAAGGACCTTTCGTTCCAGCCGGCCATGGACCCCGTGACACTGCAGATCCTGGGGGCCGACCCGATGAAGGGCGCCGCCCACCCGGCGGCCGCGCTGCTGTTCTGCGACTACTACCTCACCGAGGCGCAGAAGTACCTGCACGACGCCGGATACATCCCCACCAACCCCGCGGCGATCCCGGGCTACCAGCCGCGCCTGCCGGAAGGAACCGATTTCGTGTACGACGACTGGCGGACCCTGGCCTCCGACCGGGGCAACGCGTGGCAAGAGGCGTGGAGCAACCTGCTCAAGGGCAAGGACCCGGTGCTTCCCCGATGACCCAGACCGTTCTCGACCGGCCGCCTGCCGGTCACGACCCCGGGCCGGGCCCCGGGATACTGCGCCGGGTACTCGGCCGCGTCGAGGCGAAGCACGTGGTCGTGGCGGTGGTCGTACTGCTGCTCGGCTACCTCGTCCTGGTGCCGCTGGGCTTCCTGCTCTGGCGCACCTTCGTCGCCGACGACGGCTCGGCCAGTCTCGGGGGCTTCGCGCGGGCGTTCCCGAACGACTCCGACACCTGGGCGATGATCGGGAACACGCTGGCGTTCGCCTTCGGCTCGATGGTCGTGTCGATGGTGATCGGCGGTGGGTTCGCCTACCTGGCCGAGCGCACCGACGTCCCGTTCCGGCGGCTGCTGAGCCTCTCGGCCCTGATCCCGCTGATCATCCCGGCGATCCTGTACGCGCCGGCGTGGATCTTCCTCGGCAGCTCGAACATCGGCCTGCTCAACAACGTCACCGGGTTCCTGTTCGGCATCCGGCCGTTCGACGTCTACTCGGTGTGGGGCATGATCTGGGTGCAGAGCCTGCACTCCGCGCCGATCGTCTTCCTGTTGCTGTCGGCGGCTTTCCGGGCCGCGGACCCGTCGATGGAGGAGGCGGCGAGGGTCGCCGGGCTCGGCCGGTGGCGGGTGCTGACCCGGATCACCTTGCCGATGGTCAAGCCCGCGCTGGCGGGCGCCGCGCTCATCGTCTTCGTGCAGTCGCTGGAAGTCTTCGAGATCCCCACGTTTCTCGGGCTCTCGGGTGGTCACTACGTGCTCACCAGCAAGCTCTACTACCTGTACCAGGAATACCCCACCGACTACCAGGCGATCGGGGCGATCGGGATCGGCCTGCTGGTGATCGCGTGCGTCGGCGTCTGGCTGGCCGGGCGCGCCGGCGGGTCGCTGCGCGAGTCCGGGACGATCAGCGGCAAGGCGTTCCGCCCGCGGCGCGAGAAACTCGGCCGGGGCAGGTGGGTCGCGGCATTGTTCGTGCTGGGCTACTTCGTCCTCGCCGTGGTGCTGCCGCTGCTGGTCCTGCTCTACTCCTCGCTGCTGAAGAACTACGAACAACCCAGCCTCCAGGCAATGGGTGATCTGAACCTCGACAACTACCGCACGTTGTTCGGCGACAGCGGGATCATCCGGTCGTTCGAGCACACCGCTATCGTCGCCGTCTGCGCGGCCACCGCGGCGATGGTCCTGTCCGCGGTCGCGTCCTGGGTCGTGGTCCGCACGAGGTCGTCGGGCCGGCGGCTGCTCGACGCGCTGGCGTTCTCTCCGCTGGTGATCCCCGGTCTCGTGTTCGGGGTCGCGCTGGCGGTGGTGTACCTGCGGACGTCGCTGCCGATCTACGGGACGCTGATCATCCTGTTCATCGCTTATACGACCCGGTTCATCCCCTACGGCATGCGCTACGCGGGCTCGGCGCTCGCGACGGTGTCGGCCGAGCTCGAGGAATCGGCCCACGTCTCCGGGGCTCGCTGGTTCGAAACGATGCGGCGCGTGCTGCTCCCGCTGGCCGCGCCGGGCCTGATCGGCGGATGGGTCTACATCCTCATCGTCAGCTTCCGGGAGCTGCAGAGCAGCATTCTGCTCTACACCCCGGGCAAGGAAGTCCTCTCCGTCACGATCTTCCAGGAGTACCAGGACGGCAACACCACCCTCGTGTCGGCGATCGGCGTGGTCCTCGTCGTCGTGCTGACGGTCCTGGTCGTCATCTCGCAGCTCATCTCGGCGCGCCGCGGCGTGCGCAACCAGTAGCCCGAACCCAAGGCGGTCGAAGTGATGCTCAAGATCAACGACGTGGTGAAGAAGTACGATCCCGCCTCGTCCGGCCGGCTGCGGCGGCGGGGGATCGACGTCGACAAGCACCGTCCCGCGCTGGGCGGGGTGAGCCTGCGGGTCGAGGAGGGGCAGTTCCACACGCTGCTGGGGCCCTCGGGGTGCGGCAAGACCACGCTGCTGCGTTCGGTCGCGGGGCTCGAGCACCCGGACTCCGGCGAGATCGAGCTGGGCGGCGACACGCTCTTCTCCGCCGAGCGGTCCGTCGACCTCTCGCCGGACCGGCGCAAGCTCGGCATGGTCTTCCAGTCCTACGCGATCTGGCCGCACATGTCCGTGCGGCAGAATGTCGCGTTCCCGATGCGGGTGGGCCGGGAAAAGCGGCCCAAGGCCGAGGTCGACAAGCTGGTGGTGGCGGCCCTGGAGTCGGTCGGGCTGAGCGAGGCCATCGACCGGTCGGCCACCAAGCTCTCCGGCGGCCAGCAGCAACGCCTCGCGTTCGCCCGCGCGATGGTCGGCCGGCCGCGCCTGCTGCTGCTGGACGAGCCGCTGTCCAACCTCGACGCCCAGCTGCGCGCGTCGATGCGCCTGGAGCTGAAGCGGTTGCAGAGCGAACTGGGGCTGACCACCCTCTACGTCACCCACGACCAGGCCGAGGCGCTGGCGATCTCCGACGTGATCACCATCATGAGCGGCGGCCGCATCATGCAGCAGGGCACCCCGCGCGATATCTACGACAATCCGGAGAACCTGTTCGTGGCCCGGTTCATCGGGTCGCCGAACCTGCTGTCGGCGAAGATCGACGACGGCTCCGGCCGCCGGACGGTGCTCACGGACATCGGGCCGCTGGTGCTCGACGAAGCGGTCCCGGCCGGCCTCACCGACGTCGTTCTCGTGCTGCGCCCCGAAGACCTCGAGCCGCGGCGACGCGCTGACGGCACCCACGGGTCGCCGGGGGCCAACGAACTGTTCGGCACCGTGGTCGCGCAGTCGTTCGAGGGCGAGTGCATCCGGCACATCGTGGCGGTCGGCGACGAGCGCATCGAGTGCCGGTCGGCCCGGCACTCGGACGTGCGTCCCGGCGACGAGGTGTCGGTCCCGGTGCCTGGGCGGGCGTTGTCGGTGGTCGACGCACACGACGAACCGCACTGAGCCGACGGTGAAACACCCGATCGTCCAATCAGATTGCCAACGATCCTGTTAGGGTAAAATGGCAACGATCCGGCTGGACGGCCGGCCTGGAAAGGAGGGCGGCCGCCTGTGGAAAACCGAGAAACGCTCGTCGACCGGTTGCGGACCGCCATCGTCCACGGCGAGCTCTTTCCCGGCCAGCGGCTCGTCGAGGTCGACCTCGCGGCCGCGTTCGGATCGTCGCGCGGGAGCGTGCGCGAGGCCCTGGTGATGCTGGAGAACGAGGGCCTCGTGATCCGTGAGCGCAACCGCGGCGCGTCGGTGCGGCCGATCTCGCTGCGCGAGGCGATCGAGATCACCGAGGTGCGCGCCGTGGTCGAGGGGCTGTGCGCGCGCAAGGCCGCGTCGGCGATCGGTGCGGAAGACCGGCGCCGCCTTCAGAAGCTCGCCAAGGCGATGCGCGCGGCGGTGAAGGCCGGCGACATCGCCGGCTACAACGACATCAGCCAGGAATCGCACCACGTGATCCGCGAGCTGGGCGACCAGCGGACGGCCACCGAGGTGCTGGAACGGCTGCGCTACCCCAGCGTGCGGTACCAATTCCAGGTGTCGTTGCTGCCGGGGCGGATCGAGGAAGGGCTCGCCGAGCACGTCAGCGTCATCGAGGCGGTCGCCTCAGGGGACGGGGACCGGGCCGAGGCCGCGATGCGAGCTCACTTGTCGAGCCTGGTCGGGTCCTTGCAGAAGCTCAGCGAGCTGGGCGGCCTGCCCAGGACGACGCTCGGTCGCACGCCGGCTTCGTGACGCGTGCGGCCGGGCCGCGTGGAGTTTCACTTCGACGAGGTGATCGGCTTGGGTGAGCACGGAGCGGGGACCGGCGGCGTGTCGGCTGCTCGGTTAAGGGAACTGTCGGGGCCGGTGACGTCGCGTGCAGCCTGACGTGGTGGACACCGAAGGTGCGACGTGGCCGTCCGCGGAAGAACGAGAACAGCCGCTCGGGCCCACGGCGGCCCCTGCGATCAGCGACGCCATCCGCGACACGATCCTCCGGGGTGAGTTCGTGCCGAACCAGCGGCTGGTCGAAAGCGACCTGGCCGACCAGTTCGGCGCGAGCCGCAGCGCGGTCCGGCTCGCGCTGCTGGAGCTGATGAACGAAGGGCTGATCGAGCGGGTCCGGAATCGGGGAGCCCGCGTCCGCGCGGTGTCGCTGGACGAGGCCGTCGAGATCTGCGACGTCCGCCTGATGCTCGAACCGTTGTGCGCGTCACTCGCCGCGCTGCGGGCCGATGCGTCCGAGCGTCGTGGCCTGCACGCACTTGGGGACGCCATGCGCGTCGCCGTCGACGACGCGGATCTGGCCGGGCAGTCGGAACTCAACCACCAGTTGCACACACTCGTGCGAAAGCTCAGCGCTCACCACACGGCGACGCGCATCCTGGAACGCCTGCGGGCGCAGTCGGTGCTGCACCGCTTCCGCCTCACCACACGGCCAGGCCGAGCTCGCGAATCCCTCACCGAGCACCTCGCCATCATCTCCGCGATCTGCGACGGAGACGCGGACCGAGCAGCCGACGCGACGCGCCGGCACTTGCGCGCTGTTCTCGATGCTTTGCAACAGACTGGCGCCACGTCGTAGACGTCAACTTGACCGGCGTTCCCAGCGAACGTTCAACTCCGGTCGGCTCGGGTGAGGTGAGCTCCGTGCACCCGCGGTGGGGCGGTTCCGGTCCGCGGTCCATTGCGCACTTTCCGTAATATCCGCAGGTCCGGGGGGTCTAATCTGGCCTCGACAGACCGATGTGCCGACTCTTGTGCGGCCCGGGACACTGGTCTAATCTCTCGGGATGCAGTCTTCAGACCACTCCGAGCGTGCCTCGTTGCCGCAGCGGCGGTACTTGCGCGTGGCTCAGGCGCTTCTGAGTGAGATCCAGCAGGGGGGTTGGACTGCTGGGGCTCGACTGCCCTCGGACCGCGATCTCTCCGCCAAGTTCGAGGTGTCGAGGGCGAGTGTGCGCGAGGCACTGTTCGCGCTGGAGCTGAGCGGTGCCATCGTGGTGCGGCACGGTGACGGTACCTACGTGGCAGACCTGAGCCGGGGGCTGTTCAAGGGCTCCGGACGTGAGATCGGCTCAACGCCCGAGCACGTCATCGCCGCACGGCTGGTGGTCGAGCCACCGCTTTCCCGCCTGCTCGCGGCAAATCCCGGTGATCTTGACCTGGACAAGGTGCAACACGAGGTCGACCTGGCCGCCGGCTTGATCGACGAGCCGGCACAGCTTCCCGACTTCGTCAACCACTCGATGGCGTTCCACGCCGACTTGGCCGCGATGTGCCCGAATCACATTCTCAGCCACTTCGCGTTGGAACTGGTCGAGATCGATCGGCAGCCGTTGTGGGTCTTGATCAACCAGATCGTGCTGCAGGACCGCGAAAATCGCCTCAAGCTGATCAACGATCACCAGCGCATCCTCGACGCGATTCGCAGTGATGGCCCGCGCGGTGCGGAGGATGCCATGAGGGATCACTTGCGGCTGAACAAGGAACAGCTCTTCCCCGGGCAGGCGGGGGTCGAGTGGCCAGGTCTCTGACCGCATCCCAGAAGAGGAATCATGACTGACAGTGTCACGGGAAAGTACGTCCAGGTCACCTACGATCCCGCGAACCCACCGGCTGACGGCCTGTTGCTGAGTGCGGCCGACGTCCCCGAGATCCAGAACTGCCTCGGAGTGGTGACGATCCCACCAGGATCGCCCAAGACCGACACGATCGCGCACGCCACTTCCGAGGTCATGTACGTTGCCCAAGGGGCTGGTCGGCTGCACACCGACCAAGGCGTTCTGGATTTCGAGCGAGGCCAGGCGATTTTCATCCCTGCGGCTTCGTGGCACGCGCTGGAAAACACCGGAGGCGAGGACCTCGTTTCCGTGTTCTCCTTTCCCTCTCCTTCGCGGCCGTCAACGCGCGCCCAAAGGGTGTCCTGAGGACCCGACAGGCAATACTCAAACGTAGGAAGTAGAGTCATGGCATTCGATGCGAAAGCCGCCATGAGCAAAAAACCCAGGTCACTCGGTGAAATCATCGATGGCATGGGGCTCACCAGAACCCACTATCTGGCACTTGCTCTCGTGGTGCTGGGCGGCCTCTTCGAGGTTTTCGAGCAGCTCATTCTCTCGGCGCTCGGCCCCTCTCTTCAAAAAGATCTCGGCATCGATGCCTCCGCCTTGGCGCTTCTCTCCACGGTAAGTCTCATCGCCATTGTCATCGGCGGCATCGTCGGCGGTGTGATCGCGGACCTGCTGGGCCGCAGGAGCCTGCTGGCCGTCAGCCTGGGAATCTACTGCCTGGGCTCGGTGCTGTCGGCCATGGCGCCGAACTCGACCGTTCTCGGTGTCACCCGGGTCGTGACCGGCCTGGGGGTCGGCGGTGAGATCGCGGTCGGGCTCACCTACCTGTCCGAGCTGACCCCGACCCGGGTCCGGGGCGTGTTCGTTTCCCTGTTCAACACGATCTCCGCGGGCGTCGGCTTGTTTCTCGCCTACGCCTACACGTTGTTCGTGATCGGCCCGTTCGCCTCGGCGGTCGGCGCCGGCGACAACGACTGGCGGTGGGCCTTCGGCTTGCTGGGGCTTCCCGCTGTCTTGATCTTCTTCTTCAGGCGGTATCTGCCCGAGACGCCGGCCTACCTCTTGAGCCGGGGCAAGATCCTGGAGGCGAACGAGGCTCTCACCCGCCTGGCGACCGGCAGGCTGCGCGTGCGAAGCGGCGACATCCACCCCTACGTCGACAGTCAGACCGCCGCCGTCTCGGAGAGCGCACAGGGCGACGGGCCCGCATCTCAGGCGTTGAAGAGTGTCCTCACCAAGCCACTTCGCCGGCGCACCATCGCGTTGGGGATCGCGGCGTTCCTGGCGTGGGGCGCGCAGTTCAGTGTGGTGCTGCTGATGCCGATCATGCTGGTCAACCGGGGTTATTCGGTGCAGGGCAGCGTGACGTTCACCATGCTGCAGAACCTGGGCGGTCTCATCGGCTGCGCGATCGCCTCGTACGGCGGATTTGCCATTTCTCGCCGGACCGTGGTCTGTGTGGGTGCGGTGTGCAGTGCCGTCGCCGTGCTCGCCTTCGCCATCTTCGCTCAAGGCGATGCGCTCATCCTGACACTGGGATTTGTGTTCCAGATCTTCGTGCTCCTCGTCAACACCACCATCTGGACTTGGGCGCCGGAGCTCTTTCCGACCCGGGTTCGCAGTTTCGGAACGGCTGTCGTCGTCAACACCGGTTTTGTCGGCGGTGCGATTCTTCCGTTGATCGCCAGCTCTCTTCTGCAGGGTGTCGGCCAGTTCTGGGTGTTCGCCATCGTGGCCGTGATGTATGTGGGGTTGGGGCTGGCGGCGCTGTTCGTTCCGGAAACCCATCGGGTTCCCCTTGAGGTTCTTCACGGCTCCGGGCAGTGATTTCGTGAGTGAGGATATGAGGTCGATGCAAGAAATTTCGAGCAACCTGAGCCGAAACCTGGTCGGCTATGGCAAGGATGTTCCGGTCGTCCGGTGGCCCAACGGCGCCAATGTGGCCGTCAACCTCGTGGTGAACTACGAGGAGGGCTCCGAGTACTCCCACGAGATGGGAGATGGCGAGAACGACAGTCTCGCCGAAGTGGAATACGCCTTTCCGGCTCATCTGCGGGATCTGGCCAAGGAATCGATGTACGAGTACGGCAGCCGCGTCGGCGTGTGGCGACTGCTTCGCCTCTTCGACGAGTACGACGTCAAGGCCACGTTTTTCGGCTGCGCGGTGGCCTTCGAGCGCAACCCGGAGGTCGCCTCGGCGGCCCGGGAAGCCGGGCACGACCTGCTCGGGCACGGGTGGCGCTGGGAAGAGCAATGGCGCTTGTCGCGCGAGGAAGAGGCGAACCGGATCAAGAAGGCTGTCGCGTCTTTCAAGGAAACGTGGGGGGAAGCGCCGAGTGGCTGGTACTGCCGCTACGGCCCCTCGATCAACACGCGGGAGCTGGTCGTGGAGCACGGAGGATTCCTCTACGACTCGGACGCCTACAACGACGATCTGCCGTACTACGTCGACGTGAGCGGAGTCCGGCATCTCGTGGTCCCCTATTCGCTGACCTACAACGACATTCAGGGAACCCGCTCACCGAGCCTGTTTCTCGACTACCTGAAGCGTGGCTTCGACGAACTGTGGCTCGAAGGCTCGAGGGGCCGTCCCAAGATGATGTCCATCGGCCTTCATCCCCGGCTGGTGGGGCAGGCCGCGCGGACGGGGGCGTTGCGGGAGTTCATCGAATACGCCCAGGCCAAGGGTGGGGTCTGGTTCGCGCGCCGCGCGGATATCGCCCGCTGGTGGAATGAGCACTCGGCGGAATTCGTCACGGGGCAGGCGTAGGCAGTGCCCGCTCTGAGATTGAGATCGGCTGACCGGTCCTGAGGACGGGACGGGTCTTTCGGTGACAGGGCGAGACGTTCGGCCAACTCGTCCGCCGAGCCGGAAGACCCGTCCCGGTATCACCGCCCACGGCGCCGGCGGCGAACGCGCCGGTCACCCCTCGCCTGGCGCGATGCCGCCCCCAGCCGATGGCGGCGGCGGTGATGCCCGCGCTCACGATTTCCCGGGCGGCACCTCCCTTGAATGCCTTTGGTCGCGGCCGGTCGCGGAGAGCGTGAGCAACCCGCCGCCCATCAGGAGCCGGGCGGTACTTGCGGGTCATGAGCTTGCGGATGCGAGCGGTTTCGTCGCGGTCCGCGCGGCGGGTGGTTCCCTCGCCGCCCGCCAGGGAAAGGCCATCGAGGTGTTCCTGGCCGGGCTGATCATCCCGGTTGTGTGATTGCGAAGAGGCCGGCTCGGTCGCGGCGACTGATCCGACAGGGTGGGGGAGCGGGCGGCTCCCGGCCCCATCCGGCCGACCGCGTCGAGCGTCGGACCCGGAGCGTCGGCCCGACGAAGAAGCCGTCGCCGGTGACCGGTTCAGGAGCCTGGGCCACGTGGCGGCCGGGGTGGGGTCAACGCCGCACAGGTGATCACCAGCGCGGCGAGGATCAGCAGCGTGAGGAAGAGTTCGACCAGGGCGTTGACGAGCAGTTCGGTTGCCATGGCTCAATCCCGTCGGTTCTCGGCGGGCTCGGGTGTGCGGCGTGGCAGGAGGCTGGTGGTGGTGACCGTGGCCAGGACGAGGACGATGACCGCCAGGGAGATCGGGGTGGGGATCTGCGGCACGGCGGGCCAGACGCCGTGTGCCCAGTGCAGGACCAGTTTCAGCCCGATGAACGCGAGGATGACGGCCAGGCCGTGGTTGAGGTGGCGGAGTTTCGCCAACGCGGTGTGCAGCACGAAGTACAGGGCGCGCAGGCCGAGCAGGGCGAAGGCGTTGGTGGCGAACACCAGATAGGGGTCTTCGGTGATGCCGTAGACCGCGGGCACCGAGTCGATCGCGAACACGACGTCGGTGGTGAACACCGCCACCACCACGACCACCAGCGGAGTGAACACCCGTCGCCCGTGCCGGCGCACGGTCAACCGGGCTCCCTGGTAGTCGTCGGTGATCGGGATGAACCTGCGCAGCAGCCGCACCGATCGCATCCGTGAGGGGTCCGGCTCGGCATCGGCGTCCGTGAGCGCCTGGTGCAGGATCTTCACCGCCGAGGCGAAGAGGACCAGCCCGAACACGAGGAACGCCCAGGTTCCCGCCGCCAGCAGTGCGGCGCCGGCCGCGATGAACGCTCCCCGCAGCACCAGTGCGCCGACGATGCCGTAGAGCAACACCCGCTGCTGCAGCGCGGACGGGACCGCGAACGCGGCCAGCAGCAGCATGAACACGAACAGGTTGTCCACCGACAGGGACTTCTCGACGACGAAACCGGTCAGGAACTCCACCGCCTGGCCGCTCCCGAACGCGACCCACAGCCAGGCCCCGAACACCACCGGCAGCGCCAGGTAGAACACCGACCAGCCGACAGCCTCCCGCATCGACACTTCGTGCGGACGCCGTGTCACCATGAAGTCGGCGACCAGCAGCAAAAGCAGGACCGCGATGCTGATCAGCCACAACCAGAGCGACCCCACCGACTCGGCCGGAGCCGCCGCAACAACTTCCGCGGGCATAAGTACCTCCTCGAACGAGCGCATACCGCGCGTGTTCGAGGTCTCCTTCACCCTGTGCCGACGACACCCCGTGTCACCGACCTGGGCGGGCTCCCGAGGACATCACCGGGATGTCCGTATTGACCGGGTAGCCCCTGCGGAAGTACTCCCCTCGCGGTCAGTATGGCTTTGCCGTTCGAGAAAGTAAAGAATCATTAAAGGTGGACGAACGTGCCGGCGATCCCCGCTCCCGCACCAGGTTCGACGCCGTGGGTCAGCCTGCCGTGCCGAATCCGTTGCGGGAGCGCAGTTCCTGCGTCAGGCTGCCCGCCAGTCCCGACAGTTCGGCGGCGGTTTCGGCGAGGCGTGGCGCGAGCGTTTCCATGCGTTCGTCGGTCAGCTGCAGGCTCGGGCCGGCGATGCTCACGACCCCGAGCGGTGCCCGTGTGTCCGGGTCGATCAGGGGGGTGGCCATCGCGGAGATCCCTTCCTCGACGCTGTCGTGGACGCGGGCCCAGCCGCGCTCGCGGGCTTCCTGGATCCGGGACTGGACCTCGGCCAGGGTCGTGGGTGCGTTGTGTCCCGCCGGGTAGCGTTCGTCGAAGTCCTGGCGGGCGACGAGGCGTAGAGCGTCGTTGTCGCTGAGGCCCGAAAGCCACGCGACGCCGCTGGCGGTCGACGCGAACGGGACCTCGGAGCCGTGGTCGGGGTCGTAGCGCAGGCCGGCGCGGGAGCCCTGGGACTTCGCGACCCACAGCAGCTGCTCGCCGTCGACGAGACCGAGCCGGACCAGTTGCCCGGATTCGGTGGCCAGTCTTGCCAGCACGGGCACGGCGAGCTCGAAGATCGTGCTGCTCGCCAGGTGTTTGAGGCCCAGGCTGACGATCCGCAAGGTGAGCGCGTAGTTGCCCGACGGCTCGTGCTGCCGGGCGAACCCCTCGTCGACGAGGTTCACCAAGATGCGGTGCGCGGCGCTCTTGGGCAGGTCCACGGCCTCGGCGATGCGGGTGAGCGGCAGGCCTTCCGGTGACCCGACCAGGCACTGCAGCACGGCCAGGCCGCGTGACAACGCCCCTGCTGGCATGGCTCCCCGCTCTCCGCCGCACCGAGGTCCGGCCGCCGTCTCCGGGCGTCGTCGGCGCGTGCCCGGTCTTCTCGTCAGTCGTTTGACATCATAACAGAACGGTGTTCCACTCTTGAAGGCCGTTCCATCGTATGGTGCACTTTCGACGCCCGGCCCCGGTCTCCCCAGGACGGCCGTGCCGGCAACGGGTCGCGCTGGGCCGGTTTCGCAGTCAAACAAAGGAGTTTGAATGTCTTCGTCGTTGTCGGCAGCAAGAGACGTGTCGCCGCCGGGTGACACTCGGCGGGTGACCGGGGGCAACGGCGAGCGCAGCAAGGCCGCACGCCGCAAGCGAGTCCGCCGCCGGATCTGGAGCGTCGTCCCGATCGCCACGTTCTTGGGCATCATCGCGCTGTGGGCGCTGGTCGTCGCCGTGCTGGACATCCCCAACTACCTGCTGCCGAGCCCGTGGGCGGTGTTCGAGCAGATCGTGAGCGGCTGGTCCGTGCTGTGGGAGAACGCGCAGACGACGATCGCCGAGATCCTCCTCGGCTTCGGTATCTCCATCGTCATCGCGATCCCGCTGGGGCTGCTGGTCGCCCGGTCGCTCGCGGCCCGGCAGATCATCTACCCGCCGGTGATGCTCGTGCAGCTCGTGCCGAAGGTCGCCGTCGCACCGCTGTTCGTGGTGTGGCTCGGGCTCGGCTTCAGCTCCAAGCTCCTGCTCACGGTCCTGATGACCTTCTTTCCCCTGCTGGTTTCCAGCATCAGCGGATTCTCCATTCTGGACACCCGCCTGCTGTACCTGACGAAGTCGATGGGCGCGAGCGGCTGGCAGACCTTCCGCTACCTGCGGTTCCCGGCCGCGCTCCCGGTGATCTTCTCCGGCCTCAAGACGTCGGCGACGCTGGCCGCGACCGCCGCGATCGTCGCCGAGTTCGTGGGGGCCAACAGTGGGCTCGGGTACGTGCTGCTGCAAGCCACCAACACGCTCGACTCCACCACCGTGTTCGCGGTCCTGGTGCTGCTGACGCTGCTGGGCGTGATCCTGAACTACCTCGTCGAGCTCATCGAGTTCCTGCTGACCCCCTGGCAACGCGCGAAGCTCACCTGAGCCGTCGTTCGCGAAAACTCCCCTCCCCGCAACGAAAGGTCTTCCCATGCACACCGCGTTCAGAAGGGCCGTGGCCGTCGTCGCCGCCGTCGGTTCCGTGAGTCTCGCCGTCGCCTGTTCGTCCGACGGGTCCGGGTCCTCTTCGGACGGTTCGGGCGGGACGAAGATCAGCTTCCAGCTCAACTTCCCGCCGGGCGGGTCGAACGCCGGGTTCGCCGCCGCGGTCGAGGAGGGCTACTACAAGGCCGCCGGCCTCGACGTGACGATCGTGCCCGGTACCGGTTCGTCGCTGACCGCGCAGATGGTCGCCTCCGGGCAGGCCTCGATCGGCTACGCCGACTCCACCGCGACCGCGCAGCTGATCGCCAAGCAGGCACCGCTGTCGGTGCTGGCCACCGTCTACCAGTCCAATCCGAACGCCGTCCTCGCCCTCCCGGGCAGCGGCATCACGTCGGTGCGGGACCTGAAGGGCAAGAAGGTGGGGACGCCGGTGCCGTCGTCGCAGGCGACGATGCTGCCGCTGTTCCTGGCCGCGAACGGGCTGTCGGCCAAGGACGTCAACCTGGTCAACCTCGCGCCGACGTCGCTGGTCCAGTCGCTGCTGCAGCACCGCGTCGACGCCATCCTCGGGTCGACCGACGCCTACCAGGTGCAGCTCGAGCAGCAGAACGCCGGGAAGCTGTTCGTCGCGCCGTTCGCGACGAACGGTGTGCCGACGGTCAGCACGTCGATCTTCGCCGACAAGGACTGGGCGGCGTCGCACGCGACCGAGGTGAAGGCGTTCGTCAAGGCTTCGTTGCAGGGCTGGCATTTCGCCGCCACGAACCCGGACAAGGCGACCGCGGACGTGACGAAGCTGTGGGGTGCCAAGGCGGACAAGGCCTCCGGCGCCGAGCTGAAGGCCATCATCGGCAGCAACCTGCTGTGCGCGGGCGGTGCGAAGTTCCTCGGCAAGGCCGAACCGGCCCAATGGGTCAAGACGCAGGACCTGCTCTCCCAGGTCGGCCTGCTGCCCAAGGGCGTCGACCCGACGAAGTACTACAGCTACGACTACCTGCCGGCCGACTTGCAGCCGTGCCCCGTGAAGTGAGGACCGGCCTGATGAAACCGCACGCAGAACCCGCATCCGGGAGGCCCCGACCATGACCGCCGCACAGTCCGCCGGCCCCGGTACCCGGGCGGCGAGCACCCCGATCGTCGTCGACGGGGTCAGCAAAGTCTTCGGCGAAGACACCGACAAACCGTTCGAGGCGGTGCGGAGCGTGTCGATGGACATCGCACCCGGCGAGTTCGTCTCGGTCGTCGGCCCGTCCGGCTGCGGCAAGAGCACGCTGATGCTCATGATCGCCGGCCTGCTGGAGCGTTCGACCGGCACCATCACCGTGGGCGATGCGACCGTCGACGGTCCGATCACCGACGTCGGCATCGCGTTCCAGGACCACCTGCTGCTCGATTTCCGTACGGCGGAGAAGAACGTGCTGCTGCAGGCCGAGATCCGCGGGCTGGACAAGGCCCGACTCAAGGCCCGTTCGGACGAGCTGTTCGAGCAGCTGCGCCTGGGCCAGGCGAAGTCCCGCTACCCGCGCCAGCTCTCGGGTGGCATGCGCCAACGCGTGTCGCTCATCCGGACGCTGGTGCACGACCCGTCGGTGATCCTGATGGACGAGCCGTTCGGGGCGCTGGACGCCCTCACTCGGCTGCAGGTGCGAACCGACCTGGAAGCTCTCTGGCTGGAGCGCCGTCCGACGGTCGTGTTCATCACGCACTCGGTGGAGGAGGCGGTGGGCCTGTCCGACCGGATCTTCGTGATGAGCCCGAGCCCGGGGGAGATCGTCGACGAGGTCGTGGTCGAGCTGCCCCGGCCGCGGCCGATCGTGCTGGGCGAGTCGCCCGAGTTCTTCGCCTACGTCGACCGCATCTACAAGCAGTTTCAGCGGATGGGTGTCCTGCACGGGATCGACGTGCCCACCACCGGTGGGGAGGCCTGACGGGCTGTCGGCGGCGGTGTCCCGGTGTTCGCCGCCCGTGCGGGCGCCGGGGCACCCCCTCAGGTCAGCTCGACACGCCGGGTTCGGTGCGGGTCCGGATCTCCTGCGACAGGCTGCCCGCCAGCCCCGACAATTCCGCCGCCGTCTCGAGCAGGCGGGGCGCGAGTTCCGTCATGCGCTCGTCCGGCAGCTGGAGACTCGGGCCGGCGATGCTCACGACGCCCAGCGGCGCACCGCTGTCGGGGTCGACCAAGGGGGTCGCCATCGCGGAGATGCCTTCTTCGATGCTGTCGTGGACGTGGGCCCAGCCGCGTTCGCGCGCTTCGTGGATGCGGGACTGGACCTCGGCCAGGCTGGTGGGCGCGTTGTGTCCCGCGGGGTAACGCTCGTCGTAGTCCTGGCGGGCGACCAGGCGCAGCGCTTCGTCGTCGGTGAGCCGCGACAACCAGGCGACGCCGCTGGCCGACGACGCGAACGGGATCTCGGAGCCGTGGTCGGGGTCGTAGCGCAGGCCGGCCCGGGCGCCCTGCGACTTGGCCACCCACAGCAGTTGCTCACCGTCCACCAGGCCCAGGCGGACGAGCTGGCCGGACTCCGCGGCCAGCCGGGCGAGCACGGGCACGGCGAGTTCGAAAATGGTGCTGCTCGCGAGGTGGCGCAGCCCGAGGCTCACGATCTTCAACGTGAGCACGTAGTTGCCCGACGGCATCTGCTGCCGTACGAACCCTTCCTCGACGAGGGACGTCAGGATGCGGTGCGCGGCGCTTTTCGGCAGGTCCAGTTCCTCGGCGATGCGCGCCAGCGGGACGCCCTCCGCGTGCCCGACGAGGCTCTGCAGAACACCCAGACCGCGCGACAATGCCCCTGCTGCCATTGCTCCCTGCTCTCCGCCGAACCGACGTCCGGCAAGCGTAGCCGAGCGCTGCCGCGACGGCGCTCAGTGTGGTCACCAGCCGATTGACAATTTTTCAGAACGATGTTCCACTCTTGAAGTACGTTCCATTTCTGGCGGATGCTGCCGCCGCGAGAGACAAAGGAGTCGGAGTGCCTGCCGTCGAGACCGTGCTGAGCCAGGGCAGCTTCCTGCACCTGGACACCGGTGAGTTCGTGACGGCGGCGGCCGGAGCCGGGTTCGACGCGGTGGCGGTGTGGCGCCAGGCGCCGGGATACCGCGGAGCCCGTGCGACGGCGAAGGAGGCCGAACGCGCGGGGATCCGGGTGGACACGGTGTGCCGCGGCGGTTTCCTCGGCCACTCCGAGCACGACGAGACTGTGCGCGCGCTCGACGAAGCGGCCGAGTTGGGCGCAGGTGTGCTCGTGGTCATCGCCGGGCCGCCGCGGCCCGGCGATCCGCGCGCGGCCGAAGCCGACCTCGAGGCCGCACTCGAACTCGCCCTGCCGGCCGCGGAACGGGCCGGCGTCGTCGTGGCGCTGGAGCCCTTCCACCCGGTGCTCGCCGCCGACCGGTCGTGGCTCGTCACGTTGGCGCAGGCGACCGACGTCGTCGAGAGGCTCGATTCGCCGTTCCTCGGGATCGCCGTCGACAGCTACCACCTGTGGTGGGATCACCGGCTCGCCGCCGGGCTCACCCGGGCCGGGCGCCGGATCGCCGCCGTGCAGATCGCCGACTGGATGGTGCCGGAGCCTGGCCGCCTGCCGCCCCGGGGTCTCCCCGGTGAGGGCGTCGTCCCGCTCCGCGAGTTCGTCCGGCTCACCCGAGAAGCCGGCTACGCGGGCGCGCTCGAGATCGAGGTGCTCGGCGACCGGTTCCGGTCGCTGCCGCCGCTCGATGCCGCCCGTTCGCTCAAGACCGCTCTCGACGACACCGGTGTCGGGGCAGAGGAAGGAAGCCGCGCATGAGCAAGGAGATTCCCCGGCAAGGACTGCTGTACGAGGACCTGTCCGTCGGTCTTTCGTTCCGCAGCCCCGGCCGCACGATCACGGATGCCGACGTCATCGGCTTCGCCGGGCTCACCGGGGACTTTTCCGAGGTGCACACGAGTGACGTGTACGCCAAAGCCAGCCAGTTCGGGCGGCGGATCGCCCACGGCATGCTCGGGCTGGCCTACGCCCACGGGCTGATGTGGCCGCGCACGGAACTGCTGCGGAACACCGCGATCGCGTTCCTGGGCATCAAGGAGTGGCGGTTCGTCGGGCCGATCTTCATCGGCGACACGATCTTCGTGAACTACTCGGTCGCCGAAATGCGCGACTCGAAGTCCAAGCCGGACCAGGCGATCGTGACCTTCGACGTCGAGGTGGTCGACCAGGACGGGCGGGTCTGCCAGCAGGGGCAGAAGGTCGAACTGCTGTCCAAGGTGCCGCTGGGTGGCGTCGCCGCGAGTGAGAAGGCCGGCGACTGATGGCGGGACGGTTCACCGGCAAGCGCGCTCTGGTCACAGGTGGGGGCCGGGGCATCGGCCGCGCGATCGTGGAGCGTCTCGCGGCGGAAGACGCCGCGGTCGTGGTGGCCGACGTCGACCTCGCACACGCCCGGTCGGCGGCGGAAGCCCTGCGGGACAAGGGCTTCACCGTCGAGGCACGAACCCTCGACGTCGGCGACCCCGCCTCGTTCGCATCGTTCGACGAGCGGCTCGACGTGGTGGTCGCCAACGCGGGCATCCAGACCTTCGCTCCCGCGAGCGAGCTGACCGTCGCCGACTGGGACCGGGTGCTCGACGTCAACGCGCGCGGCACGCTGCTCACGCTGCAACTGGCCGCGCGATGCCTGCGCGAGGGCGGCGCGGCGGTCACCGTCGCCTCGATCCAGGCGCTGCTGCCCAACGCGCTTTCGGCGAACTACGCCGCCTCCAAGGCCGCCGTGCTCAGCCTGACCAAGTCGTTCGCGGCCGAGCTCGCACCGCGCGGGATCCGGGCCAACGCGGTGGCGCCGGGCCGGATCGACACCGCCCTGTCCGACTTCGGCAGCGAACAAGTCGGACGCATCACCGGCCAAGACGCGGCGGAAGCGCTGCAACGCCGGCTCTCGACCAACCCGCTGGGCCGCATCGGCCGGCCCGACGAGGTGGCGGCCGCGGTGGCGTTCCTCGCGTCCGACGACGCGTCGTACATCACCGGCGAGTGCGTGAACGTGTGCGGCGGGGACGTGATGGCGTGATCCCGCTCGACGCGGCGCCCTCCGGCCGGGACCGCACCGACTTGCACCTTTCGCCCGAGGCGGCCGTCGCGCTCGTGCCCAGCGGTGCGACCGTGGCGGTCGGGGGCACCGGCTCCCTCCTGCAGGTCCCCGAAACGCTCCTCGCAGCGCTCGAACAGCGCTGGGAGGACGGCGGTTCGCCGTCCGGTCTCACGGTCGTGCACGTGATGGGGCTGGGCGACCACGAAGGGCGGGGTGTGGACCACGTCGCGATCCCGGGGCTCGTCCGCCGGTTCGTGGGCTCGCACTTCGTGCTCTCACCGCGGGAGCAGGGGGTGATCGCGCGCGACGAGGTCGAGGCCGTCGGCCTGCCCGCGGGCACGATCTCCTTGCTGTACCGGGAGATCGCTGCCGGCCGGCCCGGCCTGCTCACCGACATCGGCTTGGGCACCTTCGTCGACCCCCGTCGGCAGTGGGGGCGGATGAACGAGCGCACCACCACCGGGCTGAGCGAGCTGGTGACCCTCGGTGGGCAGGAGTGGCTGTTCTACCCGCGGTTCGGCGTCGACATCGCGCTGCTGCGCGCCACCGAAGCCGACGTCGACGGCAACATCGGCATGGACGACGAAGCCGCGTTCGGCGACAACCTCGCGATCGCGCAGGCCACGCACGCCAGTGGGGGACTGGTGCTCGTCGAGGTCAAGCGGCTCGTGGACCGGGGCGAAATCCCGGCGAACCGGGTCCGGATCCCCGGACCGCTGGTCGACCACGTCGTGCTCACCGACTACCCCAACCAGACGCCGATCACGGTCGCCGACCCACGCCGTACCGGCACGCTGCCCAACCGGCCGACGGAGGTCGAGCCGCTGCCGTTCGACGAGCGCAAGGTCGTCGCGCGCCGGGCGGCGATCGAGCTGCACGAGGGCGACCTCGCCAACCTGGGCGTCGGCATGGCCAACGGCATCAGCTACGTCGCGTTGGAAGAAGGGTTCCTCGACCGCTTCACCCTCACCGTGGAGCAAGGTGTCTTCGGCGGCTTGCCCGGTGTCGGGCTCGACTCCGGTACCGCGATCAACCCGTCGGCGATTGTGGACATGCCGAGCCAGTTCGACCTCTACGACGGCGGCGCGCTCGACTTCGCCGGGCTCGCCTACGCCGAGATCGACCGGCACGGCAACGTCAACGTCGCCACGGCCGGCGGCAAACCGATCGGTCCGGGCGGATTCATCGACATCAGCCAGAAGGCCCGCACGGTCGTGTTCTGCGGGACCCTGCGTGGCGGAGGGCTCGACGTCGGCGTCACCGCCGGCCGGCTCGTCATCGCGAAGGACGGCCGCTACCCGAAGTTCGTCGACGAGGTTTCCCACATCTGCTTCAGCGCCGAACGCGCCCACGCGCAAGGACAGCAGGTGCTGTACGTGACCGAACGCGCGGTGTTCCGGTTGTCGGCCGAGGGGGTGGAACTCGTCGAGATCGCCCCCGGCGTCGACCTGCGGCGCGACGTACTCGACCAGATGGGCTTCGTGCCCCTGATGCGGTCGGAACCCAGCTTGATGGATTCCCGCTTCTTCCGGCCCGAGCCGGCCGGGCTGAAACCGCGCCCGCGGCGTGACAAGACCACAGAAAGGCCGTAGTTCTCATGACCGATGCGTTCGAAGGTGTCCGCATCCTCGATTTCACCCAGCTCGAGCAAGGCCCGTCGGCCACGCAGGTGCTGGCCGACTTCGGGGCCGAGGTGATCAAGGTCGAGCGGATCGACGCCGGCGAGATCGGCCGGTTCCAGCCGCCGTTCCTGGCGAACGGGTTCAGCCCGCACTGGTCGGCGACCAACCGCAACAAGAAGAGCATCAGCGTCGACGTGAAGTCGCCGGAGGGCAAAGCTCTCGTCCACCGGCTCGCGAAGGACGCCGACATCGTCGCGAGCAACTTCCGGCCCGGCGTGATGGACCGGCTCGGCTTCGGCTGGGACGAGCTGTCGAAGCTCAACCCGCGGATCATCGTCGCCTATGCCTCGGGGTACGGGCTGTCCGGGCCGTACGTGCACCGCCGCGGCCAGGATCTGGCCGCCCAGTCGATCAGTGGCCTGATGGCGCTGACCGGAAGCCAGGCGACCGGCCCGGTGCCGGTGGGCACGTTCATGGTCGACTACCTGGCGTCCATGCAGTTCGCGCAGGGCATGATGATCGCGCTCGCCGCCCGGGCGAAGACCGGCCGCGGCCAGGTCGTCGACTCGAACCTGCTCAACGCGGCGATCACCAGCCATTTGCAGGAAGGCACGACCTACCTCAACACCGGGCAGCGGTTCGACCGGCCGTCCGCCGGCATCGCCCACGCCCACAACACCGCGCTCTACGGCTACTACGAGGCCGCCGACGGCCTGTGGTTCACGCTCATCGGCGAGTTCTACGTCGACGAGCAGTGGAAACGCTCGGCCCGGGCCGGCGGGCTCGCGCAAGAACACGTGGACGACCCGCGGTTCCAGACCATCGAAGGCCTGCGCGAGCACACCGAGGAGACCCACCGGCTGCTCGCCGAGGCGATCCGGAAGTTCCCGCGCGCCGAGATCATGGCCCGCTTCGAAGCCGAGGACGTGCTCGTCGCGCCGGTCCACGAGTACGACGCCGTGTTCGAGGATCCGCAGGTGCGCCACAACGGCCTCGTCATCGAGTCCGATGTGGACGGAGTGGGGCCGGTCAAGTGGGTCGGCATGCCCGTCGCGCTCTCGGAGACCCCGGCGCGGCTGCGCCACGTCCCGCCGAAGATCGGGCAGCACAACGACGACGTCCTCACCGCCGCGGGCCTCACCCCCGAACAAATCGCGCACCTCAAGGCCACGGGCGTGATCGGCTCCGAAGCCGACCGCGAACGCACCGGCGGCACAGCCGCCTGGTCCTGACCCCCAGCAAGGAGATTCCCCGCAGTGACCACCCTGAATTCGACGTCGCTCGTCGTGCCCACCCTGGACGGCGGCACCACCCGGCACGTGATGCACGAAGCCGTCGACTATCCGCGCCACCCGGCGCCGTTCGCCTCGCGCACCGTGCTCGCGGCCGCCCACGTGGTCGCCGACGCGCGCGCCGACTACCAGCCGGGGCACCGGCCGCCGGTCGACTGGGAAGCGACCATCGCCTTCCGGCAGCACCTGTTCTCCTACGGTGTCGGCATCGCCGAGGCCATGGACACCTCCGAGCGCGGGCCCGGCGGCCTGGACTGGTCCCAGGCCCAGGAGCTCATCCGCCTCGGAGTCGCCGCCGCCCGGGAAGCAGGGGCCGCCGTGGTCGCCGGGGCCGGCACCGACCAGCTCACCTCGGCCCGGCCCGAGCTCGCGGAGATCGTCGACGCCTACACCGAACAGCTCGAGTTCGTGCAGGCGCAGGGGAGTGCCGCGGTCCTGCGCGCGAGCCACGCCCTGGTGTCCGTCGCGAAGACCTCGGACGACTACCTCTCGGTGTACCGCGACGTGCTGTCGAAGACGGACAACCCCGCCATCGTGCACTGGCTCGGCACCGGGTTCGACCCGAGCCTGGCCGGGTACTGGGGTCACACCGACGTGCTCTCGGCCATGGACGTGGTCGTCCAGCTGGCCCGCGACAACGTCGAGAAGCTCGAAGGCATCAAGTTCAGCCTGCTCGACCACGAGCTGGAGCAGGAGTTCCGCCGCCGCCTGCCCGCCGGCGTGAAGGTGTTCACCGGCGACGACTACGGCTACACCGACCTGCTGCTGGGTGACGGCGAGCACCACAGCCACGGATTGCTCGGGGTGCTCGACCCGATCGCGCCCATCGCGGCGGCCGGATTCGCGGCGCTCGACGCCGGCGACGAAGCCGGCTTCACCGAGACGATGAACCGCTCGATCCCGCTCGCGGTCAAGATGTTCGAGGCCCCGGCCGACCGGTACAAGGTCGGCACGGTGTTCGTCGCCTGGCTCTCGGGCCACCAGGACCACTTCCGCATGGTCAGCGGCCGCGAAGGCATGCGGTCGCTGCAGCACCTGACCGACCTGTTCGTGCTCACCGACGAGCTCGGTCTCTTCCCCGACCCCGAGCTGGCCGCCCACCGCATGCGCCTGCTGCTGGCCACCGAGGGGATCGAGTGACCCCGGGGACGCTGCCGCCGGTCCGTGGTGTCCCGGTCGAGCAGGTGCGGCGCGCGCTCGCCGGTGCCCGCCAGGTCGCGGTGCTCGACGACGACCCCACCGGCACGCAGACCGTGCGTGAACTGCCCGTGCTCACCCGCTGGACGGTCGAGGACATCCGCTGGGCCCTGCGGCAGGGCACGGCGGGGTTCTACGTGCTGACCAACACTCGGAGCCTTTCGCCCGAGGACGCCGCCGCCCGTGACCGTGAGGTCGCCGAGGCCTGTCTCGTCGCGGCGGAACAGGAGAACGTCCGGCTCGCGTTCGCCAGCCGCAGCGATTCGACGCTGCGTGGCCATTTCCCGCTGGAGACCGACGTCCTGGGCGACGTGGTGTCGCGCCATGGTGCGGCGGTCGACGGGGTCCTGCTGGCACCGGCCTATGTGGACGCCGGGCGCGTCACGATCGAGGGCACGCACTGGCTGCGCGGTGCCGGCGGTCTCGTGCCGGTGGCCGAGAGCGAGTTCGCCCGCGACGCGTCCTTCGGCTATCGCTCGTCGAAGCTCTCCGAGTGGGTGGAAGAGAAGAGCGCGGGCCGCATCCCGCGGGGCGAAGTCGCCGAGCTGACGCTGGACGTGATCCGCACCGGCACGGACGGCACGTTGCGCGCCCGGCTGAACGACGTCCGCGACGGCCGGGTAGTCGTGCTCGACGCCGACGAGGACGACGACCTCCGCGCGAGTGTGCTCGCGATCCTCGCGGCGGAACAGGACGGAAAAACGTTCCTCTACCGCGTCGGCCCGTCGTTCGTGCGAGCGCGGGTCGGGCAGGACGCGCAGCCGCCGATCGACGACGGGACGCTCGCGCGGCTGGTCGAGGGCGACGCGCACGGCCTCGTCGTCGTGGGGTCCCACGTAGGACTCACGAGCCGGCAGCTCGAGCACCTCGCCGTCCGGCGCCGCTTCACCACCGTCGAGCTCGACGTGCCGACGATCCTCGACGACCGACGTTCGGAACAGCACCTGCGCGACGCTGTCACCGCGGCCACGACGGCGCTGACGGACTCACTTGTCGTCCTGCGAACCTCGCGAACCCTCGTCAAGGGCCGGGACGAAGCGCACAGCCTGGAGATCGCGCGGCGGGTCAGCGCCGCGCTGACCCGGGTCGCGGGGGAGACCGTCGCGGCGCGGCGTCCGTCCTATGTGGTCGCGAAGGGCGGCATCACCTCGTCCGACGTGGCCACGGAGTCTCTCGGGATCGACCGGGCGTGGATCCGGGGCTCGCTGCTGCCGGGCATCGTTTCTCTGTGGGAGCCGGCGTCGGGTCCGGCGCGGGGGCTGCCCTACATCGTGTTCGCGGGGAACGTCGGCGGCGAAACGTCACTGGCCGACGTCATCGACCGACTGGAGAAAGCATGAGCACGCGCATCGTCATCACCGGTGGCGCCGGATTCCTCGGCGCGCTGCTCGCCCGTCGTCTGCTCGAAGCCCCGATCGGCTTCGGCGGCGCGGCACCCGAAGAGATCGGTCAGCTCGTGCTCGTCGACTTGGTCACCCCGCCCGCCGACCTCATCGCCGACGAGCGGGTGCGCTCGGTCGTCGGCGATCTCGCGACAGCACTCGACGATCTCGGTCCAGTGGACGCGATCTTCCACTTGGCCGGTGTGGTCAGTGGCGCGGCGGAGGCCGATTTCGACCTCGGCATGCGCACCAATCTCGACGGCGCTCGCACGCTGCTGGAGTACGCGCGCGCGCTGGCCGTGCCACCGGTGGTGGTGTTCTCCAGCTCGCTGGCGGTGTTCGGCAGTGATCCGGCGATCGGCCCGATCGGCGCCGTCGACGACGACACCTTGCCGCGGCCGCAGTCCAGCTACGGCATCCAGAAGTTCATCGGCGAACAGCTCGTGGCCGACTACACCCGCAAGGGATTCGTGCGCGGCCGGTCGGTTCGGCTGATGACCGTGTCGGTCCGGCCGGGAAAGCCCAATGCGGCAGCGTCGAGCTTCCTGTCCGGCATCATCCGCGAGCCGCTGGCCGGAGAGCGCGCCGCTTGTCCGGTGCCGTCCGACACGCCGATCGCGTTGTCCTCCCCGCGCAAGACTCTGGAGGGGCTGCTGCGTGCGGCCGAAGTCGGCGACGCAACGTGGGGAAGCCCGACAGCGATGAACCTGCCGGCGCTCACGACCACCCCGCAGGAGATGGCGTTCGCCCTCGACCGCGTGGCGGGTGCCGGTACCAGCGACCTCATCGACTGGACGGACGACGTGGGCGTCGGCGCCATCGTGCGCAACTGGCCGGCCCGGTTCCACACCCCCCGCGCGGACAAGCTAGGCCTGGCAGCGGAACTTTCCTTCGACGACATCGTCCGCGCCTACGTCGACGGCTTGAAGTAAGGAAGCGCACCAGATGACAACGGCAACGAAGCCACCGTCCCTTTGCGACGGAGGCCGGGCATGACCATCCGCGACCTGGAGCCAGAAGTGTCCCTCCGCACCGCGAAAGAGGTTCGCCGCGTCGGCTTGGCCGGCGGTATCGGCACGCTCATCGAGTACTACGACTACGCCCTCTACGGCTACGTCTCGGCGATCATCGCGCCCTTGTTCTTCCCCGGCAAAGACCCCGTGGCGTCCCTGCTGGCGGTCCTGGCCGTGTTCGCCCTGTCGTACGTGATCCGCCCGATCGGCGGGATCGTGTTCGGCTGGGTCGGCGACCGGTTCGGGCGCAAGCGGGCGCTGCTCGTCACCGTCGTCGGCATCGGGCTCGCCAACACCGCCATCGGCGTGCTGCCGACCTACGCCATGGTCGGTGTCCTCGCACCGGTCCTCCTGCTGGTCGTGCGGCTGGCGCAGGGCTTCTTCGCCGGCGGCGAGGTCGGCGGTGCCGCGACCGTGATCTCGGAGGCCGCGCCACCGGGCAAGAAGGCCCGCTACGGCGCGTTCACCCCGATGGGCACCAACGCCGGCTTCGCGATCGCCTCGGCCGCGGTCGGCATCGTGTCCGGAGTGCTGGCCGCTGACCAGCTGAGCTCCTGGGGCTGGCGGATCCCGTTCCTCATCGGCCTGCCGCTCACCGTCGTGTGCTACCTCGCGCGGCGCATGCTGCCCGACATCGACCGCGACGTCACGACCGCCCGCCACGGCTTCCCCTTGACATCCGCCCTGCGTGACTACCCCGGGGCACTGGTCAAGGCGACTGCGCTCGGCATCGGCGTGCAGGGCGCGGCGTACATCGGCTCCACGTTCATCTCCATCTACCTGGTCACCAACCTGCACTACGCGAAATCGCCGGTGTACTGGATCACCGCGGCGGTCACCCTCGTGGCGGTCGGTCTCATGCCGTTCGCGGGGCGGCTCGCCGACCGCATCGGTCCGCTCAAGGTCGCCGTGATCGGGCTCGTGGGCTACGCCGTGATCACCTATCCCGGCTTCCTGCTCATGGACGTCGGCAACCTGGGGCTCGCCGCGCTCGGCTACGTGCTCATCATGGTCAACATGGCGTTCCTCCAGGTCGCCTCCTACACCGTGACACCGCAACTGTTCCCCGACGAGGTCCGCTACACCGGCACCGCGCTGGCCACGAACATCTCCGTGGTCATCGCCGGCGGCACCGCGCCCTACATCGGCACCTGGCTGGTCAGCGCGACCGACGACCTGCGCTCGCCGTACTACTTCGTCCTCACCACGTCGCTCGTCGGGCTGATCGCGGTGGCGGCGATGCGGAAACGGCGCCCCCTGGCGCAACCCACCGTCGCCGCCTGAGGACGCCGCCGAACCACGGGTGGCCGCGACCGCTGTCGAAGCGGCCGCGGCCACCCGTGTCAGTTTTGGCCTTTCCTGTCGAGACCGAGGACCGCGCTGACGCAGCAGGCCAGTTGACCCGCACTGGCCTGGCATCCCTCCCGTGGCCTGACGCACCGTTGCACGAGCCGACGGAGAAGCGAGCTGTCCTGGTCGGACGGACGCGCCGGCGCGAGATCGTGGATCCGTCGTGCCCGCATCAGTCCTTAATGGAGAGGATGACATGAATGGATGCGCGACGAACACCGGCTGAGCCGGACCCGGTCGACGGCGGGAAGTCGCCGATGCGGCGTCGAGTCGTGGCCGCCAGCATCATCGGCAGCGCTCTCGAGTGGTACGACTACGCTCTCTACGGGCTCGCGTCGGCGTTGGTGCTGAACAAGCTGTTCTTCCCGGACCTCGGTTCGGAGGTCGGCACGATCGCGTCGGTGGCCACCTTCGCCGTCGGGTTCGTGGCGCGGCCGCTCGGCGGTGTGGTGCTGGGCAACCTCGGCGACCGCCACGGCCGCAAGG
The DNA here is from genome assembly GCF_019468465.1 of Amycolatopsis sp. DSM 110486. Classification (NCBI taxonomy): domain Bacteria; kingdom Bacillati; phylum Actinomycetota; class Actinomycetes; order Pseudonocardiales; family Pseudonocardiaceae; genus Amycolatopsis; species Amycolatopsis sp. DSM 110486. The sequence continues at coordinate 10,295,693 of NZ_CP080519.1, read as the reverse complement.
CCGTGATGATCACCACCCTCGTGCTGATGGGCATCGCGACGACGTTGATCGGCGCGTTGCCGACCTACGGCAGTATTGGCGTCTGGGCGCCGATCCTGCTCGTGTTCCTGCGGCTGTGCCAGGGCTTCGGCGCGGGCGCCGAGTTCGGCGGCGCGGTGGTGATGAGTGCCGAGTACGCGCCTCCCGGGAAACGGGGCCTGTTCGCGTCGACCGCGCAGGTCGGCGCCGAGATCGGGATGTTGCTCTCGACGGCCGCCTTCGCGGTGATCGGCACCCTGCCTGAGAACCAGCTGCTCTCGTGGGGCTGGCGAATCCCGTTCCTGGTCGGGATCGTGCCCGTGGCGGTCGGTCTGTTCCTGCGGCTGCGGGTGCAGGAAACGCCCGAGTTCCAGCGGGTCAAGGGCACCGGCGAGCAGCCCCGCGTCCCGATGGCGGAACTGTTGCGCACGGCACCGAAGCAGGTGCTCCTCGCCGCCGGCGCGCGGCTGATGGACCCGCCGCTCGGCTACCTCTACACGGTTTTCGTCACGGTCTACGCGGTCAAGCAAGTCGGCGTCGCGCAGCAGACGGTGCTGACCGGCCTGCTCATCGCGTCCGCCCTCGGCATCGGGTCGGTGGCGCTGTTCGGCCACCTCACGGACCGGCTGGGCACCAAACGGGTCTACCTGACCGCGGCCGCGTTCGCGATGGTGCTCGCGTTCCCGTTCTACTGGCTCGTCGACACCGGGCAGCCCGTGGTCATCTGGCTCGCGCTCATCCTCGGCACGTCGGTCGGGAAGGAGCTGAACAACGCCGGGCAGGCGGCCTACCTGACCGAGATGTTCGAGCCGCGGATCCGGGTGAGCGGCGTGTCCCTGGCCCGTGAGTCGGTATCGGCGGTCGGTGGCCTGATCCGCGTGGCCGGGCTGAGCCTGGTGAATCTGGCGGGTGGTTCCTACTGGCCCGTGGCGTTGCTGATGGTCGTGCTCGGCGCGATCAGCTTCGTCTGCATCTCCCTGTCCAAGCCCGTGGTCGCGGGTGCGAACGATCCCGACGCGACTGCCGCGCCGGCCTACGCGAAAGACGGTGCCGCCTGATGAAGATCACGAAGGTCGAGCCGATCCTGGTCGACCGCTACCTCTTCGTCCAGGTCCACACCGACGAAGGCCTCGTCGGGCTCGGCGAGTCGGGGGCGTGGGGCTTCCACGAGTCCGCCGCCGCCGCGGTGGTGAAGTTCGGCGAGTACCTGCTCGGCGAGGACCCGCTGCGGATCGAGCACCACTGGCAGTACCTCTACCGCGCCTTCCACTTCCGCGGCGCCGACATCATGGGTGCGCTCAGCGCGATCGACATCGCCCTGTGGGACCTGGCCGGCCAGTACCGCGACGCCTCGGTCCACGCGCTGCTCGGCGGCCCCGTCCGTGAGCGCGCGCGGGTGTACCAGCACGTGGTCGGTACGACCCGCCAAGAGCTCGTCGCCGGCGTGAAGGCGGCCAAGGAGCAGGGGTTCACGGCCGTCGGGCACCTGACGCCGTTCCTCGACGAAGACCGCTCCGTGCCGTACTTCGAGACCCACGCGGCGAAGATCGGCCACGCGATCGAGGCCGTCGGCGCCTACCGCGACGCCGTCGGTGACGACGTCGACCTGTGCATCGAGATCCACCGGCGCCTCACCCCGGCCGAGGCGGTGCAGCTCGGACTGGGCATCGCCGAGTTCCGCCCGCAGTTCCTCGAAGACCCGGTGACGCCGGACAACTTCGACGAGATGGAGTACGTCGCGAGCCGGGTCGACGTGCCGATCGCGACGGGGGAGCGGCTCACCTCGATCTGGGAGTTCGCCATGCTCCTGCGCCGTTCGGCGGTGCAGTTCGTGCGGCCGAACGTCGGCATGGTCGGCGGCATCACCGGAGCGAAGAAGATCGCCGCGCTCGCCGAAGCGCAACACATCGGCGTCGTGCCGCACAACCCGCTCAGCCCCGTGCTCACGGCCGCGTCGCTGCAGATCGCGGCGGCGATCCCCAACTTCGCACTGCTCGAGTACCCGGGCCGCACCTGGCATTCGCTGCTGGCCGACCGGCCGGACGGCGGCGAGATCGTGACGGGCCAGCCCGAGTACGACGGCCGTGGGTTCCTCCTGGTCGACGCGAGCCCGGGGATCGGGGTGAAACTGCGTCCGGACGTGACCGAGCGCGTGCCGTACGTGCCACGGCCGGTCAAGGCGCGCCTGAGCATCGACGGGTCCGTGATCGACCAGTAGGTACCGTCGGGCCGGGAGGAGGACCGGATGCCACCGTCGGAAGGGCGGGTCGAGCCCGCGCGGCTCGCGCGGATGCTCGGCGACTGGCCGAGCAACGACCGTGGTTTGGCGCGCGCGCTCGCCCTGGGGATCAGCCAGCTGATCACCGACAGCCACCTGGCCGACGGGGCGCTGCTGCCCTCGCAGCGCAAGCTGGCCGAGGCGCTCGGCGTCTCCCGCAGCACGGTCACCGAGGCCTATGAAGCACTGGTGGCCGCCGATGTCGTCGAGTCTTTCCAGCGCTCCGGGTGCCGGGTGCGCCGGAAGGGCTTCGGCGCGATCGGTGCCGACCAGGGCGCCGCGCCGGTCCTCGGCCCGGACGCACTGGCGTCCTACGACATCGCCCGCGGAGCGCTGCCGGGGCTGCCGACCGTGGCCGACGCGATCGCGGGCATCGACCGGCGCCGGCTCATGGGCCACGTCGCGGCCGGCGGGTTCTTCCCGGCCGGTCTTCCGGAGCTGCGCGACGCGGTCGCCGCGTACTACGCGAACCTCGGCACACCGACGACGCGGGAGAACATCCTCATCACCGGCGGCGCCCAGCAGGCCACCTGGCTCGTGGCGCAGCTGCTGATCGGGCCCGTCGACGAGGTCGTGGTCGAGGACCCCACGAGCCGCCGGACGCTCGACGTGCTGCGGCGGGCGGGGACCCGGCTGCTGCCGGTCCCGTTCGCCGGCTCGGCGCTGCGGCTCGACCTGCTCGAACAGCTCGTCAGACGCCGGCGACCACGGCTCGTCTACTGCCAGCCGGTCGTGCACGACCCCACGGGGCTCACGATGGACGCGCGGTCGCTGCGCACGTTCGCCCGGATCCTGGACGTCCACCACACCTTCTGCGTCGAGGACGCCTCTTCGGCCGAGCTGCTGTTCGCCGACGAACGCCGACCCGGGCTCGCCGCCCTGCTGCCGCCGGACCAGCACCTCACCGTCAGCACGCTGTCGAAGCTGACGTGGGGTGGTCTGCGAGTCGGCTGGATCCGGGGGAGTGTCCCCGTCATCGAGCGGCTGACGGAGCTGAAACGGTCGATCGACCTCACGTCGTCGGTGCTCGACCAGCTCGTCGCCGTCGATCTGCTGCAGCGGCTCCCCGAACTGCGGGCCTTGCGGACCGCCGACCTGCGCGGCGGCTACGAGATCGCGCGGCGCGTCCTGATGCGCGTCCGGCCGGACTGGCGGTGGACGGAGCCCTCGGGCGGAACCGGCCTGTGGGTGGACACCGGCGCGGACGCGGGGGCGATCGGGAACGCACTCAGATCCGGCGGTGTCCGCGCGCTGACCGGGTTCGAGCACTTCTCGCCGTTCGGTGGTCTGGGCACCTACCTGAGCCTGCCGCTCTGGTACTCCGAGGAGCACCTCGAGCCGGCGCTGCGGGCACTTGACCGGATCCTCCCGGCGCAGCGCTGAACCGTTGTGCCCCAACGGGTCCGACGGCGTTCTTGGTGTCCGGTCCGGAGCGGCTCCTCCTCACCGTGCAGGGGCGGATTTTCCCGGCCGTCATCAAGAAATCGTCAACGCCGGGAAATCCCGATGGTCTGAACCTCATCCTGTGCCTCGTGACCACTACTGTTGCGCGCCGCGAGGCCGGCGCGTCCACCGGCCGCGGTGATCGGCACCGGCTTTCCGTGGTCGGGGGGCTGGCCGCGTTGTCGCTGGACGCGGTGGCGTCGGTGGCGTACGGGCCGGAAGCCATCGTGATCGTGCTCGCCGTGGCGGGTGGGAGCGGGCTGGGGTTCACCTTGCCGGTCACGTTCGCGATCGCTGGGTTGCTGGGCGTGCTGACGCTGTCGTATCGGCAGGTGATCGCCGCGTTCCCGGACGGCGGCGGGGCCTACGGGGTCAGCCGCGCTCACCTCGGCCGGCGGGCGTCGCTGGTGGCCGCGGCGTCGCTGATCGTGGACTACGTGCTGAACGTCGCGGTGTCGGTCGCGGCGGGGGTCGCGGCCTTGACGTCGGCGTTTCCCGTGCTGCTGCCTTACACGTTGTGGCTGTGCCTCGCGGCGCTGGCCGTGGTGACGGTGGTGAACCTGCGCGGCATCGCCGAGAGCGCGCGGGTGTTCATCGCGCCGACGGCCGTCTTCGTCGGGGCGATCCTGACGGTCGTGGTGGTCGGGCTGATCCGCACGGAGCCGGCGGCGGCCATCGTGGCTCCCGGGCACGCCGCGAGCCTGCAGACGGTGGGAATCCTCCTGCTGCTCAAGGCTTTCGCCAACGGCTGTGCCGCACTGACCGGTGTCGAGGCGATCGCGAACGCGGTCCCGTCGTTCCGGAAACCGCGCGTGCGCCGGGCGCAGCGGGCCGAGGTCGCGCTGGGCGGGCTGCTCGGGGTGATGCTGATCGGCATCGCCGTGTTGATCGGGAAGTTCTCGATCCGCCCGGTCGACGGCGTCACCGTGCTTTCGCAGGTGACCACCGCTTCCCTCGGCGACGGGTTCGGCTACTACGTGGTGCAGTTCTCCACGGTGGTGCTGCTCGCGCTCGCGGCCAACACGTCGTTCGGCGGCCTGCCGGTGCTGGCCCAGCTGCTGGCGAAACACAACAACCTGCCCCACGTGTTCGCGCTGCGCGCCGAACGGCGGGTGTACCGCTACGGCGTCGGTTTCCTGGCGATCACCTCGGCGCTCCTGCTGATCGTCGCGGACGGCGACATGAACACGCTGGTGCCGCTCTTCGCGATCGGGGTGTTCGTCGGCTTCACCCTGTCGCAGACCGGCATGGTGCGGCACTGGCTGGGCGAGCGTCCGCGGGGGTGGCGCGGAAAAGCCGCGCTCAACGGGTTCGGGGCACTGCTCACCGGCGTCGCCGCGATCGTGGTGGCCGCGACGAAGTTCGGGGAAGGCGGCTGGCTGATCGTCGTCGCGCTGCCGTTGCTGGTGGCCGCGATGGAATGGGTCAACCGCAGCTACCGCCGGATCGGCGAGCGCCTCGAACTGGGCCGGACCCCGGCGCCGCCCCGGCCCGACCGGTCGCTCGTCGTCGTTCCGGTACACACGGTGTCGCGGCTGACCCGTGACGCGCTCGCCGCGGCCCTGTCCCTGGGTGAGCGCGTCGAAGCCGTGCACGTCGTCCATCCGGAAGACGAGGGCGCGGCGAGCGCGTTCGTCGAGGAGTGGGAGCGCTGGCATCCGGGGGTGGCGCTCGTCCAGGTCCACGACGAGCGCCGCCGCCTGGGTGCGCCGCTTGTCGAGCACCTGCGTTCGCACGGCGGCGGCCACGTGTTCGTCCTGATCGCCGAGGTCGAGCCCGCGCGCCCGTGGCAGCGGATCCTGCAGAACCGGCGCGGGGCCGTGCTCGCGCGGGCACTCCGGCGGCACACCGACGTGGTGGTCTGCCGGATGCGGTTCCGCCTCGGCGCCGAGCACTGAGCGCCGGCATCCACGGAACTGTTCAGCCCTTGCTGTTATATCAGTGATCGCTGTACTGTTCGGCGCATGCTGACGTGCGAAACGCGGGGCGCGGCGCTGGCCCGGTTGGGCAAGGCGCTGGCCGACCCGACGCGGTGCCGAATCCTGGTGACGCTGCTGGACGGGGTTCGGTATCCCGGGCAGCTGGCCGAGCAGCTGGGCCTGAGCCGTTCGAACGTGTCGAACCATCTCGCGTGCCTGCGCGGCTGTGGCCTCGTGGTCGCGACCTACGAGGGGCGCCAGGTGCGGTACGAGCTGGCGGACGCGCACCTGGCGAAAGCGTTGAGCGAGCTGGTGCACCTGGTACTGGCGGTGGACACCGACGAGGCGTGCCTGAACGAGGTCGCGCCCACGGCGTCGTCCGCGAGCGTGAAGGCGGCCCGATGAGCGAAGCCCACGAGCGCCTGAACCTGCCACTGGCCACGCCCGAAACGGACGGCTGCATGGACGGCTGCTGCGCGCCGGCACCCCAGCCGACGACCGCGGTTCCCACCGAGCGCCGCGCTGTGCTGTCCCGCCGGGTGCGGCTGCTGGTCGGTGCCACGATCTCCTACAACGTCGTCGAGGCCGTGGTGGCGATCTCCGCGGGGTCGCTCGCTTCCTCGACGGCCCTGATCGGGTTCGGACTGGACTCGGTCATCGAGGTCGCCTCTGCCGCGGCGGTGGCGTGGCAGTTCTCCGGCCGCGATCCGGAAGCCCGCGAGCGCACCGCCTTGAAGGTGATCGCGCTGTCGTTCTTCGCGCTGGCCGCCTACGTGAGCGTCGAGTCGATCCGCGGCCTGTTCGGCGCGGAGCCGGCGGAGCACTCGACGGTGGGCATCGTGCTGGCGGCGGTGTCGCTGCTGGTGATGCCGTTCCTGTCCTACGCCCAGCGCCGCGCCGGCCGCGAACTCGGTTCCGCCAGCGCCGTGGCCGACTCCAAACAGACCCTGCTGTGCACCTACCTGTCCGGCGTCCTGCTGGTCGGGCTGCTGCTCAACTCGTTGTTCGGCTGGTCCTGGGCCGACCCCGTCGTCGCCCTCGTCATCGCCGCGGTCGCGGTCAAGGAAGGCCGCGAAGCCTGGCGCGGCGAACACTGCTGCTGAACCCGGACACCGGCCCGCCGGCCGGTGAGCGCTGGGCTTCATCAGTGTCAGAGTCGTGTCAGCCGGATGTCAGTCCCGCGGGGGATCGTGGCCGCTACCGCCACGAAATCCTTATCCCACCGTGGATCTGACAGAACGGACACCGCGATGACAGTCGATCAGGTGCACAGGCCCGCGATTCGCGTGCAGGGCCTGAAGAAGTCCTACAAGAGCCTGGAGGTGCTGCGCGGAGTCGACTTCGACGTGACGCGCGGCAGCATCTTCGCCCTGCTCGGCTCCAACGGGGCGGGCAAGACCACGATCGTGAAGATCCTCTCCACGTTGCTCAAGGCGGACGCGGGGACCGCCGGCGTCAACGGCTTCGACGTCGCCACGCAGGCGGCGAACGTGCGGGACTCCATCAGCCTCACCGGGCAGTTCGCGGCCGTCGACGAGATCCTCAGCGGGCGCGAGAACCTCGTTCTGGTCGCCCGGTTGCGGCACCTCAAGAACCCGGGTGGGATCGCCGACGACCTGCTCCGGCGGTTCTCGCTGACCGACGCGGCACCGCGGAAGGTGTCGACGTATTCGGGTGGCATGCGCCGCCGTCTCGACATCGCGATGAGCCTCATCGGGAATCCGGAGGTCATCTTCCTCGACGAGCCGACGACCGGGCTCGACCCGCAGGCCCGCATCGACGTGTGGCAGGCCATCAAGACTCTCGCCGAGCACGGGACGACCGTGCTGCTCACCACGCAGTACCTGGACGAAGCCGAACAACTCGCCGACCGGATCGCGATCCTGCACGAGGGCCGGATCATCGTAAACGGCACGCTCACCGAGCTGAAGCAGCTGCTCCCGCCCGCCAAGGTCGAATACGTCGAAAAGCAGCCGACCCTCGAGGACGTCTTCTTCGCGATCGTCGGTCACAACGGCACCGCGGACGTCGCGGCGTCGGCCCGGATCAGTGAGGAACGACGGTGACCAAACACTTCCTAGGCGACACCACTGTCCTGCTGGGACGGTCGCTGCGCCACATCACGCGCAGCGTGGACACCATCATCACGACCACGATCATGCCGATCGCCTTCCTGCTGCTGTTCGTCTACGTGTTCGGCGGCGCGATCAAGGCCGGGTCGGGTTCGTACGTGAACTACCTGCTGCCCGGCATTCTGCTCATCACGATCGCGTCGGGCATCTCCTACACCGCGTTCCGGCTCTTCCTGGACATGAAGAGCGGCATCTTCGAACGCTTCCAGTCCATGCCGATCGCCCGCTCGTCCGTGTTGTGGGCGCACGTGCTGACCTCGCTGGTCGCCAACCTGATCTCGGTCGTGGTCGTTGTGCTCGTCGCCCTCGTCATGGGCTTCCGTTCGGGAGCGGGCGTGCTGTCGTGGCTCGCGATCGCCGGCATGCTGATCCTGTTCACCTTGGCGTTGACCTGGATCGCCGTGATCCCCGGCCTCTCCGCGAAATCCGCGGACGGCGCGAGCGCGTTCGCCTACCCGCTCATCTTCCTGCCGTTCATCAGCTCGGCCTTCGTGCCCACCGACACCATGCCCGGCCCGGTGCGGGCCTTCGCCGAGCACCAGCCGGTCACGTCGATCGTCAACGCCATCCGCGACCTGTTCACCGGGCAACCGGTCGGCAGCGGCATCTGGATCGCGCTGGCCTGGTGCGTCGGCATCCTTGTCGTGGCTTACTTCTTCGCTGTCTTGACCTACCGCCGCAAGATCTCCTAGCCGACGAGGGCACGCTTTCCGGAGTGGGACGGGCGCGGTCGTCAGTGTTCGGTGAGCGATCCGGTCGCCGGGCCCAGCGTGGACCACCCCATCGTCATGACGTCGACCTCGTCGAGGAGGACGGTGCCGTTGCTGATCACCTCCCGCAGTTGGGGCAGGAACGCCCGGATCTTGTCCGGCCGGTCGATGAGCAGGACGAGGATGGGCATGTGATCGGCCATGCTCAGTAGCCGTGTCGTGTGGATCATGCGGTGCAGGCCGTACCCTTCGCAGCCGCGCAGCACCGTGGCCCCGGCGAGGCCGGCCTTGCGTGCGCGGTCGAGGATCTCGCGGTGCAGCGGTGTGTGCTGCCAGAGGTCGTCTTCGCCGATGAGGATCGTCATGCGCAACGCGGTTCCCGTGAGCTGCATCGTCATCGCACTCCCTCTCGAGTGGGTGGCCACCGCTGGACCGTGAAGGGATGGGACTCGAGCTCGTCGATCACCACCGGCGCGGTGAGCTCGAGGTCATCCAGCTGTGGCAGGAACTCCCGGATCTTCTCGGGCGAGTCGACGATGACGATCAGCAACGGCAGGTCTGCGCCGAGCGGCAGCCGACGTTGCGTGTGGATGCGCAAGTTCGCGCCGTAACCGGCGATCCCGCGAAACACGCTCGCCCCGGCCAAGCCCGCCCGGCGCGCGCGGAACACGATCTCGACGTCCAGTGGCCGGTGGTGCCAGGTGTCCCCATCGCCAAGGAAGATCGACAATCGCAGAAAGTGATTGGTTGTCGTCATGACGTCCTCCCGGTCCGCTGCAGCACGCATCGTCCAGGAAGCCATCAGCCGTCGCATCCGGCGGTTCGGGCCGTGTGGCCCCGGCGGGATCCATCGCCGCTACCAGTACATCCCCGCTGGTCCGATGGGTCAAGTACCGGGGCAGAAGATGAAGGGGCCCGCGTCAGCTCCGCGTAGCGGCCAGCACTTCGTTGAAGGCTTCAGTCGACGACGGGTGTGTGTAGATCCCGTCGCGCAGATCCGCGGCGGTCACCCCGTGCCGCATGGCCAGCGTGACCAGGTTGATCAGCTCCTGCGCGTCGACGCTCAGCAAGGCGGCGCCGAGGATCTGGTCCGTCTTCGCGTCGATCACGAATTTCATCAGCCCCCGGGTTTCTCCGAGGATCTTCGCTTTGGGCATCGCCACGATGTCCGCGACCGCTTTTTCCGCCACCTTCACCGCGTACCCCTGCTCGCGCGCCTCCCGTTCGGTGAGTCCCACTCGTGCCAAGGGGGGCGTCAGGAAGAGCGTGTAGGGGATGTGCACGCGGTCGGCAGTGGATCGGGTGCCGAGGCCGGCGAGCTGGTCGGCGACGATCCTGCTGTCGTCGAGGGAGACGTAGGTGAACTGCGGTCCGCCCTTGACGTCGCCGACCGCGAAGATGTGGGGCTGGCTGGTGCGCAGCCGATCGTCCACTTCGACCGCACCGCCGGCCGTGGTCGCCACACCCGCGAGGTCCAAGCGCAGGCCTTCCGTGGCGGGCTTGCGGCCGGCCGCGACCAGCACGGCGTCGACGACGATTGTGCTGCCGTCTTCACCCTGGCGATAGTCGAGTCGGGCGCCCTCGGCCGTCTCGGACAACCGGGTGACCTGAGCGCCGAGAACGAACCGGACTCGGGTGTCGGCCAGCACCTGTTCCGCGGCCGCCGCGACGGCGTCGTCCTCGCGGCCCAGGATGCGCGGCGCCTGGTCGAGCACCGTCACCTCGCTGCCGAACTGCGCGAACATCGACGCGAACTCGATGCCCACGTGCCCACCGCCGAGCACGGCCAACCTGCGCGGGAGGTTGTCTCGCCCGATGAGGTCGGTGCTCGTGTGAACGCGGTTGCTGTCGGCGAACCCGGGGATGGCGGGCAGGACGGGCTCGGCCCCGGTGTTGATGATGATGGTGTCGCCGGTCACGGTCAGGCGTTCGTCGCCGGCGCTGACCTCCACCGTTTTGGGGTCGACGAACGCGGCCCGTCCGGTGAGGACCGTGACGGAGTCGATCGAGTCGAGGGTGGAGAAGTTGATGCCGCGCAGCCTCGTGGTCAGGTTCCGCGTCTTTCCGACGGCTTCGCCGTGGCCGGTACCGGTTTCGGCGTGGTGGATCAGCGACTTGGTGGGCACGCACCCGACGTTGGGGCAGGTACCGCCGTACATCTGCGCCGACCGCTCGATCACGGCGACACGCTTGCCGCGCCGCCCCATCGCGGCGGCCAGTGTTTTGCCCCCTCTGCCGAATCCGATCACGACGAGATCGAAGTGCGTGGAGTCCACGGTGGACATTGCTCTCCTCCTGGCTGCGCTGTGCGTCGGGGTTCCCCTCGGGGACCCACTCAAATGTACGTACATTTGAATATAGGACGACATCCGCAGAGTGGGCCCGAGTGTGTCGGGCGCGACAGCCCGGACGAAGTGACCGTCACCTCAAGGGGCACAGGTGCTCACGCAGCACGCCTGTTCAGTCCGCCGGCACCACGTTGTGGTTTACCCGGAACATGTTGCCCGGGTCATACGTCGACTTGACGGCCGCGAGGCGTTCGTAGCGCTCCGGTCCGTAGATCGCGGCAGCGTCGAAAGCCTCTTCGGGGGCGAGGTTGTTGACCAGCCGCCGGTCGCTTTGCCAGGGCCGCATGCCCTCGAGCAGTGCGGCGACCGACTTCTTGAGCTGGTTTTCCTGCGACAGCGGACCGACCTCGACGCCCAGCAGGCTGTATGGCAGGCCCCTGGTTGCCACGGCGTTGGGCACTGCCGGCTCGCGGTCCCACGCCCCGCCCAGCGCACGCAGTTCGGCGATCCACATGGTGGTGTCGGATTCCGGGCCGACGAGTTCGATGAGCTTTTCCTGTGCCTCCGCGGGGAACTCTCGCAGCATGATGCCCCTCTCGTAGTAGGGCAACGGCTCGGTCGGCTCGTTGTGGATCGACGCGACCTCGCTGTACGGCATGTCCCGCACGGTGTCGAGGATCGCCGGAGCCACTGTCCGCAATGGAGCCACCATGCGCTCGCCGTCCTCGGCCGTGCCGTTGTACGCGAACCGCAGAGACACCGAGAACGCCCCGCGCAGCGGCTCGGGCAGTTCGGGCAGCGGTGGCAGCCGCAGCACGGCGAACGACGAGACCATGGTCTCCGGTGTGCCCGGGTGCCAGTCGGCCCAGGCCTGCAGCACGTCGGCCATCCGCTCACCGGGGAAGTAGAGGGCGCCGCCGTAGAGGCGGGGCACCGGGAACAAGTCGAACTCCAACGCGGTCACCACGGCGAAGTTGCCCTTTCCGCCGCGCAGCGCCCAGAACAGTTCGGGTTCGGACTCGGGGTCGACGTGGCGCAGTTCGCCGTCCGCGGTCACCACCTCGAGCGAGCGCACGTGGTCGGCAGCGTAGCCGTGGGAGCGGCCCAGCGTCGGGCTGAGGCCGCCGCCGAGGGTGTAACCGGAGACTCCCACCGTGGGATTCGACCCGTTGAGCGGGGCCAGTCCGACCTTCGCCGCTTCCGCAACGACCTCGGCCCACAACGCCCCGGCGCCGACCCGGGCCGTGTGGCTGACGGCGTCGATCACCAGCCAGGGACGCGGCGTCATCAGGCAGCACCGGCGGCAAAGAAGAATCGTCGAAGGTCATGGTATTTCTCCTGGTGAACTGTGAATATCGGGAAACCGGGCCGGTCGGACAAGGCCGGCGCGGCGCTGTCACCACTCAGGAAGCGTCCTGGACAACATCGTGATCAGCCCAATAGCGAACGTGCGGCAGGTCGTCGTCGAGCCAGTACGCGGTGTCCTCGGTCACCACGAGAACCTCGCCCCATTTCGCGCCGACGTCGCCGCGGCCGATGTGCGGCTCGAACGCCCACAAACCCGGCTCACACGGCCGGTCGGACTTCGGTTTCCAGAAGGGCGCGGCGCGAACGTCCAGGCGTAGAGCCGATCCGACGACGTCGCCCGCCAGATAGCTGACCGTCTGCGGGCTGAAACCCTTCACATTGAACGTCGGCAACCGCAGACCGGGCACTCGGCCGACGCGGTGCGCGATCGCGGACCCGGGGTACATCGAGTGGATGTTCACATAACCGTGATCTTGGGTGTACTCGTCCACCGCTTTGTCGATCCTGGCCTGGGCATCGCCATTGCGCACCATCTCCAGAATCATCGGACGAAAGGCGGCGAGTGCCATTCGGGTTTCGTGGAATTCTTCCGTCGGCTCGCCGAGTGTGCAAGAGTACCCGATATCGGCGGCTCCACGCCGATAGATGGGGCCGATATCGAGAATGACCGCATCGCCCTGAGTCAACCGGCGACCGCTCGGCCGATAATGTCCACTGCCACGAACCGGTTTGGCCTCGAAGAGGTCTCGCACCCGACGGGGAAGCGGCGGAAAGTCCAGGAACCGAGTACGGTCGCCGAACCAGACGAAGCCGTAGTGGAAGAAGTGGGAAACGCCACGCGCACGAAGCCAGCGCTCGAGCTTCCCGGCCGCCTGCTGCTCGGTGATCCCTTCGTGCAATTCGGCTTCGATCGCGACCGTCGCGTCGAAGGCGAGACGTTGAGCCGCCTTGAACGCAACGAGTTCTTCTTCGGTAAACAGTTCGCGGGTCAAGGTCCGGTGCCTCCGGTGGTGGCGTCGATGTTGATCAGCACCAGCGTCTGCGAGCCAGGTACGGCACTGAAGAGCAGAACCTGACGAAAATCCCACAGATCCGGACAGAATCGGACCACCTTGCCGATCCGGCGCAGTCGCGTCCGAATTTGTGGGATGCCGGTCACCCATCGCCTGGCCGGGACTTTGCCGATCACCAAAGCTGGAAGCAGGAATCCCCCGTCTCACTGGAGCCCTCGTGTGCGCAAGCGGCGACGCAGCAAGTGGATCGACCTCAGTTACTTCGTCGTCAGCGATGGCCAGTTACGACTGGGTCTGCGAAACGAACGGCGTACTGACTCGCGCCGAGCGTTCGTCCGTCCGCGCCGGCATGCGAAAATTCCTCCTGGAGACGATCGGTGGTTTCATCACGTGGCCGATGAACCGGCCACACTCGACGGAAAGCCTCTTTCCGGACGTTCCCGACACCGAAGTCGCGAGCACCGCTGTCGAGATGGCCAAGAAACAAGGCACCACGCTTCTCTTCCACGGCTACCGAACCTGGCTGCTCGGCACAGCGTTGGCCCAGGCGGACCAGACCGAGGTCGATGCGGAACTTCTCTTCGTAACGGCACTGCTGCACGACTCGGGAATGCTCGTCAGCGTGCCCGGAGAGGATTTCACGCGGCGATCTGCGGACACCGTTCTCGAGGTTTTCGACCGCGCCGGCGCGCCGCGCCGCAGAGCCCTCGAAGCCGCCGATGCCGTGGTCGCGCACGCGACACCCGGCCTCGACAGGTCCACGGACCCGATCGGCTACTACGTCCAAGCCGGTGCCATGGCCGATCTTGCCGGTATCCGCAGGTGGCAGCTGCCGCCCGGGGCCATAGGTCAAGCCTATGTCCTGTACCCGTCCCACGACATCCACCGCACTCTTTCGGCACTGGCTCGCCGAAACGCCGAAGAACTACCCGGCGGTCGAATGTCGCTGCTCGTTCCGAAACCACTGGGCAAGGCACTTCGCTTGGCACTGAATTTCTCGACCGGATGACCGGCACGAATTCTATGGCCTGCCCGTGCTCTTGAACCGGTCGCGATACTGACTCGGCGAGAGCCCCAATCGAGCCACAAAGGTGCGGCGCATCGTCTCCGGGCTCCCGAATCCCGCGCCCGCCGCCGCCTCTTCGACGTTGTGTCCTGAATCCAGCAGCGACTTCGCGTGATCAAGCCTGACTTTCTCGACATATCTCGCGGGCGTCATGTCGAACTCCGCCTGGAAGAGCCGGATGAGGTGCCGAGCGCTCACCCCGACCCGGTCGGCGAGCCGGCCGGCGCTGTGATCCAGGCCGGGGTCCGCGGAAATGAGATCGACGACGTCTCGCAGCGTCGGCGTCCGCGCGGGCTTGATCTCCAGAGGGGCAGAGAACTGCGACTGGCCACCGGGGCGTTGCATGAAAACGACAAGGTTTCGAGCAACGGCACGCGCGAGGTCAGGGCCGTTGTCGGCCTCGACCAAGGCCAGGGCGAGGTCGATCCCGGCGGACACCCCCGCCGACGTGAACACACCTCGGTCCTCGACGAAGAGAGCATCCGGGAGGACGTCGACGTCCGGGAACGCACGAGCGAAAAGCTGCGCGTGGCGCCAATGTGTGGTTGCCCGACGCCCGGACAACGCGCCCGCGGTGGCCAGGGCGAAGGATCCCGTGCAAATGGAGACGAGCCGGCGGGTCCGCTCGCGAAGCACCCGGATGGCAGCCACGAGCTCGGGATCGATGGGGGCGCCGACAAGGACATCGCCGCCGCAGACCACGACGGTGTCCGCGCGCGCCACGCTGGCGGCGGGACCGTCGACGGGCATGGTCGACCCGGTCGAGGTGGCCACGGCCTCACCCGAAGGTGACACATAGGACAGCGAGTAGTCCGCCCCGAAGAGGTTCGCTTCGGCGAAGACCTCTGCCGGCCCGGCCACGTCCAGGCTTTTCACCCCGTCGAAGATGACGAACACCACGTTCCTCGAGCTGGGCACTGACCTGACCTCGCAATCGTCGAACCCGGCGCGCGGTTGCCGAAGCGCCGGGTTGTCCGAAGCGTTGCATCCCTGGCTCCCCATGCCGAACCGATGTCCGGATCTGTGGGAACCCGGTCGGTTTTCGCTCTGCAGCACAGCTCACCACTGCCGGCAGACTGACAGAGTCCGCCCGGAAGTCGTGGTAGGGCAACGCTTCCTGCTCGGTCGGCCGACCCCCTCGTCGAACCAGCAGGAAACTCGTCGACGACAACGCGAAGGACAGACACCGGAATCACGCGAAACCAGGTTGATCCGGTTTCACGCCGACTTCGGGTCGGGCAGATCAGCGTGGGGGAACGAACCGGGTCGATAAGGAAAGCGGTGCCACGTTTCTCGGCCGTTCGCCGATCACCGGCGACATGACCACGCTCCCCGCACCGCCCGTCGGGCGCGCTCCCGGCGCGCTGGGCCGCTGGCTCGCCGGCGGTGCGCTCGTGGCCGTGACCGCCGGCCTCGCTCACCTGCTCTCGGCGGCCGGTAGCTCGCTGCCGCACGTGCTTCCCGGCTACGACGTGTGGCAGGAGCAGGCGTACGCCCGGATTCCCCCGTTCCTGCGCTGGTGCCTCGGCGACACGACCGAGGCGCAGTCGTTCAAAACCGATCTCGGCGGGCTCGGCCTGCTCGCCGGCGGCTGGATCGCCCACGTCGCGGCGACCCGGCGGCGCCGCTGGGCCGGGTTCCCGATCGCTGCCGGCACCGGGTTGTGGCCGTGGCTCACCGGATCGGCGCTGCTCGGGCTGCTGCTGTCGAACCTCGCGTGGGGCTGGACGATCCCCGCCACGGGCGCGTGGCAGCCGACGTTCGTCGCGTTCGTGTCGATCCCGCCCGCGGTCGTGCTGATCTACGGGCCGGGCTGGCGGGTGGCCCTCACCGGCGCGGTCCTCGGTGTCATGCTGACGACGCCGATCGCGATCGGACTGGTCCAGTTCGTGTGCTACCCACTGGGGCTGCCCACCTCGATCGGCACCGCCAGTGGGATGTGGCTCAGTGCGCTGCTCGCGTTCCCGCTGTGCCGGATACTGCCGTGGTTCCCACAGCTGCCGACACCGGCACCCGATCCGGTCGATCCGTCACGCCAAGGACCTGCGTGGGTCGTCCGCCGCGTACTTGCCGACTTCACCGAAGCACCGTTCCACGGCAACGAAATCAGCTCGGCCGGCCTGCTCGTCGGCACGCTGCTCACGTACCTGCTCAACCCGCTGACCCCGGCGCACGGCACCGCGCTGCTCCCGGCACTGCTCACCACCCAGGTCCTGACCTCGACGCTCGGCGTCCTGCTCTACCGCCGCCAGTGGGCCCGACACGGCTGGTACCCGACTTTTGTCCCCCTGGTCTCCGTCGCACCCGCCGTAGTGCTCACCTACGGCCCCACCGTCCCGACCATCGTGGGCGGCGCCGTCCTGGGCGCGATCCTCGCTCCGCCCCTCGCCGCGTACACCTCACGAAGGCTCCCGGACGCGTTCCACCCCTTCGTGGGCAACGTCGTGTCCATGACGGTGTGCACGGCAGCGGTGGTCCCTGCGCTCGGGTTGCTTCCCGGATTCGTCCGCTGAGGGGAACCAACGCGGGCTCCGTCGGGCCGAGGACTACACGCGCGAGCGTCGTCTGCGCCTCGATCGGTGCGTTCGAGGCGCAGACCGAGCCGAGTCGGTGGCATCGCTCGGTCGGTACTTCAATCAGGGTGACGGTGCACCGCTGTACGCCGGCCGCTGAGCAGCCGGTCGAGCAGGACAGTGAAGCTGGTCGCCGATGCCCACCACGGCCGGCCGGTTCCACGATCCACCCAGCCTGAGCCGAGGGTGAGCATCCCGATAGGGGAGGCCCACCCCCGTTGTGTCACAGCAGTGCGTCCAGGGTGATCGGCAGGGACCGCACTCGTACCCCGGTTGCGTGGTGCACCGCGTTGGCGACCGCGGCAGCCACGCCCACCAAGCCGACCTCGCCGACCCCTTTGGTCCCGATCGGGTTCATGCGGTCGGGCTCGCCGACGAAGGTGACGTCGATGTCGGGGATGTCCGCGTGCACGGGGACGAGGTAGTCGCCGAAGGTCGCGTTCGTGATGCGGCCGGTGGTCGGGTCGGTGACCGTGTCCTCGAACAGCGCCATGCCGATGCCGCCGATCACGCCGCCGATGATCTGGCTGGTGGACGTCTTCTCGTTGAGAATGCGGCCACCGTCGATCACCGACACCACGCGCGTCACGCGGACCAGGCCGAGGTCCTCGTCGACCCGGACCTCGGCGAAGTGCGCTCCGAACGCGCCCGCGGGTGCCATGCCGAGGTCACGGGGATCGGCCGGGGTGCTGCTCCCTTCGGCGGAGAGGTCCGGCAGTCCGTGGCGGGCCAGGATGGCGGTGTAGGTTTCGGCGCGCTCCGGCTCGTCGCGCCGCCGGAGCCGTCCGCCGGCGGCGACCACGTCCGCGGGGTCACTGCCGCGCAATGGCGATCGGGCGTCGTCGCGCACGAGGTCGAGCAGCGCGCCGAGCAACCGCGCACATGCGTCGTGGACGGCCGAGCCGAGCGCGCCGGTGAGGCCGGACCCGCCCGCCTGGGGTGCCTTCGGCAGGTCCGAGTCGCCAAGCTCGAAACGCACTCGCTCCGGTGGTAAGCCGAGCAGCTCCGCCGAGAGCTGGGTCATCACCGTGTAGGTACCTGTGCCGATGTCGATGGCCGCGCTGCTGACGGTGGCCTGCCCGTCGGCCGCCACCGTCGCTCGTGCCGAGCACGGCGCTTGGTACCACGGGTAGCTCACGCCCGCCATGCCCTGGCCGACCAGCCAGTGCCCGTCGCGCAGGGTGCGCGGCTCGGCCGGGCGCCGGGACCATCCGAACCGCTCGGCGCCCACGGTGCAGCACTCCCGCAATGCCTTGCCCGACCACGGCAGGCCCAGCGCGGGATGCGTGTCGGCGTAGTTGCGCAGCCGCAGGTCCACCGGGTCCATGCGGAGTGCCAGCGCCAGTTCGTCCATCGCGGATTCGAGCGCGAAGTTCCCCTGTGCCTCGGCCGGCGCCCGCATCGACACCGGCGCCGGGATGTTCACCCGCACCTGCTGGTCCCACGTGCGGACGTTCGGGCAGGCGTAGGCCACGGCCGAGCCCGCTGCGAAGGGTTCGTAGTCGTCGTCCTCGACGGCCAGCAGCGAGCGGCTGCGGTGCTCCAGCGCCAGCAGACGGCCGTCGGCGCTCGCGCCGAGCCGCACCCGCTGGACGCCTTTGGGCCGGTGGCCGACCGAAGTGAACATCTGCGGCCGGGTCAGTACGAGCTTCACCGGCCGGCCCAGTTCACGTGCCGCCATCGCGGCGAGGATCACGTGCGGCCACGCCCGCAGACCGGCACCGAATCCGCCGCCGACAAACGGGCTGAGCACCCGCACCGACTCCTCGGGCAGGCCGAAGACCACCGCGAGCGTCTCCTGCACCATCGACGGCCACTGCGTCGAGTCGTGCACCGTGAGCCGATCGCCTTCCCACTCGGCGAGCGTGGCGAACAGGCCCAGCGGGTTGTTGGTGTTGTCCGACGTGGCGTATTCGGCCTCGACCGTCACGTGCGCCGCGGCCAGACCCGCCGCGAGGTCACCTCGCTCGCGGTCCAGGCCCCACGGGTTGTCGACGATGACCGCACGAGGATCTTCCGGGTCGAGGACCGGTTCGGCGGCCGCGTACTCGACGCGCACCAGGGCCGCGGCCGCATCGGCCTGTTCGCGGGTCTCCGCGACGACCAGCGCGACGTGCTGCCCGTGGTGCAGCACGCGGTCGTCCTGCAGCGGAGCCGGCGGCGACGAGCCCAGTGGGGTCATCGGCCCCCGCGCCAGCGAGGGTGCGTTCAGATGGCTGAACACCTTCACCGCTCCGGGTGCCGCTTCGGCGGTGGCCGCGTCGATCGCGGTGATCCGGCCCGCCGCGATGGTGCTCCGTACGAGGACGGCGTGCACTTGTCCGGGCGCGCTGAAGTCCGACGAGTAGGGCGCCTGACCGCTGACTTTGCGGGGTCCGTCGACCCGGTTGAGCCCGGCGCCGATGAACGGCAGCGCCTGGAAGGTGGTCATCGGGACATCTCCGATACCGTCTGGAGCTGCCGGACCAGAGCCCGCTCGGCCAGCTCGACCTTGAACGCGGTGCCCGGCACGGTCCACGCCCCGGTGACCGCGGCGTCCGCGGCCTCGCGGTAGCTCGCCTCGGTCGCCGGCGCGCCTCGCAGCACCTCCTCGGCCGCCAGGGCCCGCCAGGGCTTCGAACCGACGCCGCCGAGGCCGATCCTCGCCTTGCTCACGACTCCGTCCTCGATCTCGAGAGCTGCCGCCACCGAGACCAGGGCGAACTCGTACGACACCCGGTCCCGGACCTTCAGGTAGCCCGAGCGCATGGTCTCCGGCAACAGCGGGATCTCGACCTCCGTGATCAGCTCACCGTGTGCCAGCACGGTTTCGGAGCTCGGCGTCGTGCCCGCCTCCAGGTAGAACTCCGTAAGCGGCACGGTCCGCGTTCCCCGGGCGCTCTCAAGGTGCACCACGGCGTCCAGCGCCACCAGGGCCACGGCGAGGTCGGACGCGTGCAGGGCGATGCACCGCTCGCTGACGCCGAGGATGGCGTGCATCCGGGCGGGTCCGGCGACGGCGGCGCAGCCGGAGCCCGGCGCACGCTTGTTGCAGGCGGCGACCGCCGGGTCGCGGAAGTAGCGGCAGCGCGTGCGCTGCAGGAGGTTGCCGCCGATCGTGGCCATGTTCCGCAGCTGCACGGAGGCTCCGAGCAGGAGCGCCTCGCGCACCACGGGCAGCCGGTGCGTGACGAGCGGATCCGCGGCCAGCTCCTCCATTGTGGTCAGTGCGCCGACGTGCAGCGAGTGCCCGGTGCCGAGGACCCCGCGCAGCGGCAGCCGGGTGATGTCGACCAGTCGATCGGGTGCGAGGACTCCGTCTTTCATCAGGTCGACCTGGGTGGTGCCTCCGGCGAGGTAGGCGGCGCCGGCGCGCTCCGATGCCGCCAGCGCGTCGCCTACCTCGGACGTCCGGACGTACTCAAACGCGCGCATCGGTACCTCCGATGTCCGCCACTTCCCGGATCGCGGCCACGATGTTGGGGTATGCGGCGCAGCGGCAGAGGTTCCCGCTCATGAACTCGCGGATGTCCTCGTCGGTCTTCGCGCGGCCTTCGGCCAGCAGTGCCACGGCCGACATGATCTGGCCGGGTGTGCAGTAGCCGCACTGGAATGCGTCGTGCCGGACGAACGCATCCTGCATCGGGTGCGCGCGCCCGTCGCGGGAGAGCCCCTCGATGGTGGTCACCTCACGGCCTTCGCATTGGGCGACGAGCGTCAGGCACGAAAGCACCCGGTGCCCGTCGGCGAGCACCGTGCACGCGCCACACGCGCCCTGGTCACAGCCCTTCTTCGTGCCCGTGAGGTCCAGCCGGTCACGCAGAGCGTCGAGCAGCGTGACGCGCGAGTCGGCGACCACCACCCTCGGTTCTCCGTTCACGACGAGTGCCGTGGTGGTCTCGGTGGCGCCTGGGGCGAGAGTCCGCGACGCCGTGCTCAGCTTGGGCGTAGAGGTCATCCGTTCAGAGTGGGCCGCGGCGGCCGTCGCCGGACCCGGGAGTCACCCCGGTCGGCCTCGGTCGGGCCCGGGGTGGGCCGGCTTCGCCCACGTGCGCAGCTGTTTGCGCGACGTGACGCCGAGCTTGCCGAAGACCTTGCCCAGGTGCCATTCCACCGTGCGCGGACTGAGGAACAGCCGTGTCCCGATCTCGGCATTCGACAGTCCTTCCCGCACCAGCCAGGCGATCTGCACTTCTTGCGCGGTGAGCTCGGAACTTCCTTCGACAGCGGGCCGGCGCGGCAGTTCCCCGCCCGGACGCAGCTCCCGCTCCGCCCGGCGCGCGAACGCGGCCATCCCCATCTCCGTGAACAGGCGGTGTGCGGTCCGCAGCTGCTCGCGCGCGGCCCGCCGCCGCCGGTTGCGGCGCAGCCACTCGCCGTACAGCAGGTGGGCTCTGGCCAGTTCGCCACGCACGCGCGTCCGGCCGAGCCGTTCGACGGACTCCACGTAGTTGTCCTCGGCGACCGAGCCTTCGGTGACCAGTGCCCGGCAGCGGGCCTCGATGCCGAGTGCCCATTCGGTGCCACTGACCCTGGTGTGCGCCGAAAGCCGTCGGAACGCCTGGGCGGCTTCATCCGGCTGCCCGTTCCGGGCCGTCGCTTCGACGCGTTCGGCCAACATCCACAGGCCGGCTCCGACCAGCAGCTGTTCCTGCCCCGCGAGGTCGGTTGCGGCCACCGCGTCGGCGTAGCGGCCCACGCTGTTGCCCAGCAGCGCCTCCGCCCACGCGTAGATCTGCGCGCCGGCGCCCTCACCGCGAGCCAGCACCTCGCCGCGGGTGGCGGCGACCATCGCCGAAGTCTCTTCCTCGCGGCCCTGCCAAGCGGCGAGCATGACCGCTCCGTAAGGCGCGAGGCCGACGCCGATCGCCTCGGCCAGCACGTCGATCTCACCGACCAGCGCGGCGGCCTCGGCCAGCTCGCCCAGGACCACGTGCACCGCCACCCGCGAGGTCACGGCCAGCGGCAACGTGGTGAGCGCCCCGGCCGCACGGGCCCGCTCAACGTGGTGCGTCGCGAGCCGCTCCCAGCTCCGGTAGTCCCACAGGTCGGGTGCGGTAGTGCCGGCCAGCCAGAGCCAGCTCAGCTCGTCCACGCCGGCGTCGGCCTCGTCGCAGAACGCCCGCAGGGCCCGTTTCAACAGTTCGCTGCCGGCCGCGAGCTCACCGGTGTCGCGAGCGGCCAGGCCGTCGAGGAGCAGGTCCGCCGGGGTGGGCGGGCCCGGCGGGGCGGGCGCGCGCCGGGCCGCTTCCGCCACCTCCACGACGTTGCCGCCGACCGCGAGGTGGAGCGCGAACCGCGCTGCCGACAGGGCCTGCAAATAGGTGTCTCTGGCCAGGCGCGTGTCGAACGACTCCAGCTGCTGAGCGGTCTTGAGCAGCAGCATGGGCGCCTCCGCACCCCGGCTGACCGCGAACGCCACCTCGGCTCTGAGCAGGTTGACCTTCGCGTGGCGCAGGTCGTCGAAGCGGCCCGCCTGTGCCACCGACAGCAGGCCGAGCGCCATCTCGGGCGCGCCCGCGTCGAACGCCGCCCGCGCGGCGGTGAGCGCCCGCTCCGCCCGGCTCACCGGGTCGCGGGTCAGCTCGACGGCACGAGCCAGGAACGCCGCCGCGGCGGGAAGGCCGCCTCGGGCCTGCGCACGGGTCGCCGACCGGGTCAGCTCGGCCGCGACCTCCTCGTCCGGCCCGGCGACGGCCCGGGCCCGGTGCCACGCCCTGCGGTCCGGATCGGACTCGGGGTTCGTGCACTCCGCGAGCGCCCGGTGGGCACGCTGCCGCTGCTGCTCCGTGGCACCGTCGTATACCGCCGAGCGCACGAGCGGGTGCCGGAACCCCACCCGCGCGCCGAATTCGACGAGGCCCGCCGACACCGCGGGGGCTGCCGCGTCGACCCCCACACCCAGCCGTTCGGCGGCACTCCACACCAGCACCGCGTCGCCGAGCGGGTCGGCCGCCGCGACCAGCAGAAGCCACCGGGACGCTTCCGGCAATCGCATGACCCGCTCCTGGAAACTCGCCTCGATCCGGCCCGGCGAATCCCGGGCGGCCGGCAGGCCGAATCCGCCGGCGAGTTCCGAGGGCGGCATGCTCCGCGGCAACTCCAGCAACGCCAGCGGATTTCCCCCGGCGTCCGCGACGATCTGTTCCACCACGCGCTCGTCCACCGGCCCCGGCAGCGCCGTCCGCAACAGGGCCCGGGCATCCCCGGCGGGCAGACCCAGGACCGGCAGCTCGGTGACGCCGATCAACACGGCAGCCGGCATCTGTTCTCGCGTCGCGAAGATCAAGCCCACGGATTCGGCGAACAGCCTGCGCGCCGCGATCGCCAACGCATGAGTTGAAGCGTGATCGAGCCACTGCAAGTCGTCGATCAGGCACACCAGCGGACGCTCGGCCCCGGCGTCGGCCAGCAGGCCCAGCACGGCCAGCCCGACGAGGAGCCGG
Organism: Amycolatopsis sp. DSM 110486; assembly: GCF_019468465.1. Taxonomy (NCBI): domain Bacteria; kingdom Bacillati; phylum Actinomycetota; class Actinomycetes; order Pseudonocardiales; family Pseudonocardiaceae; genus Amycolatopsis; species Amycolatopsis sp. DSM 110486. The sequence continues at coordinate 10,272,520 of NZ_CP080519.1, read as the reverse complement.
TCCGGCGCCGAACCCGCGGTCAGGCCGAAGGCAGTGCTCAGCGCCTGACGCTGCGGTGCCGGCAGCGTGTCCAGCTTGTCCAGCAGGGGCACGCACAGCTGGTGCAGCCCGGCGAACGGCAGTTCCATCTCGGCCTCGACGCCGGCCGTGCGCAACACCCGGCACTCCGCGGCGTGAGCGGCGGCGTACCGCAGCAGCGCGGTCTTGCCCGCACCGGGTTCGCCGACCAGCAGCAGTGCACGGCCCTGCCCCGCCCGGACGGCTCCGACGAGCCTGTCGAGCGTTGCGCACTCTCGGTGCCGGCCCAGCAGCACCTGATCGCCTCCGTCCACCAGATCCGCGGCTGACCCACGTCGACGTGGCGCTGCCGCGGAGGACCAGTTTATGGCGCGATGGTTCGCGTGGGACGATCCCCGAGGTAATTGTGGTGCCCGGGCCGGCACGCTGACTGCCGGTGATGAATCAACGGCGTGGCTTGCAGGACAGGGTGTCCACTCCCGCATCCGCGTTGCCACAGTCTATTGTGGACTCCGCCGTTCCGCCCGACGTCAGCCGTGAGCGGCCCACTCGCGCCGAGTGCTCCACATCACGCGTTTTCGCAGGTCAGGGCCATTGAAACGCGGTGGCAGCATTGCGTCTGCCGCGGCGCGGACGGATGCTGGCCGGCATGACCGAAATGGAAGAGAACGAGTGGAAAGCCTTCATCGCGGAAGGCACCCGCACGGGCAAGGTGGCCACCGTGCGCGCGGACGGTGCCCCGCACATCGCACCCGTGTGGTTCCTCCTTGACGGCGATGATCTCGTGTTCACCACGGAGAACGTGACGGTGAAAGCCCACGACCTCATCCGCGACGGACGGGCCGCGGTCTGCGTCGACGACGAGGTGGCTCCCTACTCCCACGCTGTCCTGTGGGGACACACGGACATCTCCGAGGACCCCGGAGAGTTGCGCACCTGGGCGACCAGCATCGCGGCGCGATACATGGGCGAGGACCGTGCGCGCGAGTTCGGCGAACGCAACAGTGTTCCCGGCATGCTGCTCGTGCGGATGCGCATCGAGCACGTGAGCGCCTATGCGGCCATCGCCTGACATGAGCCGTCGATCGAGCGGGAAACTTTTCAAGGTCGCGCCTTCTGTTCCCGACGCTCGTCAGTTCAGAACGTGGTCCTGTTCCCGGCGTTCGCTGACGGTGAGAACGGTGCCGAGGTAGTCGGCGATGGCGTCTCGGTTGCGGGTCAGGAATTCGATGCGTTCGGACAGCCGGGCTTGCTCGTGTTGAAGTGTGACGATCATCTCGGGCGTCACGAACGGCGCGTAGATGGTGCGCGGCTTGTCCAGGCACGGCAGGAGCTGCTGGATGATGCGGGTCGGGAGGCCGGCATCGAGCAGTCCCTTGATCTGCTGGACGACGTCCACGTGCGGCTCGCCGTACTCACGGTAACCGTTGAGGGAGCGGTTGGGCGCGAGCAGTCCCTGCTCCTCGTAGTAGCGCAGTAGCCGACGGGATACGCCGGTGCGCTCCGCTAGTTCTCCGATTCTCATGTGCTCCAGACTACCTTGACCTTCACATTGATGTGAGTGTTGAGACTTGCGGTAGGGATCGCCACAACAACCACCGCTACCTTGGAGGTTTCGAATGAAACTCGGACTTCGCCTGCCCCAGCGACTGGGAGTGGATCTGCAACACGACGTGGTCGAAGCGGCCAGAACGGCGGAAGCGGCCGGATACGCGAGCTTGTGGACCTATGAACAGTTGCTGTTCCCGGAGACGCCCATCGAACCGTATGCGCCGCCGAACGTGCCGTGGCCGGAAAGCGGGCGGCAGACCGCCGACCCCCTGGCGGTTCTCACGGCCGCGGCGGTGGTGACCGAGCGGGTGCGCCTCGGTACGGCCGTTCTGATCGCGGCCCTCCACACCCCCGTCCCGCTGGCGAAGGCGTTGGCCACGGTCGACCAGATCAGCGGCGGCCGCGTCATCGCGGGCATGGGCGCCGGCTGGTCCAGCGACGTGCTCCGGGCGACGGGCGCCACCCGAGCGGATCGCGGCCGGTTCCTCGACGAGACGTTGGACGTCTTCGATGCCGTGTGGGGCCCGGACCCGGTGACCATCCGGAGTCCGCGCGTCGTCATCGACAAGGCCTCGGTCCTGCCCAAGCCTGCTTCGAAAATCCCCGTTATGCTCGCCGGCGGTGCCAGCAATCTGGGTCGCAGCTCCAGTTCCACGGCCCTGGAGCGCATCGCGAAACGTGCGGACGGCTGGCTGCCGCTGCTCACCACACCAGGGCCGGCCGGAGCCGCGGCATTGCGCGAGAACTGGGACCGCATCCGGGAAATGGCTGCCGGGTACGGCCGGGACACGAGCCGGATGGAGCTGGTCGTGGTGGGGAACGTCACCTTCACCGACCGTCCGGCCGGATCCGACCGATCGGCGTTCGTCGGCACGCTCGATCAGATCCTGGAAGACATCCACACGGCCGAAGAGGCCGGCGCGGACGAGCTCATCGTGGACCTGAACCTGCAGGACTGGTTCACCAGCACAGGGCAGATGCTCGAGAAGGCGGTGGAGATCCGAGAACGGGCCGCCGCCTGACCGATGGTGCCCGCGGGTCAGCCGGCCTCGGCGAAGTCGGTCGAGGCGGCGACGTCGGTGACGACGTCGAGCAGTGCGTGCAGCGCGGCGGAGTCGTTGCCCGCCAGCCAGACCATCTCGGTGGAGACGAACTCTCCGGTGATCGGCACGAACACCACACCGGAGCGACGCAGGCTGCTGGCCGACTGGGCGAGCCGCGTGATCCCGGTTCCGGCCGCGACGAACCCGAGCAGCGCCTGCACGCTGGCGTCCCGGTGGACCACGTCAGGGGTGAATCCGGCGGCCTGGAAGGAGCTGTCGAACGCCTGGTGCCACGGCTCCCACGAGCTGCGCGGGGTCAGGACCCAGCGCTCGCCGGCCAGCTCGGAGAGCGTCAGTTCGGGGCGGTCGGCGAGCGGGTGATCTTCGGGCAGGACGGCGCACACCGGTTCGACCACGAGTGTCCGGGATTCCAGACCGGCCACGAGCGGCGGTCGCGTGAACGCGACGTCGTAGCGTCCTTTTTGCAACCCGTCGACCAGCGGGGCGATCGTCGTCTCCTCTGTCGTCAGCCGGAGCCCGGGCAGCCGTTGCCGGACCGCGCGCACCACCGGCGGCAGCAGGTAGTTCGTCGTGGTCGCGAGGAACGCGAGGCGCAGGCTGCCGACTTCGCCGCGCGTGGCCCGGGCCACCAGATCGAACGCTTCGTCCGCCCGGGCGAGCACCGCACGGGCCTCGGGGAGGAACAGCGCGCCGATCGCGGTCAGACTGGTGCCACGGGTGTCGCGGTCGAAGAGCTTGGCGCCCAGCATGCGCTCCAGCAAGGTGATCTGCTGCGACAACGACTGCTGACTGATCAGGAGCTGCTCGGCCGCCCGCGTGTAGCTGGACTCCTCGGCGACGGCGACGAAGTACCTCAGCTGCCGTAGATCAGGGCTCACAGGAAAATCCTACAACCACGACAGGTAACCGGTGTTGGACGGCACCGAGCTCTCGAGACGACCATTGACCTCGGTAAACACGAACGTGAGAGGCATGGGAATGACGAACGAAACACCGGGCCGCGTCTGGCTGATCTCCGGCTGCTCCAGCGGCTTCGGCCGCGAGCTCGTGCGGGCCGCGCTGGCCGCCGGCGACCGCGTGATGGCGACAGCGCGCCGCCCCGAGACCCTCGCGGACCTCGCGGAGGTCGGAGGCGACCGGGTCAGCACCGCGGCGATGGATGTCACGGACCCGGCGTCCATCCGCGCCGCGGTCGACGCGACGCTGGCCGTGTTCGGCCGCATCGACGTGCTGGTGAACAACGCCGGGGTCAGCGTGATCGGTGCCGTCGAGGAAACCCCGGTCGAGTACTTGCGCAGCATGTTCGACGTCAACTACTTCGGTGCTGTGCAGCTGACCCAGGCCGTCCTCCCCGTGATGCGCGAGCAGGGGAACGGCACGATCGTGGTCATGAGCTCCATCGGCGGCCTGATTACCTTCCCGGGCCTGAGCGGCTACAACGCCACCAAGCACGCGCTCAAGTCTCTGGGCGAGGCGCTGTCGCTCGAACTGACCCCTCTCGGCATCCGGGTCATGGTGGTGGAACCGGGGATGTTCCGCACCCAGTTCAGCACCAGTCTGCAGTGGACCCCCGAGAACCCCGCCTACCACGCGACCTCGGGCGCACTGCGGCAGATGGTCAAGAACGTCGTGGGCCAGGAACCGAACGATCCGGTCAAGGGCGCCGCGGCGATCGTGAAGGTCCTCGAGTCCGAGAACCCGCCGCTGCATTTCCTCCTCGGTGAAGACGCGATCGACGGCCTGCGCCAGCACAACGAGGCACTGCTGGCCGACGTCACCACGTGGGAGTCGCTCAGCCGGACGACCACGATTTCCTGACCCGTGGACATTGTGGACGGATTGCACCTGATGCGGTGAACCCGGTGTGGCCGCCGGCGTGAATCGGCTCGAGGTCGCGGAGGGATCGGCAGACTTGTCGAGTGCGACGTCGACGGTACGGGGATGGTCCCGCCGTTGGTGAACGGCGGGACCATCCCCGTGGTTGTCGCGATCAGGGCGGCGGGAAGATCACTGCCCGGCCTCGTGTGGGTGACCCGGGTGTTCGACGACTGCGATGGTGAAGGTCTCGAGTGAGACGTTGCCTTGCAGGCCGTAGGACGCCACGGCACCGGCGACGGTGTTGGCGGCGGGCAGGTTGGGGTAGCCCAAGGCCCTCATCTGGTTGCGCAGCGAACTCGATACCTCGATCTTGATCGCGTTGGTGCCGGCCTTCAGGGCGGGGCTGACGTCGATGCGCCCGGCGATGAAGTCGTAGCCGGGGATCTTCTTGCCGTTGACCCAGACTTGGGCCAGGGCGCCACCCGTGGAGCCGATGTTCAGGTAGGCACCGTTCGAGGCATTCCACGAACTGGGCAAGCGGAACGTGGTGCTGTAGGTGCCGACACCGGATACCGACGCCGGATTCTGCGCCGTGAACGTCATGTCCTTCCAGGGGATGAGCTGGGTCGTGCCCACGTTGATGTCGGACTTCTTCGTGGTGAAGTACACCTCTTTGGTGGTGTAGCCCTGGCGTGCCTCGGTCAAGGTCACCTTGTCCCCGGGCGTCCAGCTGTTGAGGACCAGGTTCCACTGCGCGTTCGTCAGGTTGACGTTGGCCGGTACGGAGATCTTCTTGGTCACGGTGGAGCCGTCGGCCAGCTTGGCGGTGTAGGTGCCCGAGTCGGTGGCGAGGATGGCCACGCCGTCGGCGGTCACGACGCCCTGTGGGGCGTTGGTGTTGCGCAGGGGCGCGGCGGCCTTGGTTTTCAGGTCTATGGCGATCACCGTGGTCTCGCCGGGCGCGAGAGTCACGTCGAACGAGGTGCGTCCGCCGGAGGAGTTGTACAGGGCGAGTGCCTCAATGCGGCTCGACCAGGTGTTGATGCGGTAGGGCTTGCCGATCGCGTCGACGCTGATGGTCGTCGTCACGGTCTCCGAATCGATCGGATTGTTGAAGTAGTCACCGCGCTTCTCCATGTAGTTGTAGGCCCACAGGTACAGCGTGTCCTTGGTCCTGCGCATGGCCGTGAGCACGGTCTGGTTCGGCTTGGCGTATTCGGCGCGTGGCCGCACTCCGAGTCGCTTCAGGGCGTCGTAGACCCCGGTTTTGCCGTAGTAGTACTTCTCTTCGTAGTCCTCGGCGTTCGGGTCGGGGGTGGTCGCGCTCTGGGGGACGTTCGCGTTGACCTCCCTGACGTTCGCGAGCTTCTTCAGCCGGGCCATCACCTTCGCCAGGTCGGCGTCGGTACCGTCGTTGCCGAGGGTGTGGACCGCCGCCTTGGCGTTCAAGTAGTTCCTGGTCGCGCTCAACGTCTCGACCAGACCGTTGACGATGACAACAGGCAGACCTTGCCGGGCCAGATCGTAGATCGCCTGGGCGCTTTTCAGCCGGATCGAGTCCTGGTAGATGACGACGGCCTGGTAGCCGACGTTTTCGGGAATCAGACCGTCGGTCTTGCTGTACTTGACGCTCTTGTTCTCAAGGATCTCGGGTGCGAAGTATTCGTAGGTGTACCCGTTGTCCTGCAGTTCGAGGTCCTTGAAGTAGTTGGCCCTCCGGTGCCGCATGAAGTCGGGGTGGGGGTGGTCGCTGTTGAAGGCGTAGTCGGTGCGCACCACCGCCAGGTCCATTTGCGGCTTGCCCTGTTGCAGCACGGCCTGGGTGCGGGCGATCATCGGCATGTAGTCGGTGTACTGCGTGGACTCCGGCTGGCGCGGCCCCCACCGCTCCGAGTACCGGGCGTACATGCCTTCGTGGCCCGGCCAGTAGGTGCCGTCCCAGGGGTTCGAAGGGTCGTGGGAGTCGGCGCCGGAAATGCTCGCGTAGCCGTGGAATACGGTGTGGCTGACGCCGGAGGCGAACTGGGTGTTGATGATCTGCATGAACCGGTCCTGGCCCCAGGTGTAGTTTTCGCCACTGATCGCCCCGGTCTCACTGGAGTACCGCAACCCGTGAGTGTGGGCCGCGCCCGCCAGCGTCCGCTGCGAATCCACCTGGTTCCCGAAATCAAGATTTTCGGTCTCTACATAGTCCACCCCTTGGGCCGGCGTGGTGATCTCATAACCCACGTTGTAGGAGATCTCGGCCCGCAGCTTCATGTTCATGTCGTTGTTCAGGTAGGCCCGGAGCGGCTTGAGAACATTGTCGGTGTACATGTCGGTGATCGTCTCGAAGAAGTCGTTGCGAACCTTGTCCACCGCGACCTGGTCGGCTCCGACGACCAGGAATGAGGTCAAGCCCGCCCTGCCGTCCTTCCTGATGACGTACGGCAGGTGTGGTTCGAGGCTGTACCCGCGGCGCTTCTGGAACTCGCTCATGAGGGAGGAGCCCCAGAATTCGCCGCCGTTGGAGTTGCTGGTCGAGATTTCCAGCGAGTCCATGTACATCTCGCCGCGGCCGTTGTCGACGATGGCATTCTTCAGCTCACGGTCGTTGAAGACGTGGTTGCGGTAGTAGTTGATGAAGTCCTGCATGCCGGCTGGGTCGATGTAGTTGATGGTCACGTTCGTCGTGGACGAAGGTGTCGGCGCCTGGCCGGTCGCTTGCATCCAGAACGCGTAGATGTCCCACGTTCCCGTGCCTGCCGCCGGCGTCCAGTTCAGGGAATAGCTAGCCTTGCCGGTGAGGTCCTTCATCGTGCTCGGCGTGACCGGGGTGCCGTTGAGGGTGACTTTGCCGGTCAGCACGACCGACGTGTCGGTGTAGCTCATGGTGCCGGAGATGCTGCCGTCGGCGGTGACCGAGCCGGTGTTGCCAGCTGCTCGCTGGACCGCGACCACGGAGATCAGGTCCTGCCGCACGGTTCCGGCCACCGTCATCACCGAGCGCTTCAGCGTGCCGCTGAACGCGGTGCCGCCGGTGGTGGTCTGGATGGCGTAGCCCAGTGCCTTGCCGGCGCCGTCGTCGTCGAACTTCAGGTTCGCGATCGGCAGGTTCGCGTTCGCCCAGTGGGTGCCGCTGGTCATGGAGAAGCCCATGCCGTACCTGTTGGCCTCTTGGATGATGAGCTTCGTGTCGTTCTTCCACTCATCAGAGCCCCAGCTGTAGATCTGCTGCGGGGTCATTCCCGTGGTGTTGCTGACGAAGACCGTGTCGCTCAGGTCACTGTCCACATTGGGCTCGGGCATGCAGACGATCTCGACCGAGCCGATGCCCATGTCGTGGAGGGTCTTCATGTCGGCCTTGATGGTCGCGTCGGTGTGCAGCCCTTCGGCCAGCCACCACCGCGTGCCCGGCCGGTACTTGCCCTCCGGGTCGTCCAGCAGCGCGTGCTGGGCCTTGATGAACTTGTCGGCGACACTCGACGACGACGAAGCCGCGGCGGAGCCGGCACCGACCACACCGGAGAGCGCCAGCGCCATGCCGACACCACCGCTGATCTTGAGGAAATCTCTCCGGTCGAAGCCGGGCTTGCTGTCTTCCATCAGTCCTCCTGGGGCAGGCGGGGAACGGATCTTGCTTCAGTGAATGGATCTCGGAATGTTGCGATGCGGTACGGCTGGAAGCAGTTGCCGGCGATGGGGGTGGACCTGGTCGCGTTGACCAGGGCATGGGCACGCCACCATCGACGGCCTGGTCACCCGCGCGCGTAGCCGCGCCGGCGGGCGGAGGGCTCTTCCCTATGGTGATGGCCTCGAGAGCGGGCGTGAGCGGATCCGGTGCCGACAGTGCGTCGCCAGCCGCGCTGCGCAGTGCCCGCGAATCTGGTCGCGGACATCGATCGTCCATCGGTGACATGCGGGTGAGGGTCGCCCGGCGGGCTCGATGCCGTCACGCAACGGCGCCTGCGACCAGGCGTCCGCGACAGCAAGCCGGCGCTCCTTCCGGCCGGTGCGGTACACCCGCGATGGTGCTGTGCGCACTCTGGCCTCTCCGTTGAGGGTTCGAATCATTTAAACGTTTCAACTCGAGCCACTCCAGTTTCCAGCTTCCCCGTGATCGTTGTCAAGCGTCAAACATCGCCTTCGCATGGCGGAATCGGTTCAGGATGCGGCGGGGAAGCGCGGGATTCTTCGCCGCGAGCCTGCGACACCCGCAGGAATCGGGAAGTGGAGTTCGCGTCACGCGGAACGGAATCACCGGCCACCGTGAACTCGGAATTGTCCGCCGTTGACAACCCCGGGAAACCCTGGTTAGGTCGCCCTGTTGAAAGGTTTCATTCGAGCGCGGAGCTGATGGACAGCCGCCGGCGCCCCTTCGTCTTGTCGACGCCGGAGGCACATCCCTGCCAGCGGTCGAACTTCCGGATTTGGTTCTGGCGGCCGGCGTGCGACGGGATCGAGCTTGACGAGCCCGGGGCGGGGGAGTGGCGGGCGCGGCTGGGGCCATCGCCGGATCATCGCCATCTGACGGCTGAAGCCCCGACCCTCCGAGGAGGGACGGGGCTTCTGACCTGCGATTTTAGCTGGTGCGCGATACTGCGATCGAACCAGTGACCTCGTCCGTCGACTCCGCGCCAAACGGCAAGTACCCAGCCAGGTCGATCCAGCGCGCGTCGCGACCGACAATTCCGCGTTTCCGACTACGGCGAGACAGGACGAACGAGCCGGCAGGGATCGATGGTCATGTCCCCGGTGCGATGAAGAACTCGAGAGCGATGTTGTCGGGGTCGCGGAAGGAGACGCCCGAGCCGTAATGCGCCTTCTTGATGCCACCGTGGGTGATGGCGAGCTCGTCGAGGCGATCGCGCCACTGCTCGAGCTCCGCGAGGCCAGAGAGTGCGAAGCCCACGTGGTCGAGGCCGGTGCGCGTCTCGACGAAGCGGTCCTTCGACTCACGGCCAGGGTGGGTGTGCAGACCGAAGAGCATTCCGCCGTCGAGGGCGAAGACCGTGTGGTGGAACTCGCCGCCTTCTTCGTCCTCGTCGAGTACGGGTTCGGCATCGAACAGGCGGCTGTACCACTCGGTGCTGCGCTCGAGGTCCGAAACCGTGATCGCGACGTGCTGCAGGCCGGGGAAAGCCATGTGAGCGACTCCGTTCCTTGATCGGTATCGAAAAGGGGCTCCGGGCCGGCGATCGTGCCCGCCATCGACCTGAGGTGAGATAGCGGGGCGAACCTGTCTACGCCCGCGACCTGCCCCGTCCGGTCAGGCGAGCAGCTTCCGTAGCCCGGCGATGCCGCTGCCGTACACGTCCTGGGCGAAGGTGCGGTCGAGCTCTTCCTCTTGACCAGCGTCGGCGTCGTACTCCGCCCACCACTCGACGAAGGACTCGCCGGTGTCGGTGACCGGGCTGACCCGGACCGTCGAAACGTAGCGGCGCACGCCGAACGGATTCGCCCCGGTGAACGCGTAGGTGAGCGTGCGACCAGGGTCGTCGAGGACGAGCAGCCGTTCGTCGAAGGGGTCACCACCCGCATCGAGGGTCAGCCTCCGGACGGCTCCGACCTGCCCGTCGACGCCGTCGGCGATCTCACTGTGGCCGACTGCCGGCAGGAAGGCGGACACGTCGCCGAATGCGCGGACCTGGGCCCAGACCTTTTCGACAGGCGCGGCGACGACTCCGCTGGCGTACGGGCGCGGCATGGAAACCCCCAAATTGTCGGTCGAACGCTCTCGTTCCGGCGCGTCGTGGCAGCCGGCAGCGGCGACATCGGCACGAACTCGGAACTAGTAACCTGGCTCACGCTAACCGCGACGGATTCTCAGCAGAAGATCTTTGTGACGACCGGCTGCACCTGCCCACTGAGCGGGAGGAGTGCCCCGTCGAACGGTTCACGCGATTGTCGTCCGTGCCGATCGAGCACTCCCGGCGTCATCAGGTTCAGGGCACCATCCACGAGAGCACAGCGGTGGACTGCAGGTAGACGAGCACGCACATCACCGCGAGGAAGAGCACGCTCCAGAGGAACACCCTGCGGAAGAGATCGCCCTCCCGCCCGGACATACCCACCGCCGCCGCGGCGATGGCGAGGTTCTGCGGGCTGATCATCTTGCCGAGCACCCCGCCGGACGAGTTCGCGGCGGCGAGCAGGGTGGCGCTCAGCTCGGCCTTCTGTGCGGCAACCACCTGCAGCGCGCCGAACAACGAGTTCGACGACGTGTCCGAGCCGGTCACGGCGACGCCCAGCCAGCCCAGGATCGGCGAAATGAGCGCGAAGATCCCGCCGGCACCGGCCATCCAGGTGCCGAGTGTCGTGGTCTGCCCGCTCGCGTTCATGACGTAGGCGAGCGCGAGCACGGCCATCACGGTCACGATTGCGGGAGCGAGCTGGCGATACGTGGCGAAGTAGATGTGCAGCGCGGTCGCGGGCCGGATCCGGATCACGGGAATGGTGAGCAGCCCGGCGATGATGAGCAGCGTGCCGGCCGCGGCGAGCCAGTCGAACTTGAACATCGGCAGCGTTGACACCTTCCCGCTCGCGGATGTGATGTGCAGGCCTGGCCAGGCGAAGGTGCGCGTGACGCTGGTGAGCGCGTGCTGGATCGCCGGGATCTGCGCGAGCCCGAACACCACGATGATGATCAGGTAGGGCGAGTAGGCGCGGAACACCTCGGCGCCGCTGTCGCGGCGGCCGGCTTCGGTGTCACCGTCGCCGCTTCCGCTCGGTGGACCGTCGCGGCCCGCCCGGGGCGCCTGCCGGTCGATCGTGGCGGTCGAGGTCGCCGCCGCCTCCGCGCGCCCGTCCGCGCCCGCGCCGGTGCGGGTGACCTCAGGTCCGCCGGTCTCGGTGAACCCCTCGACCGGCCGCCAGAACCGCAGGAACAGCACGACTGCGCCGGCGCTCAGCAGCGACGCGACGATGTCGGTGAGCGGTGCGCTCACGTAGTTCGAGATCGCGAACTGCGCGACGGCGAAGACCACGCCGCAGACGAGCGCCACGGGCCAGGTCTGGCGGACCCCGCGGGTGCCGTCGATGATGAACACGAGCGCGAGCGGGACGACGAACCCCAGCAGCGGGGTCTGGCGTCCGACCATCGCGGACAGGTCGTGCAGCGGCAGGCCGGTGACGGTGGCCAGCGTGGTGATCGGCACCGCGAGCGCGCCGAAGGCGACGGGTGCGGTGTTGGCGACGAGTGCGACGACCGCGGCCTTCAACGGCCGGAAGCCCAGCGCGATCAGCATGACGCTGGTGATGGCGACCGGGGTGCCGAACCCGGCCAACGCTTCGAGCAGCGCACCGAACGAGAACGCGACGATCACGCCCTGGATCCGCTGGTCGTCGCTGACCCGCGAGAACGAGCGGCGCAGCACGTCGAAGTGTCCGGTGTGGACCGTCATGTTGTAGATCCAGATCGCGTTGATGACGATCCACAGGATGGGGAAGAACCCGAACGCGGCACCTTCGGCCGCCGCCAGGAACGCCGGGCCTGCCGGCATCGGGTAGACGAAGATCGCCACCCCGAGCGCGACCGCGAGTGAGATCAGTGCCGCGAGCCACGCCGTCATCCGGAGGATGCCGAGCAGGACGAACAGCACGATGAGCGGGACAGCCGCCACGAGCGACGACCAAGCGAGCGAACCCGCGACGGGGTCGAGAATCTGCTGGTACATGTGTCACCTCATCGTTGAGGACGACAACCTGGGATTTGCCGGCTTACGCCCCGGAGCGGGACCTCCCGACAGCGTCCGCTGCCAGGCCACGGATCGAGGCATCGAGGACCTCGACGGTGTGGGCGACCTTCAGCTGCGCGCCGAGGCGCTCGGCGGACGCGGCCAGCTGCATCAGGCAGCCCGGGTTGGCCGTCACCAGCAGGGGTGCGCCGGTGGCGAGAACGTTGCGCGCCTTGCGGTCCCCGAGTTCCCCCGCGGCCTCGGGCTGCAGGATGTTGTAGATCCCCGCGGAACCACAGCACAGTTCGGCTTCGGCGATCTCCCGCAGCAGAAGCTCCGGGATGTCCCGCAAGAGCGCGCGGGGCTGCGTGCGGATCGCCTGCGCGTGCCCGAGGTGGCAGGCGTCGTGGTACGCGATCATGACCGGCAGAGGGTGGCGGGTGGCCACCGTTCCCCGCTCCACGAGGAATTCCGTGATGTCGCGGACGCCCTCGGCGAATCCTCGCGCGCGCTCGGCGTAGACGGGGTCGTCGGCGAGGAGGTCCGCGTACTCCTTCATCGCCGAACCACAGCCGGCGGCGTTGACCACGACCTGCTCGACCCCCGCCGCCGCGAAGGTGTCGATCAGCTTGCGGGCGAAGGACTGCGCCTCCTCCTCCCGGCCATTGTGGACACTCAGCGCACCGCAGCACCCCTGCCCGGCGGGCGCGATCACGTCGAAGCCCTCCGCGGTCAGCACGCGGGCGGTCGCCGCGTTGACGCCGGGGAAGAACTCCCGCTGCACGCAGCCCAGGAGCATGCCGACGGTGCCTCGCTTCGCACCCTGGGCAGAAGACTGTTCCGGCACCTGCTCGAACGGCTCGAGCTCGGGTGCCAGCGACTCCAGCGCAGCCAGCGCCGGGAAAGTCCTGCGCAGCAAGCGGCCGCGCCGCAACCAGCGGCTGAGGCCGGTGGCCTGATAGGCCCGCAGCGGACCGCGCAAGGCGTGCAACCGCTTGGCGTACGGGAAGACGCTGAAGATCGCGCGGCGCATCAGCCGGTCGCGCGCGGGGCGGTGGTGACGCCGCTCCACCTGCGCACGGGTGGCTTCGATGAGCTTGTCGTACTGCACCCCGGACGGACACGCGGTCACACAGGCCATGCAGCCGAGGCAGGCGTCGAAATGCTGCACCATCTCCGGTGTCATCGGCTCGCCGCCGAGGCCCATTTCCATCAGGTAGATCCGCCCGCGTGGAGAGTCCATCTCCTCGCCCCACAACGTGTACGTGGGGCAGGTCGGCAGGCAGAACCCGCAGTGCACGCAGTCACCGACGAGCGCCGCCGACGGCGGGTGGTGGTCATCGAAGGCAGGTTCGGACATCTAGGGCGTGTCTGACAAACATCGTCTGTGGCAGCTGGGATGCTGTCGGTCGTGTCGCGGTTTCAGTTGCTGTCAGACGAGCAGTGGGCGTTGATCAAAGACTTGTTGCCGGCGCGGACCGGTAAGCGGGGTCGTCCGTTTTCGGATGCGCGGGCGATGGTGGAGGGGATCGTCTACCGATATCGGTGTGGGATCGCGTGGCGGGACGTGCCCGAGGTGTTTGGTTCGTGGCAGACGATCTGGACCTGGCATCGCCGGATGGCGGGGGACGGCACGTGGGACATGGTGCTGCAGCGGCTGCTCACCGCCGCGGACGCGGCCGGGCAGATCGACTGGGCGGTGTCGGTGGATTCCACGATCGCGCGGGCGCATCAGCACGCCACCAACGTCAGGCGTGTCACGGGGGGCTGGGTCGAATTACACGGATCTGCTCGCCGAGCCGCCTGATCACGCGATCGGCCGCTCCCGCGGAGGCTGGAGCACCAAAGTTCACCACCTCGTCGACGGCAACGGGCGGCCGCTGGTAGCTCTGGTCGGGCCCGGCCAAGCCGGGGACGCGCCGATGTTTCCGCACCTGATGCGACATCTGCGCGTCGCTCGAATGGGGCGTGGCCGGGCGCGCACCCGTCCCGACCGGGTCCGGGGCGACAAGGCCTACTCCTCGCGAGCGATCCGCGGGCACTTGCGCACCCGCGGCATCACCGCCGTGATCCCCGAACCTGCCGATCAGGTCGGGCACCGCGCACGGCGGGGTTCACGAGGCGGCCGCCCACCAGCGTTCGACCCGGTCGACTACCAAGGCCGCAACGTCGTCGAACGCGGCTTCAACCTGCTCAAACAATGGCGCGGCCTGGCCACCCGCTTCGACAAGTTGGCCATCGTCTACCGCTCCGCAGTAGTCCTCCATGCCGTGATCACCTGGACCAAGGCTTTGTCAGACATGCCCTAGATCCCTCCGGCGAAGCGACCGGGAGCGAGCCGGTGTTCGGGGTCGAACTGGTCCTTCACCCGGCGCATCAGGCTCACTCCTCGCACCGGTCCCCACGGGTCGAGAGCCGCCTTGACCGCAGGCGGAGCGTCCAGCACGACGACGTCCCCACCCCAGGTGGCCGACCGGTCGCGCAAGACCTGGACCAGCTCGGCGATCACGGCGGGCTCGACGGCGCCCGGCACCGCGGCGTACAGGAGACCGACGCCGGCCGAACCACGGGCCGAGACCGGTACACCGTGACGCCGCGCCTGCTCGTCGAGCGCGTTCAGCAAAGCCGGCAGGCCGGTGATCCGGTGCGTGAGGCGCAGGGCCACGTCGCCTCGCTGCCACGGGGCTCGGCCCCACCACTGCGGCGCGGCTTCGCGCGGTTCGGCGCCGGCCCCGAGCAGTTCGAGGAACTTCTCGACCCGGCCGGCGACTCCCTGCGGAATGCCCTCGACGAGCACCGCGAGCGTCCCCGTCGCGCCGGCCGGCCGGTCGAGTTCGACCGCGTTCGGCACGAGCTGGGCGTGCAGCACCCGCCGCAGACGCTCGTACGCGACGCCTGTCGAGTCCACCGGCACCACGACCCAGCGGGCCAGCGCCGGTCGCGGGTGCAGCCGGAACACCGCCTCGGTGACCAGGCCGAGCGTTCCCCAGGAACCGGCGAACAGCTTGCCCAGGTCGTAACCCGCGACGTTCTTCACGACCTTTCCGCCGGCCTTCGCCACCACACCGTCGGCTCGGACGACCGTG
This sequence comes from Amycolatopsis sp. DSM 110486, assembly GCF_019468465.1. NCBI lineage: Bacteria > Bacillati > Actinomycetota > Actinomycetes > Pseudonocardiales > Pseudonocardiaceae > Amycolatopsis > Amycolatopsis sp. DSM 110486. The sequence continues at coordinate 10,257,328 of NZ_CP080519.1, read as the reverse complement.
ATGCCGATGAGCAGGTCGCGCACCGCACCGTGGGAGAAGCGCAGCGGGCCGGAAGCGGCGGTCGCGATGAGCCCGCCGACCGTTCCGGCGTCGGCCGCGCCAGGCGGCACCACGGGATCCGCGGCCAGCCGCTGACCCGCGGGGGAGAGGCGGTCCTGCAGCGTCGCGAGGCGGAGGCCCGCGTCCACGTGAACGACAAGGTCGCCGGAGCGGTGCTCGACGACGCGGTCCATGCGGCCGGTGTCCACGATCAGGTCGGCCTTCGCGGGCCGCTGCCCCCAGCCGAGTTTCGTCCCCGAGCCCCGGACGACGACGGCGAGCCCGTAGTCAGCGGCGATCCGCAGGACGTCCGCCGCTTCCGCGGTGCTGCCCGGTGCCGCGACCAACGCCGGCGCGATGCCGTCGACCTCGTCACCCGCCGCCGCGGGCCGGGCGTGCTTCGCGGTCGCCGCGCACAGCGCGTCCAGCGCCGCCGGATCGGGCCCGCTCATCAGAAGACCTCGGCGATTCCGGCTTCCTGCAAGGGATGCGCGCCCTTGTGCCGGCCTGGCACCTCACCGCACAAGCGCGGCGTCGGGAACACCTTGCCGGGATTGGCCAGTCCGGCCGGATCGAAGGCGCAGCGCACCAACTGCATCGTGTCGAGGTCCGCCTCGGTGAACATCCGCGGCATGAACTTCGCCTTGTCCGACCCGACGCCGTGCTCGCCGGTGATCGATCCGCCGTACTCGATGCAGAGGTCGAGGATCGCCCCCGAAACCTCCTCGGCGCGCTCGGCTTCGCCGGGCACCGCGTCGTCGAACAGCACCAGCGGGTGCAGGTTGCCGTCCCCGGCGTGGAAGACGTTGGCGACCCGGACGCCGCTGCTGCGCGAGAGCTCCGTCATCCGGTGCAGCACCTCGGGCAACGCGGTGCGCGGGATGACACCGTCCTGGACGATGTAGTCGGGACTGATCCTCCCGACGGCGGCGAACGCCGACTTGCGCCCCTTCCAGAACAACGCGCGCTCCACGTCGTCCTTCGCGATGCGGATCTCGAAGGCCCGGTGCGTGCGGCAGTGCCGCTCGACCTCCTCGAACTGCCGCTCGACCTCGTCGGCCGGTCCGTCCAGCTCGACGATCAGCACCGCACCCGCACCACCGGGGTAGTCACAGTGCACGGCGGCTTCGGCCGCCTCGATCGCCAGCGCGTCCATCATCTCGATCGCCGCGGGCACGACTCCGGCGCCGATGATCTCCGAAACGGCCGCGCCGGCGTCGTCGGTGCTCGGGAAGGCCGCGAGCAACGTGCGGACCGCTTCCGGCAGCCGGGTGAGCCGCACCGTCACCTCGGTGGCGATGCCGAGCGTGCCTTCCGAACCCACGATGGCCCCGAGCAGGTCGTACCCGGTCGGATCCGGCGCCTTGCCGCCGAGCCGCACGGCTTCGCCGTCCGCGGTCACGAAGGTGATGCCAGTGACGTGGTTGGTGGTGAAACCGTACTTCAGGCAGTGCGCGCCACCCGAGTTCTCCGCGACGTTGCCGCCGATCGAGCACACCTGCTGGCTCGAGGGATCCGGCGCGTAGTAGTAGCCCTCGGGCTTGGCGGCCCGGGAAACGTCCAGGTTGATCACCCCTGGCTCGACCACCGCACGCTGGTTCTCCCGGTCGATCTCGATGATGTGCCGCATCCGCGAGGTGACGATGAGGACCCCGTCGGCGCGCGGCAGCGCACCACCGGAGAGGCCCGTGCCGGATCCGCGCGCGACGAACGGCACCTCGGCCTCGGCGCAGGCACGCACGGTCTCCACGACGGCGGCACTGTCCCGAGCGAGCACGGCGAGCGCGGGAGTGACCTTGTAGTGCGCGAGGCCGTCGCACTCGTAGGTACGCAGCCGCTGGTGATCGTCGATGACCGAATCAGGACCCAGCGCCGCCCGCAGGCGCTCGGTCAGCGCCGCGATCCGCGGTCGCACATCTCGTGGCTCGTAGGTCGTCATGCGCGCCCTCCCAGCCCGCTTGACTGTGGATCCGGACGGCTTTGAGCTACAGAAAGTAAACTCTGCCTTTCGGCACCGTAAGACGGTCCGGAAGGCCAGTCAACTCGGGTCCTCGGGCGACGGACAGCGCCTCCTGGGTCGCGGAGGAAACCGCAGGTGGGGCCGCGTGCGGCTACCCGGCCAAGCGCCGGATGCTGGGCCGTGCGGTGATCACGACCGAGCCGCCGCAACTCCAGCACTCGACCGCCTTCCCCGGCGGAGTCCGCCCGGCGACCTCGCAGCTGGCGCATTCCCACGCGGTGAGGACGACGAACTCCATCGAGCCGTCGTCGTCGGACTTCGCTTCCACGACGCTCCACCGATTTCTTGATCAGCATTGCTTCGACGCCCGTAAGGGGCAGCCGGTGCAGGACGAGGCAAGATAACGAAACGATATACCTTAAGTCAAGCCGGTGCGTGGTTTTTCGTTGCCCTTGACATCCCTGCGCGACCTGCGAATACGCTGCGTACAGCGCGATCCCGTTCAAGATGCGGCGTCGGGCCAGTGCCGTCCTGGTCTCGGGAGTGACCGAACGTCCTCGTGAGTCCGCCCGGGCCGTCACGGAAAGTAGCCCGCAAGCAGTCGATGTGGCGACCGCAACCGCAGTGGCGATCAGCGCCGGCCGGAGTCGTCGATGCCTGCCTCGGGGCGTGGGTACGGATCGCCGAACAGCGAAGGTCTTTTTTCAGAATTTCACATCGTCGACGAACTCAATTTTTTCGTAAATTCAGGCGTCGGTTTTTCTGTCGAACGTCGCCGATATGACCAGGAGGTTCACAGGTACTGACCCGAGAACGGCGGGCGAGCCAGATCAAAGGCCCGCAAACAGAGGAGAATTCGCATGCCAGAAGTAGTGTTCAGTGTCGACCAGACGAAATCCATGCGCGACCAGGCGGTGCCGGGCCACAACCGGTGGCACCCGGATGTACCGGTCGCCGCGATGGTCCGTCCCGGGCAGGAGTTCCGCGTGGAGTGCCGGGAATGGACCGACGCCCAGCTCGGCAACAACGACTCGGCCAACGACGTGCGGGACGTCGACCTGTCGCGCTGCCACATGCTCAGCGGTCCCATCGGCGTCGAGGGCGCCCAGCCCGGTGACCTGCTCGTCGTCGACATCCTCGACCTCGGCCCGGTTCCGCAGGAGACGGGCGACGCGCCGGGGCAGGGCTGGGGCTACACCGGGGTGTTCGCCAAGGCCAACGGCGGCGGGTTCCTGACCGACTACTTCCCCGACGCCTACAAGGCGATCTGGGACTTCCACGGTCAGCAGGCCACCTCGCGCCACCTGCCGGGCATCCGGTACACCGGAATCACCCACCCCGGCCTGTTCGGCACCGCGCCGTCGGCCGAGCTGCTCCAGCGGTGGAACCGCAGGGAGCGGGCGCTGGTCGCCCGCGAGCCCGACCGCGTACCGCCGCTGGGCCTGCCGCCGTTGCTCGACGGGACGCTCGCCGGAACGGCCGACAGGTCGACCGCGGAGCACATCGCCAGCGAGGGCGCCCGCACGGTGCCGGCCCGGGAGAACGGTGGGAACCACGACATCAAGAACTTCACCCGGGGATCGCGGGTCTTCTACCCGGTCTACGTCGACGACGCCAAGTTCTCCGGCGGAGATCTGCACTTCAGCCAGGGCGACGGCGAGATCACCTTCTGTGGCGCCATCGAGATGGGCGGGTACATCGACTTCCACGTCGACCTCATCAAAGGCGGCATGGAGAAGTACGGCATCACCACGAATCCGGTGTTCATGCCGGGAAACGTCGAACCCCGGTATTCCGAGTTCCTGTCGTTCGTGGGCATCTCGGTGGACCGGGAGACCGACGAGAACCTCTACCTCGACGCCACCATGGCCTACCGCAATGCGGCCCTGAACGCGGTGGAGTACTTCAAGAAGTGGGGATTCACTGGTGAACAGGCCTACCTGCTGCTCGGCTCGGCGCCCATCGAGGGCCGGATCAGCGGCATCGTGGACATCCCCAACGCGTGTTGCACGCTCTACGTGCCCACGGAGATCTTCGATTTCGACGTGCGCCCGACGAGCGAAGGCCCGGTGAGGGCCGATCGCGGACAGTGCGCGGTCGCGTCCTGACCTGCGGAGGGGTTTCAGCGAGGCCGGACTTCGTTCGGTGTCGACCGACAGTGGCGCAACGCTCGGCTGGGACTCCCAGCCGAGCGTTTCCCTGTGGCCGTGCTGCCGAGCCAGGTCTGTTGCGGTGGTCCGCCGTCCGAACCGGTTCCGCGCGACCGATCACGGGCGACCTGCGGCGTTCGTTGAGCACGGCTCGCTCAGGCCGGCCGTCGTGGCGACGAATGCGGCCGGTGGCCCGGACATCTACGGGTGCGGCACGACATCTGCCCGCCGCGTCTGGGCCGGGTACAGCTGGAGCAGGTCTGAAAATGCTGCGGTCCCGGTGATTCACTGCGTTGAGGACGATTGCGGGTTGGCAGACGGCGGCAAGTCGGTGGCCGAAACGGACAAAAAGGGATAACGAGACAGCGTTCTGTCGACCTTTCTTGAGCGCGCACTGATGCGGTCCGACGTACTCTCAGTCCCGGATGGGCCAACGGAACGCGCCGCCGGTTCGCACCGGACGTGCCGTCGTCACCGCGCTCTCAGCGCCCTCGCACGGCCAGGCGACGAGGGGTGACGGTTATTTGCCCGACCAAGCGCGAAGGAGGCTGTGCGTGAGCCCCGATTCACCGTGCGTCGTCGGCAAGCAAGCCGTCCTGCCGCCCGTGCCGCGCCGGCTCCCGGCGCGAACGCGGCTGGCGGTCGCGGCCGGGCGGCTCGGCGCGGCGATCTCGCGGGGAATGGGTCTCGGCAACGGCGGCGTCATCGGCGGGCGGATCGCACTCACACTGGATCCTCGCGTGCTGAGCCGGATCGGCGGCGGTCGGACAGTGGTGCTGGTGACCGGCACCAACGGCAAGACCACCACCGCGCTCATGCTCAGCCGGATCCTGGAGACGCTGGGCCAGGTCGCCACGAACAGCGACGGCGCGAACATGACCGACGGGGTAGTCGCCGCCCTGGTGGACAAACATCGCGCCCCCCTGGCGGTCCTCGAAGTCGACGAGACCTACGTGCCCGCCGTCGCCGCGCAGGTGCACCCGGCCTGCCTCGTGCTGCTCAACCTCAGCCGAGACCAGCTGGACCGGGTCGGCGAGGTTCGGACGACCGAACGGGCGTTGCGGGCGGTCGCCGCGGCATTGCCGGACACGACCGTGGTCGCCAACTGCGACGACCCACTGGTCACCTCGGCCGCCCTTGGCTCCGCTCACCCCGTGTGGGTCGGCGCGGGACAGCGGTGGCACGCCGACGCCGTGGCCTGCGCCCGATGCGGCCGAGCCGTGGTCAGGCACAACACCTGCTGGCACTGTGCGTGTGGTCTTACCCGGCCGGATCCGCTGTGGACTCTGACCGGTGATGCCGTGGAAACCATCGGGGGCTCGAAGATCACGCTCGGCCTCCGCCTGCCGGGCCGCGCCAACGCCGCGAACGCCGCGATCGCGGTGGCCACCGCCGCTCGGCTCGGTGTCTCGCCGGAGGTCGCCGTCGCGCGACTGCGTCCGATCGCCGACGTCGCCGGCCGCTACCGCCAGGCTTGGGTGTCCGGGCGCAGTGTGCGGGTGATGCTGGCGAAGAACCCGGCCTGCTGGGAGGAAACACTGCCGCTGCTCGACTCCCGGTCGCCGGTCGTGATCGCGGTGAACAGCGGTGAGGCCGACGGGCGGGACATGTCGTGGTTGTGGGACGTGCGGTTCGAGCAGCTGCGTGGACGGCAGGTCGTGGCCGCCGGTGAACGGGCGACCGATCTGGCCGTGCGCCTCACTTACGCCGAGGTGCGGCACACGCTCTGCCCCCGTCCGCTCGCGGCGGTCGCCTCACTGCTGCCGCCCGGCCCGGTCGAGCTCGTCGCGAACTACACGGCTTTCCGTGATCTCCGGCAGCAGCTCGGCGATGACTGAGTCAGCCGTCCGTATCGGGGTGCTGCTGCCCGACATCCTCGGCACCTACAGCGACGGCGGCAACGCCCAAGTGCTGCGGCGGCGATTGCAGTGGCGGGGCATCGCCGCGAGCGTGACGGAGACCCGCCACGGCGAGGCGGTGCCGTGCTCGCTCGACCTGTACTTGCTGGGCGGCGGCGAAGACGATGCTCAAGCTCTTGCGACGGCGCACCTGCACGAGCATCCCGGACTGCAGCGGGCGGTCACGCGAGGTGCCGTGGTGTTCGGCGTCTGCGCCGGACTTCAGGTCCTCGGCATGAACTTCACGACGCCCGACAACGTCTCCCATCGTGGGCTTGGTCTGCTCGACGTAGTGACGTCTCCCGGGCGGGGGCGCGCGGTGGGGGAAATCGTCGTCGACGTCAGACCCGAGCTGACGGCACAGCCCCTCACCGGCTTCGAGAACCACCTCGGCCGCACGCTCGTCGGCCCCGGCAGCTGTCCGCTCGGCTCGGTACGCGCCGGCGTCGGCAACGGGGATGGCACAGAGGGCGCGGGAACCGGCCGGGTACTGGCGACCTACCTCCACGGCCCGGTGCTGGCGCGCAACCCCGCGCTGGCCGACCGGCTACTGGAATGGGTGCTCGGCACCCCGCCATCGCCGCTGGCCCTGCCGGAGGTCGAGGCCTTGCGGGAAGAACGATTGCGCGCAGCGATGCACGGCCCACGGTGGTGATACCCCAGGACACCCGGCGCTCGCGTCGGACCACCGCAGCACGAAGCACGGCCGGTAGCCGGAACCGTCGGCGTTGCACCGGGGTGAAATCTCCAGGGCGCAGGCACGGAGTCGCCTGACTTCACCGCGACTCAGACATCGATCCGGGCCGCGCACCACCAGCCGCGTTCGGTGCGCTCGCACCGGACCTCCCGCCGGGACACGGCCTTCGGAATCGCCCCGGTCGGGATGACGGCGCCGAGGTCGGTCATCTGGCAGCGCAGCCGCACCGTCGAGCCGTCCACGACGATCCCTTCCGCGGTGACCGGGATCAGGCTCCGAGTCCGCATCATGAGGATGACCTTGTCGAGCAACGCGACCAGCACCGAACCGTCCGTCGGGCCGCAGACCTCGAACGACCAGGCCGCGGACCCGCGGTGCAGACGTGTCCGGGCGAAACTCTCCACCAGCGCTCGGACGGCTTCCGTCAGACACGCTTCCCGCGTCGGTCCCCACGCTTCGATACGCAGGTCAGCGGCGTGCACGACGCGTGACGTGCCGCGGGCGTCCTGCTTCGGCAACGGTTTCCGCTCGAACCTCCCCACCAGTGCAGCATCCGGGCGAGTGCCCGTGTCCGGCTTCACCCGGACCAGGCGAACCGTGGCCCCGGCCAACCCTGGCCCCGGCTGGTCGCCGCAGTACGACGATGGGTGGGGCTGACTCTGGCACAGACCGAAGAGGGGCACCCCTTTGCGACGGGAAGGCCGCTCCTTTGACTTTTCCGGCGGCTAATCCGACAAGGTCAATTCCCATACCGGCGCCAATCAGGGTATTCCAGCCGAACAACAGCACCGGCCTCTCCTCGGTAGGAAAGTTGCGGTCGGCCGGTCGTGTTCGTGACCGTGTGCCGGGAAACGGTGCAGCCGGATAATGCGGCGCTCGTGTGCAAATTTGCGCAGGCGACCGCCCTCTTGACGGAATGTGAATTAGGACACACCCTGTAGGGAGGTGTGAGGGAGCCGTCGAGCGCAGACCGCCTCGGAGACCCTCACGCAGGGGAGGTCCATGTGGGGACCACACCGGGCGAACAGCCACCGTCGAGCGAACCCTCTTGGCAGCAGGGCAATCCTGCCCATCGGATCAGCTATCCCACCCCGAGTACCGGGCGCACCGTGCTCGTCGCCGCGACGGCGGCGCTCGGCGGTTTCCTCTTCGGCTACGACACCGCGGTGATCAACGGCGCCGTCAAGGCTGTCGGGGAAACCTTCAACGCGTCGCCCTTCGTCCTCGGGTTCGCCGTCGCCGCGGCGCTGATCGGCTGCGCGATCGGCGCCTGGTTCGCGGGCGGGATCGCGGACCGCTACGGCCGGATCCGCGTCATGTGGCTCGCCGCGATCGCGTTCGCCATCAGCGCGCTGGGCAGCGGCTTCTCGTTCTCGATCTGGGAGCTCGCGTTCTGGCGGCTCGTCGGAGGTCTCGGGGTCGGCGCGGCATCCGTGATCGCGCCCGCCTACATCGCGGAGATCTCGCCGGCGCACCTGCGCGGCAGGCTGGGCTCGCTGCAGCAGCTGGCCATCGTGTCCGGCATCTTCGTGGCGTTACTCGTGGACTTCGCACTGGTCGCCGGATCGGGCGGGGCGTCGGATCCTCTGTGGTTCGGCCTCGCGACTTGGCGGTGGATGTTCCTGTCGCTGCTGATTCCCGCCCTCGCCTACGGCCTCCTGGCCTTGACGATCCCGGAGTCGCCGCGGCACCTGGTCCAGAAGGAGCAGCTGGCCAGAGCGGCAGAGGTGCTGCGGCGGTTCGTCGGCGGAGACGTCGACGCGAAGATCACGGAGATCATCCGGACGGTCAAAGGAAAGAACGAACGCACCGGCTTCGTGACCGTCCGTGGCCCGAGGCTGGGGTTGCTGCCGATCGTCTGGATCGGCATCGGACTGTCGGTTTTCCAGCAGTTCACCGGCATCAACGTGATCTTCTACTACTCCTCGGTGCTGTGGCAGGCCGTGGGGTTCAGCGAGCAGAACGCACTGGCGATCACCGTGATCACGTCGGTGACCAACATCCTCACCACGGTCATCGCCATCGCACTGGTCGACCGGATCGGCCGCAAGCCACTGCTGCTGATCGGCTCGATCGGCCAGTTCGTCTGTCTGGGCGTCCTCGCCCTGCTCTTCGGCACCGCGCCGATCGTGAACGGCACGCCGGACCTGGGTTCGGCCGCGCCGATCGCGCTCATCGCCGCCAACGTCTACGTCGTGTTCTTCGGAGCGACGTGGGGCCCGGTGGTGTGGGTGCTGCTCGGTGAGATGTTCAGCAACAAGATCCGCGCCATGGCCTTGTCCGTCGCCGCGGCGGCGCAGTGGCTGGCCAACTTCGCCATTTCCACGACCTTCCCCGCGCTGTCGGATGTCGGGCTGGGACTTGCCTACGGCGTCTACACGTTCTTCGCCTTCGTGTCGATCTTCTTCGTGATCAAGTACGTCAAGGAAACGAAGGGGCGTGAGCTGGAGGAGATGGCCTGACGATGACCGAGCCGACGTCGACGGTCCGAGAACTTCCCCACGCGTTGCGTGACGGTGATCGGTTCGCGCAGCGGCTGGCCGGACGGCGCCCGGCGGTGTTCCTCGACTACGACGGTGTGCTGGCCCCGATCGTGGACCACCCCGAGGACGCCCTGATCTCCGACCGCATGCGGGACACGGTGCGGGCGCTGGCGATGCGCTGCCCGGTTTGTGTGGTCAGCGGGCGTGACCGGCTCGACGTGCAGCGGTTGATGGGGATCGACGACCTGGTGGTCGCCGGCAGCCACGGCTTCGACATCTGGAGCCCGGCCGCGGGCGAGATCCAGCACGATGCCGCGAGCGGGTTCGAGGACGTCATCGGTGAGGTCACCGATCGCCTGCGCACCGAAACCGGCTCGATCCCGGGCGTGGTGATCGAACCGAAGAAGGCCTCGGTCGCGGTGCACTACCGACGCGTCGATCCGGACCGGCGCCAACGGATCGCCACCGTGGTCGAGACCCTCCTCGCCGAGCATCCGGACCGGCTGAAGATGACGCCCGGCAAGATGGTCTACGAGCTTCAGCCGAAGATCGACTGGCACAAGGGCAAGGCCGTGCTCCACCTGCTCCGCGACCTGCACCTGGACTCGCCGGACGTGGTCCCGATCTACCTCGGCGACGACATCACCGACGAGGATGCGTTCCGGGCACTGGCCGGTCGCGGGGGAGCCGGCATCTTCGTCGGCACGGCCGATGATCCCGAAGTGGGCGATCGGAACACGTCGGCCGACTTCATCCTCTCCTCCCCGGAAGAAGTGGCCCAGCTGCTGTCCACTCTGGCCGTCGGCGAGGGCCAGGCCCCGGACGAGGGGGAGTCCGGGTCCGATTGCGTGCTCGTCTACGACCACTTCGACCCCGGCGTCGAGGGTCTGCGGGAGTCGCTGACGTCGACGGGCAACGGATACTTCTGCACCCGCGGTGCGGCCGAGTGGGAGGACGCCGACAAAGTCCACTACCCGGGCACCTACGCGCACGGTGGCTTCAATCGGGAAACCACCATCCTCGGGGGACGCCCGGTGCAGAACGAGGACCTGGTCAACCTGCCGAACTGGCTGGTGCTCAAGCTGCGCATCGAGGGCGAGGAGGCGATCAGGCTCGGCAACGTCGAACTGATCTCCTACGAGCACTCCTACGACATCCGGCTCGCGACCGTTCAGCGCGTCCTGCGCTTCCGCGACCGCGCCGGCCGGGAGACGACACTGCGCAGCCGCCGCTTCGTGAGCATGGCCCACAGCCACCAGGCCGGCATCGAGTGGACGCTGACGCCCGAGAACTGGTCGGGTCGCGTCGAGGTGATCTCCGGGCTGGACGGCCGGGTGACCAATCAGATGGTCGCCCGCTACCGCGAGCTGGAGGGACGTCACCTCGACCCGGTGTCCCCGCGCACTTTCGGTCCCGAGACCATCGCGCTGAAGGTGCAGACCCGACAGTCGGACATCTATGTCACCGAGGCCGCCCGCACCCGCGTCTTCCTCGACGGTGAGCAGCTTCCGGTGGAGCGCACCCTGGATCAGATGGATGACTACATCCAGCAGGTCATCACCTTCGACGTGACGCGAGGCCGGCCGGTTCGGGTGGAGAAGATGGTGTCGCTGTTCACCTCGCACGACAACGCGATCACCGAGACGCTGGCGGCCGCGGGCCGGGGCGTCCTGCGCTACCCGGACTTCGCCGGGGCACTGGTGGAGCACGCTTCGGCGTGGAAGGAGCTGTGGGAGGTGTGCGACCTCGAGCTCCCACGGGAACCACGGGTCGAACTGCTGCTGCGGTTCCACGTGGCGCACGTGTTGCAGGTCTGCTCCCGGCACACCGCACGGCACGACGCGGGTGTCCCGGCCCGGGGGCTCAACGGCGAGGCCTACCGCGGGCACGTGTTCTGGGACGAGCTCTTCATCTACCCGTTCCTCAACTTCCGGCTGCCCGGCATCACCCGCGGCTTGCTCCTCTACCGCTATCGCAGGCTCACCGAGGCCCGCGCGGCTGCCCGGGAAGCGGGCTTCCAGGGCGCGATGTTCCCGTGGCAGAGCGGCAGTGACGGCACCGAAGAGACCCAGGTCGTCCACCTCAACCCGCTCTCCGGCCAGTGGGACCCCGACCTGAGCCACAACCAGCGCCACGTCAACGCGGCCATCTTCTACAACGTCTGGCAGTACTACCAGGCCACCGACGACCGGGAGTTCCTGCGCGACTACGGCGCCGAGCTGATGCTCGAGATCGCACGGTTCTGGGCCTCGATCGCCCGGTACGACCCGGAGCGCGACCGCTACGAGATCCACGGCGTGATGGGACCCGACGAGTTCCACGAGCGCTATCCCGGCAGCGAAGAAGGCGGTTTGCGCAACAACGCCTACACCAACGTGATGGTGGCCTGGATCGCCGACACCGCTCCGCGGGTGCTGAGGCTCTTGCCGGCCAGCCGCCGCGCCGCGCTGCGCGCCCGCCTCGGACTGACCGACGACGAGCTGCACACGTGGGACGAGATGAGCCGCAAGATGTACGTGCCGTTCCACCCGGACGGCATCATCAGCCAATTCGAGGGTTACCTGGACCTGGACGAACTCGACTGGGAGCACTACCGGGCCGAACATGCCAACATCCAGCGGCTGGACCGGATCCTCAAGGCTGAGGGCGAAGAACCCGACCGGTTCAAACTGGCCAAGCAGGCCGACGCGGTCATGTTGTTCTTCCTGTTCTCCGACGAGGAGCTACGCACTCTCTTCCGCCGGCTCGGCTACGAGCACGATGCGGAGCTGACCCGGCGCACGATCGACTACTACGACCGGCGCACCTCCCACGGTTCGACGCTGAGTCTCGTCACCCACGCCGGCGTGCTCGCCGCGCTGGACCCGAAGAGTTCCTGGGACCGGTTCATCGTGGCGCTGGAGAGCGACATCGGTGACGTCCAAGGAGGAACGACCAAGGAAGGCATCCACATGGGTGTCATGTCCGGGACCTTGGACCTGCTGCAGCGCTACTACGTCGGCAGCGCGGTGCGGGACGGCGTGCTGTACTTCGCGCCGACCCAGCTCAACCGGCTCGACGGCCTGGTTTTCTCGATGCAGTACCGCGGCGTACCGCTTCGGGTGTCGATCACGGGCGACGAGCTGACCGTCTTCGCGCTTCCCCAGGGCTTCCGCGGGCCGGTCTTCGTCGGCGTCGGAGACGAGGTCCACGAGCTCGGGGCGGGGGACAGCCGGATCTTCACCCTGTCCCACGAGCCCAGGCCGGCGACGGTGGAGAGCCACCCGGGCCACGCGGAAGGGAGTCACCATGGCGAAGGGCTTTGAGGGCGCGATCTTCGACGTCGACGGCGTGCTCGTCGACTCCCCGCACGAGCGGGCCTGGAAGGACTCGCTGCGCGAGCTGATGGAGACCGAGTGGGCCGACATCCGCGAGCGGACAACGTGGTCGGACGACCGCTTCACTCCCCAGGTCTACCAGCAAGTGATGTCCGGCAAACCCCGGGCCGCCGGAGCGCTGGCCGCCCTCGAGTACTTCGAGGTCCCCGACGCGAAGGCGCGCGTCGAGGTCTACGGTGCGCACAAACAGGACATGGTCATCAAGCTCATCGAGGCCGGCGAGTTCGAGGCCTACCCCGACGCGCTGCGCTTCGTCCTCGCGGTGAAGGCCGCGGGCATCCCGACCGCGGCGGCGTCGTCGTCGAAGAACGCCGGGCTCTTCCTGCGGCAGATCCGCCTCGACACCTTCGCTGCGCAGAACGGCCTTTCCCACGACTTCGTGACGCCCGGACTGAGCCTGCTCGACTCCTTCGACGCCGACATCTCGGGCCGCGACTTCGCCCACGGCAAGCCACACCCGGAGATCTTCCTGACCGGCGCGGCCGAACTCGGCGTCGCCCCCGAAGACTGCTTCGTCGTCGAGGACGCAGCCAGCGGCATCGAGGCAGCCAAGGCCGGCAGGATGGCGGCGCTCGGTGTCGCCAGGGCCGACGACGAGGCGCTGCTCGCGGCCGCGCGGGCCGACCTCGTGGTGACCTCCCTCGACGAGATCGACGTCGCGGCGCTCGGGCGTCACGTGCTGGCCGGGCGGGCGTCGTGAACGCCCAGGCGCCGGCAGCGGAGACGGTTCCCCTGGCAGTCCGCGAAGCCCCTGAGGGGACGCTCGCCATCGGCGTCGACATCGGCGGCACCAAGATCGCCGCGGGGGTGGTCGACGAGGGCGGGCACATCGTCGCCCGCACCCGGCGTCCGACCCCCGCCGACGACCCGTCGAAGACCCAGGAGTCCATCGCCGACGCCGTTCGCGAGCTGACCAGCGAGTACACCGTGGTCGGGGTCGGCCTCGGCGCGGCGGGTTTCGTCGACGAGAAGCGTTCGACCGTGATGTTCGCGCCGAACCTCGCCTGGCGGGACGAGCATTTGCGGGAATCGCTGGAGGACCGGCTCGGCATGCCGGTGATCGTGGAGAACGACGCCAACGCCGCCGCGTGGGCCGAGGCCCGGTTCGGCGCCGCCCGCGGCGAGACCCACGTCGTCATCCTGACCATCGGTACCGGGATCGGCGGCGGTGTCGTCCTCGACGGGAAGCTTTTCCGGGGCCGCTACGGGCTGGCCGGCGAGATCGGGCACTTCACCATCGTCCCCGACGGACGGCGCTGCGGATGCGGCCTGCACGGCTGCTGGGAGCAGTACGGCAGCGGGCGTGCGCTCGTACTCGAGGCGCAGGAGCAGGCGACCGTCGCGCCCTCGATGGCCCCGGAGCTGCTGCGGCTCGCCGGGGGGCGTCCGGCGGGCATCACCGGCCACATCGTCACCGAGGCCGCACGGTCCGGCGACGTGACCGCCCTGAACTGCTTCGACGAGCTGGGCAAATGGCTCGGGCGCGGGATGGCCGCGCTGGCCGCGATCCTCGACCCGGGCATGTTCGTCATCGCCGGCGGCGTGTGCGAGGCCGGGGAAATTCTCCGCGCGCCGACGGAGGCCGTCTTCCGCAAGAACCTCACCGGCCGCGGACACCGCCCGACCGCGAAGGTGCGGATCGCCGAGCTGGGCAACGAGGCCGGACTCGTGGGCGCCGCCGACCTGTCCCATCTGCGGTGAGCCCGGCGGGTTCGGGGCGTCGGTCGGGATTTTCTACCGGCAAGTCCTTTGTGGACGTCTTGGCCCGGGCGGTGCGCGGGTTCCGCCTGGTCTCGAAGGCGACCGTCGCGGCCCTTGGCCCGTAGACCACGGCACGTGCGGCGACTTATCATGAGATTTCACAGCGTGTCAAGGGCTGACCGAGTGGGTGGTCTTCATGCGCAGTTACCTCGTGGTAGCGAACCAGACCCTCCTGGGTCCGGAGCTGCAGAACGAGCTCCACAAGAGAATCGAGGCGGGGCCGAGTTCCTTCTACGTGCTCGTCCCGAACACCGCCGCCGTGCACTACCACACGGTGCCCGCCGCCGGCGGCTTGATGCCGATGCCCAGCGTGGTGATGGACTTCGGTCGACCTGCCTCCGACGAGGAGGCGACAGCGCAGGCCCGGCAACGGCTGGACCAGGTGCTCGCCGACCTCGCCGAGCGGAAGGTTCAGGCGGACGGCGACCTCGGGAGCGCCCGGCCGCTCGAAGCCATCGAGAAGGTGCTCGCGGGCCGCGAGATCGACGAGATCATCGTGGCCACGCTGCCCCGGCGCGCCTCCCGCTGGCTCCGGGCCGACCTGCCGCACCAAGCAGAGCGCCGGTTCGGCCTGCCGGTCACCACGATCACCACGAAACGCTGACCGGCCCGCGCGGCAATGAAGTCGACGTAGAAGGAATCGTGGTCTTGTTTCCCGAGTGGGAAAGTCACGGACCTGGTGAGGTGAGGATCCCGAGGGAAACATTCTCTCGTGAGTCCGCGGCGGCTCACGCAGCTTTCCACGACGAACTTTTCACGGCACCGGCCCGGTCGCCGAAATCGATCCGCGGCCCGGGCCGGGTCCCGAGTTACGCAAGCATGCGACGGGTGCCTGCGAAGAAATCGTCGATCAGCCCGACTGTTTACCAGTGCTGTTTCAGGACGGCATGCCGCGCCAAGGCGGGTGAGCGCTGCCGGTCGCAGGAATTTTCACGTTAATGTGGATTCTACTCGGGTTCGGGGGTACTCGCCCTGCCGTGGAATGGAAGGAACTGGGATGACGACGACGGGCACCACGACCGAAGACAGATATCCGACGCGGATCGGCGGTGAACCGGCGCTGCTGCGCCGCGAGGTGCCCGCGGTGTGGCCGGGTCGGCTGCGCGAGCCGTTCACCCCGGCCGAGCTGGCCGCTCACGCCGAACGGGGATTTTCGATCGTCCCGTCGTCGGTCACGGAAGAGGAACTGGACCTGCTGCGTGCGGAGCTGGATCGGCTCTGCGCCGACGAGACGCTGGCAGCGGACGAACGCGTGGTGCGGGAGAAGGCTTCCGGGGCAGTGCGGTCGATCTTCGAAGTCCACCGCATGAGCCCGCTCATCGCACGGTTGGTGCGCGATCCCCGTGTGCTGGACAGGGCCCGGCAACTGCTCGGCTCGGAGGTGTACGTGCACCAGAGCCGGATCAACTGCATGCCCGGCTTCCGCGGCAAGGGTTTCTACTGGCACTCCGACTTCGAGACCTGGCACGCCGAAGACGGCATGCCCGTTCCCCGCGCGGTCAGCCTGTCACTGGCACTGACGGACAACCACCCCTTCAACGGCGGCCTCATGGTGATGCCCGGTTCCCACCGGGAGTTCGCGCAGTGCGCCGGTGCCACCCCCGGGGACCATTACCGGGATTCACTCAAGGAACAACAGGTCGGCGTGCCCGACGAGACCACGATCGCGCGCCTGGCAGCGGCCCACGGGATCAACCAGTTCACCGGTCCTGCCGGGCACGCGCTGTGGTTCGACGCCAACCTCATGCACGGATCCGCCAACAACATCACTCCCTACCCGCGTTCCAATGTGTTCGTGGTCTTCAACAGCGTGGAGAACACCTTGCGGGAACCGTATGCCGCTGCCTCGCCGCGTCCCCCGTTCGTTGCCGCCCGCGACTTCACGCCCCTCATGCCCACGCACTGACGTTCTCGAGGCGGTCGCGGCCCTCTGTGGTAGCAGGGATCGTATTGCTCGTCTGCGTGGCCGCCCCATGCCTGGGGGCCCCGCTCCGGACTTTTCCTTGCGGTCACCGTTTTCCGCGCCACCGGAACGGATTCCGAGACCGACACGACCTCAGCTCAGTCGGGCGCGGAGGACGGCTTCGCGCCGGAACGGCCGCCGGAGAGCAGCGCTCGGCGGACGACGAGAGCGCCGCACAGCCACGCGGTCCCGAAGGCGATGCTGCCGATCACGTCGGTGGGCCAGTGGACGCCGAGGTACACCCGCGTCCACGCGATCGCCGCCACGTAGGTGCCCGCGACGATCCACACGGTCGCGCGCAGCACCGGCCGGTCGTGCAACCGTTGCGCCGCGAGCCACGCGAGCATGCCCGCCGCCAGGATCGCGTCCGCGGTGTGGCCCGAGGGGAACGACTGGCCCGACGCGGTGACGGCCCAGTCGGCCTCGGGAGGTCGTGGCCGCGCGATCAGCGCGGAGAGCCCGTACCGGCACAACACGCCCAATCCGACGACCCCGGTGACCCAAGCAGCACGCGCCAGGCGGGCGCCGAGCGAGCCTCGCGTCAGGGCGATCGCGGCGAGGAACACCGCCGGGACGGCGAACGCCGAGGACGCGGTGCTCGTCAAGGTTGCGGCGAACGAGACCACCGCGGCGCAGCGGTGCGCGACGAGCCACGAGTGCACGGCGAGGTCGAATCCCTTCGTCCAGGGCAGGGTTCCGGTCGCGGAGACCGTCAACAGCAGGAAGACCAGCGTCGCGACTCCGGCGACGACGGCCGGGGCGAGCACCCGGCCGCCGGTCTCCGGTTCCGCGGTTTCGTGCACGAATCGACTGTAAGTTCTCGACGCTCAACGGGACGTTCGACCGAGGTCAACGACTTCGCAAGCGGATTTAACCGGCCGCTAACCGTGCGCTGACGGTCCGCTCAGCCACCCGTCGGTAACTTGCGTGAAAGAGACCCGGAGGCGCGAGTGCACGTCGTGATCGTCGATGACGAAGCCGCGCTACGGGACTCGCTGTC